>NZ_JBFAXQ010000040.1:0-49547 GCF_040680855.1 Kribbella sp. NPDC051952
GATTTCGGTCCTGACCGAGAAGCGCCGCTTCAACGGCAGCCTGGACGACCTGCGGGCGGTCCGCGGTGAGCAGCGCGTACGACGCGATGTTGAACGGGACCCCGAGGAAGATGTCGGCCGACCGCTGGTACAGCTGGCAGGACAGCCGGCCGTCGGCGACGTAGAACTGGAACATCGTGTGACAGGGCGGCAACGCCATGCCGTCCACGTCGGCCACGTTCCAGGCGTTCACGATGTGCCGGCGGGAGTCCGGGTTGTTCTTGATCGACTCGATCACGCCGGCGATCTGGTCCACGTGCCGGCCGTCCGGTGTCGGCCAGGACCGCCACTGGTAGCCGTACACCGGGCCGAGTTCGCCGTCCGCGTCGGCCCACTCGTCCCAGATCGAGATGTTGTTCTCGTGCAGCCACTTGATGTTCGTCGAGCCGCTGAGGAACCAGATCAGCTCGCCGATCACCGAGCGCAGGTGCAGCTTCTTTGTCGTCACCGCCGGGAAGCCGTCGCGCAGGTCGTACCGCGACTGGTACCCGAACACGCTCAGCGTGCCTGTCCCGGTCCGGTCACCCTTCTCGATCCCGTTGTCCAGCACGTGCCGTAGAAGATCCAGGTACTGCTGCATGCCGCCAACTTACAGCCCTGGCAGACTCGCGGCGTGGAACAGGTGCTCACTCTCGTGGTGCGAGTCGAAAAGAATGCGCGGCCGGGGCAGACGGATGCGTTGGAGACGGCGGCGCGGGCGGTGCTGGCGATCCTGGCCGACGAGCGGTCGACCGGCGACGGGTCGACCGGCGAGGAGTCGGCGGGCGCGGGGGAGTGGGCCGGGGCGATGACGGCCTGGCAGGACGATCGGATCCGGAAGATCGTGAAGCGCTGTCGGGGGATCGAGTGGCGCCGGGCTTCGGCGCTTCCGGGGATCACCATGACCGGAGTGACTGCGGAGGTTCGTGTCTTCCCGCCGACCCCGGTGGACGCCGTACCAGCGGAGCTTGCCAATCTGCAGGTGAGTGGGACCGACTTCGAGGATCCCGAGGAGCTTCCGGCGCTGGTGCCCGGCGTACCTGTGCTGTGGGTGAATCCGAAGCTGGAGATGTCCAGTGGCAAGGCGATGGCGCAGTGTGGTCATGCCGCGCAGCTCGCCTGGTGGGAACTGTCCGCCGAGGCCCGCAAGGAGTGGGAGGCGACGGACTTCGCGTTGGCGGTCCGTACGGCGAGCCCCGCGCAATGGTCGGCTCTGCTGACCAGCGGCCTACCCGTGGTCCAGGACGCGGGCTTCACCGAGGTGGAACCCGGGTCCCGGACCGTGATCGCGGATCATCCCTTGCTCACGCGGTAGTGCAGGTGGGTGACGCGGTCACCCTGGACCACGCGCGGGTCGTCGAGCATGACCTGCGGACCGACGTAGTCCCCGAAGAACTTCCGGCCGGTACCGAACAGCACCGGGACCAGGCTGTACGCGATCTCGTCGACCAGTCCGGCCTCGATCGCCTGCCCGGTGAGGTTGCCGCCGGTCACCGTGGTGTCGTGGTCCCCGGCGTGCTCCTTGGCCTGTGCGATCGCGTTCTCGATCCCATTGACGAACGTGAACGGCGCATCCGGGAACGGCCAGTCCGCCGGGGGCTCATGAGTGACGACGAAGACGTGGTCGCCGACCGCCGGTATGCCGTTCCACCCGTTGGTGATGTCGAACAGGCGGCGCCCGATCACACATGACCTCACCTTCGGCCAGGTCGAGTTCATGTACTCCGCACTCGCCTCGCTGACGTGGAACGGCCGGCCCATATCGGTGCCGTAGATCTCGACCGGCCCGTTTCCGTACCAGTCGAACAGCGGCCCGACCCCGTCCTCGGTGTCCGCGACGAATCCGTCCAGGGACACCACCGCACTCGCGATAACGTTGCCCATAGCTACTTCTCCTTCACGACCCGATAGGTCAGGTGCTGTGCGGTCGGCGTCGATACGGACTCGACCAACTCGAGTCCGACCGCGGGCGCGGCGACGGCCGGGAACAGCCGGTCCCCGTCGCCCAGTACGACGGTTGCCATGTGCAACCGCAGTACGTCGGCCAGGCCGGCGGCTAGGACCTGGTGACAGACCTGCCCACCGCCCATCACGACCACGTCCTTGCTCCCGGCAACCGCGCGAGCCTGCTCGACGGCGTCCTCGACGGAGCTGACGAAGTGGAACCGGTCGCCCAGCCGGGTCTTCTCCGGTGCGGAGTGGGTGAGGACGAAGATCGGCGGATTCACCTCGCCGGTCGGCTTGGCGCCGTACCCCATCTCGTCGCTCCAGCCGCCGGGCGCGTCGATGACGTCGAACAGCTTCCGGCCCTGGATGACCGCGCCGGTGGCCTCGAAAGAGTTGTCCAGAACGGCCTTGTCAGCATCGTTGCCGTGGAAGACCCAGTCGTGCAGGGCCATCCCGCCGTCCCCGAGTCCGTTGTCGACACCGGCGTTGGGACCGGTGATGTATCCGTCCAGTGATACCGAGATGTCCACGACTACCTGGCTCATGGTTCAGCTCTCCTTCGCGAGGAGCTCGGCGAGGCGGTCCATCGAGTCGTTGATGCCGTAGGCCATGCCGTGCTCGATCGTGGCGTCGCGGGCCTCGACGGTCGGGAAGACCGAGTGCTGGTTCAGCCGGACGCCCTTCTCGGTCGGCTCGAAGGTCATCCGCTCCAGGCAGACCTCGCCCGGTGCGCCTTCCCACTCGAAGGTCTGGATGATCTGCTTGTCCGGCTCGACGGTGTGGAAGACGCCACGGAACGCGTACTCACCGGAGTCGTCGCGGTGGATGTAGCGGTAGGTCCCGCCGGGGCGTACGTCGTACTTCTCGATCGTCGCTTCCAGCTCGCGCGGGCCGAGCCACTGCCCGACCAGGTCGGGGTCGGTCATCACCCGGAACAGCTGAGCCGGGGTGGCGTCGAACTCGCGGGTCACCTCGACGAACGGGGTGCCTGCGGGGGTGTTGATCGTGGTGCTCATCTTCTTACTCCTTCACAGTTCTGAGGACTTCCTCCATACGGCGGAAGCGACGTTCGGTTTCGAGCCGGTACTCGTCGATCCAGCTCGTCAAGGCTTCGAGGGCGGCCGGCACCAGGTGGCACGGGCGGCGCTGGCCGTCCCGGGTCCGGGTGATCAGCCCGGCGGCCTCGAGCACCTGGATGTGCCGCGACACCGCCTGCTTGGTGATCGGGAACGGCTCGGCCAGTTCGTTGACGGTGGCCGGGCCGCGGGACAGTTGCGCGATCATCGCCCGCCGGACCGGGTCACCGAGTGCGGTGAAGGCCCGATCGAGCTGGTCATCGTCAACCGGCATGTTTATCAACCATTCCCTTGATCAACTGATGTGTTGAATATAGGGATGCTCGGCCTATGGAGTCAAGACCGGAGTTTTAGCAACTCTGGTTGACAGTCTGGCTTTGTCAACCTAAGTTGCTTGCATGACCGAGTTGGTGGATCCCGAGGACCCCGCGGCCGGTTTGGCCGCGGTGGTCGCGTTGCGCCGGCTGGCCGACCGGCTGGAGGACAGCCAGGTGGAGCAAGCGATGCGGGCCGGCTGGAGCTGGTCCGAGGTGGCCGAGGTGCTGGGGGTCACCCGGCAGGCCGTGCACAAGAAACACGCCCGACGGCTGCTCGCTGCGGGTGTCGCCCTGAGGAGGCGTTGATGCCGTCGGATGCGAAGGACATTCGCGCGCTGCTGGTTCGCGGCGCGCGCGAGGAGGCTCGCCGGGACGGATCCCGGACGATCGAGGCCGAGCACGTACTGATCGCGCTGGCCGCGACCGAGACCACGTCAGCCGCGCAGATGCTGGCCGAGGTGGGCCTGACCGAGGATGCGATCCGGGCCGCCCTGGATCGCGAGTGGGAACAGAGTCTGGCTGTGGCGGGCATCGCGGTCCGGGTCGGTTTGTTGCCATCGGCAACGCCGAATTCCGGCCGCGATCCGCAGATGGGTGAGTCGACCCGGCTGCTTCTCAAGCGTGCGATGGAAGCACCGCCGAAGCTCGGCGGCCGGATCGGGCCGATCCGCATCCTGGTCGGCATCCTCGACACCGATCGCGGCCGGGTCGCCCGCGCCCTCGAGGTCGCCGGGGTCGACCGGGCCGCCCTCCGGGCCAAGGCCGCGGAAGCGCTGTCTCAGGGCACTCGCTAATGAGCCGGTTCGACCGGCGACTCGTCTCCTGCGGGCTGGTCGCCGGTCCTCTCTTCATCCTGGTGTTCCTGCTCGAGGGCGCCTTCAAGGGTTCCGGGTACGACGCCCTCCGCCACCCGGTGAGCTCCCTCGAACTCGGCGCCAACGGCTGGATCCAGGTGGCGAACTTCCTGGTCGTCGGATTGTTGACGATCGCCTTCGCGGTCGGCCTGTGGCGTTCCCGCCTCCGTGCCGGAGCGGTGTTGATCGGCGTCTGGGGAGTGGGCTTGCTGGGCGCCGGAGTGTTCGTGACCGATCCGGTCAGCGGCTTCCCGGTCGGTACGCCGCCAATCTCCGACTACACGACCTCCGGCGCACTACACGACGGCTTCTCGCTGCCGGCCTTCGTGGCCCTGGCTGCGGCGATGATCGTGTTGTCCCGCGGTCACGGGCTCAAGTGGTTGCTGTATTCGTTGCTGAGTGCAACCGCCTATCTGGTGTGCTTCGTGCTGGCGAGTTCCGGCTTCAACCAGACGGCGTCCTTGGTGGACGTCGCCGGGTTGTTCCAGCGGTTGACCGTGACGATCGGCTGGGCCTGGACCGTCGTACTCGCGCTCCGCGTGCTCCGGCGTACCTAGTGTCCTGAGTCGGACACTAGATCGTTTCGAAGGCGGCCATCATGGCCATGTCTTCGTGTTCGAGGTTGTGGCAGTGGATCAGGTATTTGCCCTTGTGGGCGGTGAACTTGATCAGCACCTCGACCACCTCGGCCGGGCGGATGTCGACGGTGTCCTTCCAGCCGTGGTCGTACGCTCCGGGCTTCTTGCCGCCGCGGCTGAGGACCTGGAACGGTGACAGGTGGACGTGTACCGGGTGGTGGACGTCGGTGATGAACGACCAGATCTCGTACTGATCGAGTTTCACCTGTGCCTGCATCACCTTCGGGTCGAATCCTCTGCCGTTGATCGTCCACCCCTGGTGCCCGTTCGCCGTACCCCGCCGGAACCTCCACTCGCGCCGGACTACCCCGCTCGGCTTGGGAAGGACGGCGTACGACGAGAGTTTGGCCGGGATACTGCTGTCGTCATTGGCTTTGCGGGCGACCTTGAAGCGCAGGACGTTGGCGTTGTTGTCGAGTTTGTTGACCAGCGTGACCTCGTCACCCGGCTGGTACTGGGAGAAGTCCACGACCACGTCGAAGCGTTCGGCCGGGGCGATCACCAGGGTCTTGTGCTCGATCGGCGCATCCAGCAGGCCGCCGTCGCTGCCGATCTGGACGAACGTCGCCGGACCTTTGTCGAAGGCGAGTTCGTAACGGCGGGCGTTGCTCGCGTTGAGGATCCGCAGTCGATACCGGACCGCGTCCACCTCGTGTACGGGCCAGGGTGCGCCGTTCACCAGGGTGACGTCGCCGATGACGCCTTCCATGTACTTCTGCTCGACCCCCATCCCGTCGGAGTCCAGCGGGTAGAGGAAGGCGCCGTTCGTGTCGAACGCACGGTCCGCGATCACCAGCGGGAGCTCCCGATCTCCTTTGGGTAAGGGCAATCGGTCCTCTTCGTCGTCACGGATGATGTGTACGCCGAACAGTCCGCGATAGACCTGTGGAGCGGTGTAGTCCATCGTGTGGTCGTGGTACCAGAGCATGCCGGCGCGCTGGGTGTTCGGGTACGTGTACGTGCGACTGCCCGTCTTCATATCGCCGCCGGACATCATCTGGTGGCCCTCATGCTGGTGACCGGTCGGCATGAGCAGGTCCAGCGGCCAGCCGTCGCTCGGTGCGGGTGTGTGACCGCCATGCAGGTGCACGACGGTCGGTGCGTCAAGTTCGGTGACCTGCTCGACCACAGTGGCCCGCCCACTCCGTACGTCGAAGGTGGGTCCGGGCAGGAGGCCGTCGTACCCCATCACCTCGGTCTTGAGGCCGGGGAGGATCTCTACCATCGCCTTGCGCTGTACGACGCGGTAGTAGTCGGTCGTGGCGTCGGTGCGGACCGGCTTCTTCACCGGTGGGATCGGGAGTGGCACCTTGAACGGCTCGGGGAGTGGGGCCTTGCTGCGCAGGAGTTCACCGGCTTGCGCGGGTTTGGCCTCGCTGCCGCAGCTGGTCAGGGTCACGGCCGCACCGGTGCCTCCGGCAACGGCGAGGAATCCGCGGCGGGACATGTTCATCGCTTCGCCTCCCGGCGGCTCAGGCGTGCGGTGGGGCGGAACGACCAGACGGTCATCCAGACGACGGTGATCACGATCGCGGTCCCGAGTGGAACGTGGACGGCGAAGTTCTGCTGGTAACCGAAGATGAGCTGGGCGACCTCGGCGACCACGAGTCCCGCGGTGACGACGGTCGGCCAGACCCGGCCACCGCCGCCCAGCCAGTAGATCGCCGCGATGACGAGCTGGATCATCGCGACGAGTTCGACACTCGAGCCGACCGGGCCGTGGATGCCCATCGCGTCGACGTTGCCGGACAGGAAGTAGCCGGCCAGGATCGGCTGCGCCACGATCAATGCGGCGTGCGGCAGGAGGATGGTCCGGAGAGCCCACAGGCTCGCGCGCGGTCGCCGTACCTTCTTCTGGGTCTTCTCGGTCGGTTCGGTTGGCTCGATCGTGCTGGTCATGCCGTCACCGCCGGTTCTTTGCGTCGGTTCTTGGGCCGGGTTGCTGGTCGTTGGCGGCTGGCCCAGCAGGCGAGGGCGATCGAGGTCGCGACCAGGGCGATGCCGAGCGGGATGTGGATGGCGAGCTGGCGGCTGTAGCCCATCGAGACCTGGAGTACCTCGCCGACGGTGATGAGCAGTGCCACCGCGGGGGCGAGGAGGCGGCCGCCGGAGCGCCACCAGATCGTTGCTACGACCAACTGGAACAGGCCGAAGAAGGTGAGCCCGAGGCCGAGCGGCTCGTGGACGCGCATAGCCGGGCTGGTGCCGTTGAGGTAGATGCCCGCGAGGATCGGCTGCAGGCAGATCGCGACGGCGTGCAGGCCGGCGACCACTCTCAGGGCGTAGAGAGCCTTCATGTAGACAGACAATAGTAGGCTGCCTACATGTAGATCAATCAGGTATCTCCCGGAGGTCTAGGTGAGGTGCCCCAGGGGTGAGACGGTGATGCCGGCGCGTTCGCAGACCCAGTGCGGGTCGGGGCCGAGCTCGGGCTCGATCCGGAGCTCGTGGTCGTGCAGGTCGTCGCAGGCGGTGCAGCGCGGCCAGCGGATGCCGGAGTCGACGAGGCGGTCCTGCACGTCCTGCGCAACCAGTCCGGCGATGTGTTCGGCGCCGTCCGGCCACTGGTCGAGCCACCACTGCCGGCCGGCCACCGCGTCCTCGAGCAACGACACCATCACGGCGTCGTCAAATCCCCGCGCAGCCAGGTCATGCAAGACCATGGCCCGCGCAGTCAACAAAACCCCAGGCTCGTTCATCGCAAATCAGCCTGCCAGACGACACCGACAAATCCACACGCCCTGCGTGGAGGGATGGGGGGTGTGCCAGACGGGACCGACAAATCCACACGCCCTGCGTGGAGGGATGGGGGTGTGCCAGACGGGACCGACAAAACCCCACGCCTGGAAAGTCAGGGTGGGGTTTTGGGGTGGGTTATTAGCAGGTGGGGGTGGGGTCGATTCGGTTGGCCAGGCGGAGTTCGCGTTCGGCGGCGGTGCGGAGTACGGCGCTGAGCCGGGTCCGGACCGTACGAGTGCGACGCGGGGCCGGCTCGTCGTACGGCTGCTGGGGAGCGGTCGGGAGCGCCGACTGCGCAAGGTTGCGCGCGTTCTCGACTGCGGTGTTGCCGGCGATGAAGTACGTCATGATGCTGCTCCCTTCTGAGAGCGTGTTGGGTCGGCCGACGAACCGGGCGGCCGTCGGAAGTCGTGCGGAATCACCCCGGGAACCCGAGTGGGTCCTGGGTGTTGTGTGTGGTTGTCAGCGTTTCGGCGCGGGCCCGCTACTGGCGCGGACGACGAGCTGGGTCGGCATCAGGATCTGCCGTTCGGTGCTGGCCGGGTCGAGGAGCATCCGGCCGACCGCACGCCCCTTGTCCTTGATCGGCTGCCGGACCGTGGTCAACCCTGCGGGTTCGGCGGCTGGAATGTCGTCGAAGCCGGCGACGGTGAGATCCCGGCCCGCGGTCAGCCCACGGACCTTCATCGCCTCCATCGCACCGAGCGCCTGCACATCGCTCAGCCCGACGATCGCCGTCGGCCGATCCTGCGAGTCGAGGACGTACTCGGCTCCTTTCAGCCCGGAGGCGAAGGCGTTGTGCCCACCGGAGACCAGCCGCAGCCGGGCGTCCGGCATCCCCTTCTGCAGACCTTGGATCCGCAGATCGCAGTCGGCACAGACGATGTCCTCGAAGCCGAGCTCCACCGCGGTCTCCCCGACGGTTTCGGCCTTGTCGTCCACCAGTACGACGACGTCGCGGTGACCGAGCCGGGCCAGGTGCTCGCCCAGCTTCCGGGCCGCGTCGACCTCGTCGATGGCCACCCAGGACAGGTCCGGGTGTTCACCGAAGGCGGTGGACACGGTCGGGATGCCACGGGTGGACAGGATGTCGAGGGCCGGGTGGCCGCTCTCCACACAGAAGATCGCGGCCGCGTCGATCGCGGCGTGCTGCACCGCGTTGCTGCCGCCGACGATGTCGGTCGAGCTGATCGGCATCAGCATCAGGCTGGTGCTGAACTCCTCCGCGACCTCGGCCAGGCCGGCCAGGAAGCCGACCGCGTACGGGTCCGAGAAGGCATAGGCCAGTTGGTCGGTGAACAGTACGCCGACCGCTCCGGCCTTCCCGCTCCGGAGCGCGCGAGCTGATGCGTCCGGTCCGGCGTACCCGAGCTCCTGCGCCGTGGCCAGGATCCGCTCCCGCAGACTCGCGGACAGCTGATCCGGCTTGTTGTAGGCGTTGGAGACGGTCGACGCGGACACCCCAACAGCCTTGGCGACGGTCTTGAGCGTGACACCGGCCATCTCTGCACACCTTTCTGTATCGTTCTTCTAAATCGTTCTAGAAAAACGATACAGAAGACGCCAGAGGAGTGCAACACCTATTTCTCCGGCCCTAACGACAGGAGGTGGTGCCGTCTGGAGGCAGCCTGGGTGGAGTGGCAGGCGGGACCCGGGGGCCGTCGGGCCACTACCTCCTGTCGTTGGACGGCCCATGCGGGATGATTGCGCCCATGGGGACGTTGCTGGAGGTCATTGCCCTGCACCCGGCGGATGCGGAGGCGGCGCAGGAGGGTGGGGCGGACCGGCTGGAGCTGTGTGCGTCGATGGAGGCGGACGGGTTGTCGCCGTCGGTGTCGACGGTCAGTGCGATCCGGCGGTCGACCGACCTGCCGCTGCGGGTGATGCTGCGGCTGACCGACTCCTTCACGATCAACGGCGCCGAGCAGAACCGGCTGACCGCGATGGCACAGTCGTACCTCTCGGCCGGCGCGGACGGGTTCGTGCTGGGGTTCCTGACGCCGGACAACTCGGTGGACGTCGAGTCGGTCGGTGCGCTGGTCAGCACGTTCGCCGGTACGCCGTGGACGTTTCACCGCGCGGTTGACGCCGTACTGGAGCAGGCGTCGGCCTGGCGGGCGCTGCGGTCGTTGCCCGGGCTGGACTGCGTACTGACAGCGGGGTCGTCGCTCGGGGTCGGGCACGGGCTGGACGACCTCTGCAAGCTGGCGAAGGAGGACCCGGCGGTCGCGAGCGTGATGATGGCGGGCGGTGGTCTGCAGCCGGAGCATGTGCCGTGGCTGTACCAAAGCGGCGTACGGCGTTTCCATGTCGGCTCGTCGGTCCGCCAGGACGGCTCGTGGACGAAGGCCTACGTGAACTCGCGCTTCGTCCGATCGTGGCGCAACCTGCTCGACGCCCAGGACGCGCGCGAATGATCCTCATCGACCCACCGGCCTGGCCGGCCTGGGACAGAGTCTGGTCCCACCTGGTCAGCGACGAGTCGTACGACGAACTCCACGCCTTCGCCAAGTCCGCCGGCATCCCGTCCCGAGGCTTCGACCGAGACCACTACGACGTCCCCAGCGACAAGTACGACGACCTGGTCAAAGCCGGCGCCGTACCGGTCTCGAGCCGCGAGCTTGTCCTTCGGTTGACTGCTGCCGGGTTGCGTCACCGGAAACGACAACGGCCCCCAACCGGTTGAGGTTGAGGGCCGTTGGGTCAGTCGAGTAGTTCGGTGACTGTGCCGGCGGCGACTGTGTGGCCGCCTTCGCGGACGGCGAAGCCGAGGCCGACGTTCATGGCTACGGGCTTCTCGAGTTCTACGCCGAGCTCGATGGTGTCGCCCGGCATGACCAGGGTGATCTCACCCAGGTCGATGCCGCCGGAGACATCCGTCGTACGGAAGTAGAACTGCGGGCGGTAGTCCGCGGCGAAGGGGGTGTGCCGACCACCTTCGGCCGTGGACAGCGCGTGCAGGTTCGCCCGGAACTTCCGGTGCGGCCGCACACTGCCCGGCAACGCCACCACCTGGCCGCGACGAACCTCGTCACGCTTCACGCCACGCAGCAGCACCGCCGCGTTGTCGCCCGCGTCCGCGGACTCCAGCGACTTGCCGAACGTCTCCATACCGATCGCCGTACTGGTGACCGTCGGACCGAGCCCGACCACCTCGACCGTGTCGCCGAGCTTCAGCGAACCACGCTCGACCGCACCGGTGACCACTGTGCCGCGGCCGCTGATGGTGAGCACGTTCTCGATCGGCATCAGGAACGGCTCGCCGAGCTCACGGTCCGGCACCGGTACGTAGGAGTCGACGGCGTCCAGCAGTTCGCCGATCGCGCCGGTCCATTGCGGGTCACCCTCGAGCGCCTTCAGGCCGGAGACGCGCACCACCGGTACGTCGTCACCCGGGAACCCGTACTCCGACAGGAGTTCGCGGACCTCCAGCTCGACCAGGTCGAGCAGCTCGGGGTCCTCGACAGCGTCCGCCTTGTTCAGCGCGACCACCAGGTACGGCACGCCCACCCGCTGCGCGAGCAACACGTGCTCACGCGTTTGCGGCATGGCGCCGTCCTGTGCGGAGACGACCAGGATCGCGGCGTCCACCTGCGCGGCGCCGGTGATCATGTTCTTCACGTAGTCGGCGTGCCCGGGCATGTCGACGTGCGCGTAGTGGCGGTTCGCCGTCTCGTACTCGACGTGCGAGATGTTGATGGTGATCCCGCGCTGGACCTCCTCGGGCGCCCGGTCGATCCCGTCGAACGCGACGAAGCGGTTCACACTCGGGTCGCGCTCGGCGAGCACCTTGGTGATGGCGGCGGTCAGGGTCGTCTTGCCGTGGTCGACGTGACCCATCGTGCCGATATTGAGGTGCGGCTTGGTCCGCACGAATTGGCTCTTGGCCATGAGAATTCCTTTGGATGTCAGAAGATTCGTGTGAGCCAGGACCCTCCGGGCAGCCCTCCGCGGCTGTCACCCGCACGGAGGGGGCCGGTGAGCGACCACCCTCCTCCGCGGGTCCTGCTCAGCAGGAGGAGGGTCGGATTCGCGCGCCGGTGAAGGTTGCTGAATCTGCTGACGCCCACGTGGGAGCGCCCGTCAAGCTTTTGCCTGACAGGTCGAACTCGAAAACCACGCGGAACATGCGCATCACGGTAGATGTCAACGCTGCCTCCGGCAACGTAATTCCCGGGAGGTCAGCTCAGGGCGAAGAGGCGGGTGCCGTCGGAGAAGACGGGGCGGGCGCTGGCGACTGTGGCCGCGGGTCTGTTGCAGGTCACTTCTTCGGACTGGGCTACTGAGGTTGCGGTCGGGCCGGCGAGGATGGGGCGGGGCTGGACGCCGGTGGTGCCGATCAGGACGGGGGAGCAGCTGCCGTTGCGTTGCGGCATCAGGGTGACCACTCGCCCGTCCGGCAGAAGTGCGAACCCGTCCCGTGGGTACTCCGGTTGCTGCAGCTTCGGCGGCACCTCCAACAAGTGATGCCACTGCGGCGTCCCGTCGGCGGGGCTCAGTGCGGAGACGTCGTACGTCTGTGGCTGCCCCGGATCCGTAGCGTTCCGGCAGGTGATCAGCACGAGAGAAGCATGCGTAGCGGCCAGCTGAGCGTCGCAGGACGACGAGCCGAGTCGGGGGCGCGGTGTGCCGGGGACTGGAGTAGTCCAGAGGATCCGGCCCTCGCCGACGTCGATGGACCACTGGTAAAGCGTTCCGCCCGCAGCGCCGGTCCAGATAAGTCCGGAGACCTCACGGGTGTCAGGTACGGCGGCCAGATCGCCAACCCAGGTAGACGGGTCCAGCTCGGCGCTCAGGTCGAACTTGTCCTTCAGATCGACCTCCCAGCGCTGGTCCCCGGTCTTGATGTCCAGACCGCGTACGACGGCACTGTTGCCACCACATGCGTCGACGACGACCGCCTGGTCGCCCATCAGCTCGCCCTGGGTCACGTTGCAGCGCAGTTGGGTCCGCCAGTGGGTCGGACTGCTCACGCCGTGCGCCACGACGTAGTTGCCTTCCGCCACGAGCAGCCGGTCCCGGTCGACCGCCAGTGCGGTCCCGTCCGTGTGGACCTCGGTCAGCACCTGCCCGCTCACCGCATCGAGTACGGCGTACGTCGGCAGGTCGATGCCCGCGGGTTCGCGGTAGCCATAAGGAAGGTGGGCGGCGACAGTCCGCCCGTCACCGGAGACCAAGAGCCCCCGGGAACCACTGGATGCGGCGTCCTGTACGTCGGCCCGCGAGTACCGCCACCGGATCTGGCCCGTGGTCGCGTCCGACACGACCACGCCGTCCGAGCGCAGTTCGGCCACTCCACCGGCCGTACCGGCGATGGCGCCGGTTGCGGGTACCTCGCGACTCCAGGCGAGCGTCCCGTCGAGCTGTACCGGCATCTGGTTGGGTTCGATGTTCGTCGTCGTACTTACTGTGTTGGCGGTCTCCAGCCGGGCCTGGACGAACGGCTCACCGGCCGACACCACGACCCAGGCCAGCAGGGATCCACAGACCACAGTGGCGCCGAGGCCGAGCCACCGTGGCGGAGCCTGCGCGTACGCCGGTGCGAGTCGAAGCCGACGTGCCAACGCCAAGAGCGCGCCGGCCAGTACCAAGGCGACCGAGGCGAGCATCAGGTACGGCCAGCGCTCCGACATGGCCGCACCGGGCTGCGCGGCCGGCCAGCGCCACCAGCACAGACCCGCGGAGACCAGACCGACCACTGCGAACACGAGCGCCGGGACGGTCAGCAGCCGCTGCTGCGTACGGCGGAACCAGGCGCAGGCGAGTCCGGCCGACAACGCCGTACCCGCGATCGGTGCCCAGACCGGGAAGCCGCCGAGGTCGTCAGCGGCGGCCGGCCACTTGGCGGCGGCGGCGAGGCCGCGGCCGAGCAGGACCGACGCTGCGACGACCACACCGAGGGCAGCACCGAAGTAGATGATCGGGATCAGCCCGCCGATCGGCCGGGCCGCCTTAGGGCCGCAGGCTTCGACCTCCCGAGCGACGTTGTCCCGGGCGGCCCGCTCCCACTCGTCGTGCCCGCGCGGGGTCGCGTACAGCCGGGTCTCGGCCAGGCCCTGCAGGAACGACATCCGGCCGCGGGCGAAGTCCCGGTCGCCGATATGCCCGTACTCCTGACGGATGCCGGCCGCGTACTCGTCGTACCGTTCCGCGGGCAGGCTCAGGATGCGCAGGTCGGCGTCACACAGGACCGCGCCGTTGCGGTCGTTCGGCTCGCAGTCGTGCTTCGCGGTGAGCCGGACCAGCCGCCCGACCTCCTCCACCCGCGCGGAGTCGACGCCGTACGCCGCCAACTCGAGCTCGGCCAGTTGCGCCGAGACCTCCTCGTTCTCGCCGGGGTCGGCCTGCGGGTCGTAGATCGCGTCGTGGAACCAGGCCGCCAGCCGGACCGTGTCCGCGTTGTCGCAGGCGCCGGCCAACTCGTCGATGGTCTGCAGGACCTCGGTCAGGTGCCGCTGGTTGTGATAGTGGCGATGTTGCTCTGCGTAACGAGCCAGCAGATCCTCGCCCAACGGCTGCGCGTGCGGCAGCAGGCGATTCCACTGGTCGCGCAGGTCCATGGCATGGGAGTCTCGCACCTGGTGGGAGTCTCGGCCGACCGATCCGGGGGTCACGGATACTCTCGTGGCCAAAGCGATATCGGCTCGTCACCTGACCGCTTCCCAGCCGCCGCGATGGATGCGCAGGGCATCGAATTTCAACCCGCCGAAGCGCGTCGCACATCACCTGATTACCTGGAGTTACTAGATTTACCTGTAACTACTTGCCTTGAGCTGAACAAGTGTTTAGTGTATTGAACATGAGTTCAGACCTCACCGCCCAGGCGAGGATTCGCAACGCCGCGGTCGAGCTGTTCGCCCGCGACGGTTTCGCGAAGGCGAACGTACGGGCGATCGCGGCGGCCGCCGGCGTGAGTGCGGCACTGGTGATCCATCACTTCGGCAGCAAGGAGGGCCTGCGGACCGTGTGCGACGAGCATGTCCTGGAAGTCCTGCTGCGCCGGAGCCGCGCGGCCGGTCAACCCGACCTGTTGCGCGAGTACCTCGCGGACCCGGACGGCTATCTGATGCACGTCCGATACATGACGCGGGCGATGGCCGACGACGCGCCGACCGCGCAGGCCTTCGTCGACCGGATCGTCGCCGAGTCGGAGGAGATCCATCGCAACGGCGTCGCCGCCGGCACGATGCGCGAGTCGTCGGACCCACGCGCGCTGGCGGTGCTGAACGTACTGATCAGCCTGGGCACGCTGACGATGCCCCCGGCGCTGGCGCGGACGCTCGGCGACGAGAAGTTCGGGCCGGACACCTTGCGGCGGCTGGCGAAGCCGACGCTCGAGCTCTACACCCACGGCCTCTACACCGATGACGCCCCACTGCGGGCACTAGAGAAGGAGATGAGCGAGTCATGACCGTCACGCTGCCGGCGTTCGATCAGCTCGAGGACAGTCTGTGGCTGACGTTGTGCGGCCGCGCTCTCGACAACCGGCGGGACCACCCGTTGCTGGGTGACGCCCTCGCCGACAAGATCGTCAGTACGGTCGACTACGACTACGCGAAGCTGAAGATCGTCCCGAGCAGCGCGATCTACATCGCCCACCGCGCGCTGAAGCTCGACCAGATCGCCGGCGACTTCATCGCCCGGCACCCGGATGCGATCGGGCTGGATCTCGGCGCCGGACTGGATTCCCGAGCGCACCGGATCGACCTGCCGTCGACCGCCGATTGGTACGACGTCGACTTCCCCAACGTCATCACCGCACGGGAACAGCTGGTCCCGGCCCTTCCGCGCGCACACAACGTGGCCGCCGATCTGGCTGATCCCGGCTGGCTCGAGAAGCTCCCCACGGATCGGCCCGCGGTCGTGGTCGCGGACGGGCTGCTGGCGTTCTTCACGCTCGCGGAGTGGAGCGCGATCCTGAACCGGATCATCGACCACTTCCCGAGTGGCGAGATCGCCTTCAACGGGTACTCCACGTTCGCGGTCAAGGCCGCGAAGATCTTCCCCGGCGCGAAGGCGGTGCGGTCGATCATGCGCTCCGAGGGGTTCGACGACCCGCGGGTGCCCGAGAGCTGGAACCCGAAGCTCAAGTTGGTCAAGGAGGTCCTGCTGACCCGGGAGCCCGAGGTGGAGCAGTTCCCGACCGGACTGCGGTGGGCGAACCAGCTGTCGGCGCACAGTGAATCGCTGTCCCGTCGCGGCAACGTCGTACTGCACTATCGCTTCTGACTCACCGCAGTGCGACGACGGTCCCTGTGCCGGAGGTGAGGACGAGATTGCCGATGGCACGGGGGTCGCGGCCGCAGGAGATGCCGGTGGGCAGCGGGACCTGACGTAGTCCGTCGCGGCCGATCACGTTGACGACACAGCCGGTCGCACCGCGGCCCAGTGAGATCACGCGGCCGTCGGCGGTCACGGTGACCTTCACCCGCGGGCTGACCAGCGCTGTGGTCTGCCAGGCGGTCATACCCGTGTTGGCGTCGATGGCCGTGACCACGGTCTTGCGGTTCTCGAGCGTGCTCGGTCCAGGGCAGTCCACGACGATCACGTACTTGCCGGACGCGTTGAGCAGCGTCCGGCAAGCCCACGTCCGCGGCACGGGCCAGCGCCACCGGATGTCGCCCGTACGCGGTTCGATCGCGGTCAGAGCGACAGGTACGTCGGAATCGCCGCCGGGCTCGGCCACGACCACCAGTCCGGCTACGACGACCGGTCGCCGGTAGGTGTCGGCGGAGGCCTTGATCCACAGCTGCTTGCCGGACTTCAGATCCAGTGCGGTCATTTCGGCGGGTTTGTCGTTACAGCTGTGGCCCAGAAACGCGACCACGGTCTCCGCTGTGGAGACGGCGCCGATGTCCGTGCAGCCGCCCGGTTCGAACGTCCACCGCTCGTGGCCGTCCGGGTCGACGCCGTGCAGTTTGCCGGAGCCACCGACGGACGGCTCGCCGGTCAGCAGTGGTTCGGCCTGCTGGATGAGATGGTCGCGGGTGCGGCCCGGCCAGGCGGCCTTGCGGTGGCCGGTATTCGCGTCGAGCAGCAGGTACCCGACGTCGGCGAACTCCGCCAGTACGTAGTCACCGTTGCTGGTGGCAACAATGTTCGGCTGCTCGTCGGAGTCGGACCGGCTGTAGCGCCAGCGCAGTTCGCCGGTTGCGGCGTCGAGCATCTCGACCACGCCGCTCTGACGTGGGATCGCGATGCCGTACCTGGTCCCGATCGCTCCTTCGGCGCCGGCGCCCTGCAGTGACTTGCTGATCCAGGCGACCGTCCCGTTGAGCGTCGACGGCACAGCCTTGCCTGGTTCGCGCGGTGTGCCGTCCACCCGCTCGTTGGCGCTCAGCACGTAGTTGCGCGCCAGCGGTTGGACGATCAGCAGCAGTACAAGGGCCACGACGGCCGGTACGGCGAGCCACGCGAGCTGTTGCCCGAGGTTGCGGGCGGGGAGGAACCGGGCCGTCCTCGTGCGCAGTAGCGATGCAACCAGTGCGGCCGAGCCGGCCAGCAACAGGAGGAGCAGTGCGGCGATGAGCAGCGGCACTCGCAGACCGACGCCGACCGCTGGGTTGGTCCGTGGGACCTGTGCCCAGGCCACGAGCAGGCCGGTGACAGCGATCGCGACAACGGCGCCCGCGATGAGTCGGGCGCGTTGACTCGCACTGCGCGCGCAGCGGAACAGCAGGGGTGCGCTCAAGAACGCAACGGCGGCCAGTACGACGGGAGGCCAGCCCGGCTCGTTGTTGGCGGTCGGCACCTGCCAGGAGGCACCGGATGCGGCAATAGCCACGACGGTGGCGGCGATCGCGCTGAAGGTGGCCGTGGCGGTCAGAGTGGCTTGTTGCCAACCACGCCAGGGCGCTGGGAGTTCGCTGTCCAGTCCGGCCAGCTCTGACTCGAGGTTGACCCGGGCGACCGGTCCGAGTCGTTGCCGCGCCAGTTGGGTGCGGTAGAGGTGGCCGTCGAGTAGTTCGCGGACTTCGTCGTACCGCTGCTCCAGTGCGGCCTTGCGGTCGCCCGTGTCGCGTCGTACCTCGGCGGTGTGGACGACGTACCGGCTGGGGTCGGTGGCGAGGACCGCGTTGACGGCGTCGAGCAGTACGTCGCCATTCGCATCGCGACGCGGTGGTGCGTACGAGTCCGGCGGGGGAGCGGCCAGGTCGCCGGTGAGGCGGATCAGCCGGGCGACCTCGGCGATCCGGATCGGCGGTACGCCGTAGTGTGGGAGGAGCTGTTCGGCCAGCAGGGCGGACGACTCGGCGTCCTCGGCGGCTGTACCGGCGGGCTCATGAACGGCCCGGTGGAACCAGGCCGCGAGCCGGACCGAGGTCGGGTCGGTGGAGAGCTGGATCAGCGAGTCCAGCGCGGTCAGGACGGCGTCGAGGTAGTGGTCCCGGTAGGCCCGTCGGGTTCGCTCGACGTAGCGGGCGACCAGCTCGTCTGCCAGTGAGTCCGAGCCGGGCACCAGCTCGTCCCATCGTGCGCGGAGCTCGACCACTGCAACAGTTTGCCAGTCGCACCCCTACAACCACCGCTCGATCACCCGACCGCCAGCTTGCGGTTGGCGTGCGGGTTCACCCGGCGTGCGCGACTCGTTACTGACGGGCGGTCAGAACGCCGGTCAGCAGGCCCGGGTAGAGGTCGTCCAGGTCGTCGCGGCGCAGGATGCTCACCCGCCGGGTGCCTTCGGTGTGGGTGGACAGGACGCCGGCCTCGCGCAGGGTCTTCAGGTGATGGGCTCGGGTCGACGCGGTGACCGGGAGCTCGATGTCGCCGCAGCAGACGCCTTCGGGATGCTCGGCGAGAACGCGGACGATCTGCAGGCGCACAGGCTCGCCGAGGGCCTGCAGCACCGCCTCGACGCGGATGTCCGCGCGCTCGGGCTGTGGCAGGATTTTGGTGCTCATGTGTCCATAGTACGACGCCGGTCGAAGTTCGACGAAGATCGTAGTACGATCCTTATCGAAGTACTGAACCTCGTCCGGAAGGTCCCCGATGTCCGCACGGATCTACCTGCTCGGCGCCGGCGCGTTCGCCGTCGGCACCAGCGCGTACGTCGTCTCCGGCGTGCTGCCCGATGTCAGCTCCGAGCTCCATGTCTCGCTTACCGCCGCGGGCCAGCTCGCCACCGCGTTCTCCCTGTCGTACGCCGTCGGTGCGCCGATCCTGTCCACCCTGACCGGCCGCTGGGAGCGTCGTACCCTCCTCATCGCCGCACTCGTTCTGGCCGCGCTGGGCAACCTCATCGCCGCCGTCGCTACCGATTACTCCGTACTGATCGTCGGCCGGGTCGTGGCCGCTTTCGGTGCTGCTGTCTACACACCCGCGGCCACGTTGTTCGCCACTGGACTCCTGCCACCCGAGGAACGCGGTAGGGCGGTGGCCATCGTGTTCGGCGGGCTCACGTTCGCACTGGTGCTGGGTGTGCCGGCGGGCAGTCTGCTCGGCCCGACCCTCGGCTACAAGGGCGTCTTCGCGCTGATCACGGCAGTCGCCGTACTGGTCGCCATCGTCGAGCGGGCCGCGCTGCCGAAGCTGGCAGCGCCACCTGTGGTCGGACTGCGTGAGCGGTTCGCCGGTGTGGCCGATCGGCGCGTGCAGATCATCCTCGCGATGACCGTCCTCGCAGTGCTCGGCGCCTTCAGCGTTTACATCTACATCGTGCCGCTGCTGAAGCACACCGCCGGTCTGACCGGTAACGCGACCGGCATCCTGCTTCTGCTGTACGGCGTCGGCGCAGTGCTCGGCAACCTGATCGGAGGACGTGCGACAGACCGCTTCGGCAGTCTTCGTACCCTCCTGGTCCTGTTGGTCGGCATCACTGCCGTGGTCGGCACGCTGGACCTCACTACCACTACAGAGATCGGCGCGGGTGCTGCGCTGTTCGTGTGGGGCATGTTCACCTGGGCCTTCAACCCGCCGATCCAGAATCTGCTGCTGGAGCTGGGCGGCGGTCTCCTGATCTCGCTCAACGCCTCGGCGATCTACCTGGGCGCCGGACTGTCTGCTGTGGTCGGCGGTCTGGTCATCCAGGCGATCGGAGTGGGCTACCTGCCGCTGCTGGCGTCCGTACTCTCGCTGGTCGTGCTCGGCCTGCTGTACATGCTCTGGCGTGACCCGGGTCTGCAGCGAGTCGAGGAGCTGGAGCGCGAGGAGGACATCTACCTCACAGCCGCAGCTGACTGATCACTGAGTGACACCCCGGCTAGGGCAGGCTAGCGCCCATGCGTCTGCTCGCCGGGGTCCTCTTTGTCTCCACCGTGCTCGCGCCCACCGCGGCGGTGCCCGGCCCCGATCCGGCTTCCGTTGTCGACGGCTGGGCGAGCTCCCCGGTGTACGTCGACGACTCGCAGCAGGCGCTCGTACCGGACCAGGACGCGTCCGAGCTGGCCGAGCGGGTGAAGGGACACGACCCCGCGATCCGGATCGCGGTCGTGCCGGCGATCGTGCTCAACGACGGCAGCGGTGACAACAGTGCGGCCGCTCGCGCGTATGTGGACAAGGTGGTGGATCGGCAACGGGCCGATGGCATCTATCTGGTCGTGTTCGGCGGTGCGATCACCTGGGGGAGTGCGGTCGGTGTCGATACCCCGATCGCGACCATCCTGACCGACGAACTCGGCAAGCACAGCCGGTCCGACCCGATCGGCACGCTCAACGGTGTGCTGGACCAACTCGACGTACCCAAGGCCAAGACCGGCCCACCCGGTTGGCTCTGGCCGGTGCTGATCGTGATCCTCCTGCTGGTGGCCGGCTTCCTCGGACTGCGCTGGTGGAAGTCGCGACCCGGCAAGGATGAGGGCCCTGCGCTCTATCGGCCGTCGTACGACGTTCTGCCCGATGAGGCGGACAGTCTGGCCGAACGGCGGTCGCTGGCGCGTGAGGACGTGACGCGGTTCGGTGAGGAACTGGATGCCGCAGACGTGCGTCTGGATGGCGTGAACACAGCGGCGGACGTGCAAGCGGCGATGGATGCGTACGCCGATGCGGGCCGGGTCGTCGACGGTGAGCCCGACGACGACAAGCTGCGCGAGGTCCGCGCCACGGTCGAGTACGGACGCTGGCGGCTGGCCTGCGCCCAAGCGCTGATTGCCGGTACGCCGGCACCGGCCAGGCGAGCCGCCTGTTTCTTCGACCCGTCGCACGGCACGTCCGTGACGGACTGGATGTACACGCCACCCGGTGGGAAGGCCAGGGAAGTCCCGGTCTGCAGTGCCTGCCGCGACCGGCTCTCGGGAGGAACACGATGAAGCGTCTACTCGGTGCGTTCGCACTGGTCGCGATCTGGATGCTGCCCGCCGTACCGGCGCACGCGGCCGGGGATCCCGACGCCTACATGAACACGGTGGCCGGCAACCTCGGTGACCCGGGCGTTTGGGTCGACCCGGCCGTCAAGGAGCTGTCGTCGAGCGAGGTCGCCCAGCTCGACGCCGCGGCGAAGAGTGCGGCGGCACCGATCCGGATCGCGGTCATCCCCGCGAGCAAGATCAACACCTCGGACAGCACGTACTTCGTGGAGCTCGCCTGGGAGGGCGAGGAGATCGCGGACCAGCTCTACGACCGCGTCGGTGTCGAGGGTGTGTACGCCGTACTGGTCGATGCGGACTCGGAGTCCGACGGACGCGGGTTCCACGCCGTCCAGCGGGCCGACAAGGGGCCGACGTACCACGTGGGCGATGCGGTGGATCAGGCCGTCGACTGCTGTGCGCCGGACTACGAGGAAATGCTGGACCGGTTCATCCAGCGAGCCCAGGTGATCGACAAGCCGTTCTACGTGGACGCTGCGCCGTACGCCGGTGGTCTGGCCGGAGTGATCGGGCTTTGGTACGGCCTGACCGCGCTGGGTGCTCGCCGGGCCCGGCGGAAGGACGAGAAGGACCACCTCGACCTCACCAAGCCGCTGCTGAACGAGGAGGTCATCGCGCTGTCGCAGCAGGTCTCCGCGCTGCCGACAACGTCCGACGCGCAGCAGTCCAAACTGTCCAAGGATGTGCTCGACACGGTCGAGAAGGCACGCCACCGGCTGGACGAGGCCAAGGGGGACAAGGACGTCGAGGCGGTGACGTCCCTGCTCGGATCAGCCCGCTACGGGCTGGTCTGCCTGGAAGCCTTGCGAGCCGGCAAGCCGATGCCCGAGCCGACCGCACCCTGCTTCTTCGACCCGCGGCACGGGCCCAGTACTGACACCGTGGAGTGGCAGCCGGAGCGGGGCAGTGTCCGCGAGGTCAGCGTGTGTGCTGCCTGCAAGCAGCGAGCAGAGGCCGGCGAGGAGCCGCAGGTCCGGATGGTCGAGCAGTGGAGCGACCACCTGCGGCCGTACTGGATGGTCGGCGAGGACATGGCGGCGTACATCGACGGCTACTGGTCGCAGGGCGATGGCCGGCGCTGGTGGTTCCCCGACGACGACGCGCGGCGGACCAGTGACCGGATGCGGGCTCGCTGGCGGTCACGCCGGCCGGGCGCACGGTTCAGCCGGTTCAGCTCGGACGTCGGATCCTCGATGAGCAACTGGTCGGCGTCCTCGAGCAGTGGCTCGGACGACGACGACGGTGGCTGGTCGAGCGGCAGTTCCCGGCGCTCGTGGTCCTCGCGGACCCGCTCCAGCGGAGGCGGGTCGTCGCGGCGGTCGTCGCGGCGCTCAGGCGGGTCGCGCGGCTTCTAGAACAGCGGGAAGGTCCTCGCTGTGCAGGACGGCGAGTGAGGTGACGGCACGGGTGAGGCAGACGTAGAGGCGGCGCAGGCCGGTCCGCTCGTCGGCCTCACCCGCCACGATCCCGGCCGGCTCCACGAGGACCACATGGTCGAACTCGAGGCCCTTGGCCAGTGACGCCGGTACGACGTCCAGGTGGGCGTCCACATCGTCGTCGTCACCCAGCACAGAGAACGCGATTCCCTTGTTCTGCAAGGCTTTACGGGTCGCGGGTACCAGCGCGTCCGGGACGATCATGCCGATCGAGCCGAGTCGCGCGGACACCTCGTCGACCGTTGTGACCGCGGCGGCCAGGCTGTCGGGTACGCGGGAGATGGTGAGCTCACCGCGCGCCCGTCGTACCGCGGTGGGCGGGGTGAGGTGGGGTGCGATCTGGGGGAGGAGGAGGGCGGCGTACTCGATCACTTGGCCGGGTACGCGGAAGCCTGCGGTCAGTTCCTCGGTGTGGGCGCCGGTCTTGCCCAGGTGCTTGAGTGCTTCGTCCCAGGACGGTGTCGCCCACGGGGTGGTGCCCTGGGCGATGTCGCCGAGCACGGTCATCGAGCCGGTCGAGCAGCGTCGTCCGACGGCGCGCAGTTGCATCGCGGAGAGGTCCTGCGCCTCGTCCAGCACCACATGGCCGAGTGACGGCGTCCGGTCGACCAGGTCGGCGATCTCGTCGATCAGGGTGGCGTCGGCGACCGACCACTTCGCCGCACCGGCCGAGCGCGGCACCTTGTCCCAGACCAGCAGCGCCTGCTCTTCCGGGGTGAGGATGCCGTCGGCGTGCTCGGCCAGCAGGTCGGTGTCGGTGAAGAGGCGGAAGAGCAGCTTGGCCGGGTCCACGGCCGGCCAGAGTGCTTCGGCGTACTGCTTGACCGGACGGCTGCGCGCTACCGCGTCCTGCACCCGGTCGTCCGGTGAGTCACCGGCCGACTCCATCCGTAGCAGTACGGCGTGTGCGAGTCGCTGCGGCAGCATCGACCGGCCGGCGCCGTACCGGATGCCGCGGGTCCGGAGCTCGGTGACCAGCTCCTCCGCCTCGTACGCCGGTACCCGCCACTTGTGCGAGCCCCGCGGCACCACCAGCGCCTCCTTCGGCACCTGCACCTGCGACCACACGGCCCGGTGCAGTACCTCGGCCAGCCGCGCATCACCCTTGAGTACGTCGACCACCGCGGGCCCCGGTCCCGCGACCTTCACCCGGCCGACCAGCTCCTCGACTGTCGTCTGCTTCGCCTCGATCTCACCCAGTGCGGGCAGTACGTCGCCGATGTACCGCAGGAAGCTCGCGTTCGGCCCGACCACGAGCACTCCGGCCCGGCTGAGCTGATCGCGATACGCATAGAGCAGGTACGCCGCTCGATGCAGGCCGACCGCGGTCTTCCCGGTCCCGGGTGCTCCCTGCACGCAGATGGTGTCCTCGACCCCGGCCCGGACGATCACGTCCTGCTCCGGCTGGATGGTCGCGACGATGTCCCGCATCGGGCCGGAACGGGGACGCTCGATCTCGGCGTCGAGGATGTCGCTGTGCTCGTCGACCGGCTTGGCCGAGGTCAGGTCCTCGTCCTCGAACGCGGTCATCTCGCCATGCGTGAAGCCGAACCGCCGCCGTACGCCGACACCCATCGGCTCGGTCCGGCTGGCCCGGTAGAACGGCACCGAGATGTCCGCGCGCCAGTCCACCACCAGCGGCTCGCCCAGCGCGTCGTTCACGTGCCGGCGACCGATGTGGAAGGTCTCGTCGGTGGGCTCGAGGTAGTCGAGCCGGCCGAAGAACAGCGGCACCTCGGGGTCGTCCTCGAGCTCCTTCATCCGCCGCCAGATCGCGGCGAGCAGGTACTCCTGGTTGACCCGGTCCGCGCTGTGGACCTCCAGGGCGCCGGTCTTCTCCCGCATCGCCGCCAGGGCGGCCCGGGAAGTCTTCAGGTAGTCCTTCTCGACCTGAAGGATGTCGGACGTATCTGGGGGCATGGCGAAACCTCCGGCGCAGGTGGGGGAGCCTCGCTACGTTACTTGAGCACCCGCCGTGGAGAAACCGAATTACGGGTTCGCGGCTTGTCGTCGTGCAGGCCGGGCCGGAGCAGCAGCGGCAGACTGACCGCCAGCAGGATCAGTACGACGATGCCGTCCAGCCAGTAGTGGTTCGCGGTCATCACGACCACGCCGAACGTGATGATCGGGTGCAGCAGCCATAGCCAGCGCCACCTCGACCGTGTGATCAGGATCATCGACAGTGCGATCAGCGACGCCCAGCCGACGTGCAGGCTGGGCATGGCGGCGAACTGGTTCACCGGCCCACCGGAATGGTCCGGACCGTAGACCGACTGCCCGAACCGCAGCCCGGTGTCGATGAACCCCGGCATCATCCGCGGCGGCGCCAACGGGAACGCGATGTGCCCGATCAGCGCCAGCCCGGTCACCGACACCATCGTCCAGCGGACATGCGGGTAGGCCTTCGGCCGCCAGATGCTCAGCCAGAGCAGCACGGCGGCCGTCAGCGGCGCGTGCACACTCGCGTAGTAGAGGTTCGCGCCTTTGAGCAGCGCCGGGAACTGCAGGGCCCAGTGCTGGATCGATGCCTCGTTCGGCAGGTGCAGCCAGCTCTGCAGTGCCAGTACGTCGTGAGCGTGATCGAAGGCGGACCCGGTGTGGCGGGCGGCGATCTGCCGGCCCGCGCTGTACACGAGGAAAAGGGTGGCCAACAGGACTGCTTCCCGTACCACCCTCCAGAAAACCTGAGCCCGGTTCTGCTGCTGTTCCCCGCCCTGCCCCACCCGCTCGAGTGCCTCTATCCCCATACCCATCGACGGTACCCGGCGTTCCCACAGGGTTTGCCCAGGCGCAACCCTGGCGTTGCCCTGGGCAACCCCCGATCGGCGCTTTGTGACGCACTCGTCACACCGTTGCGATCAGCCCTTCACGGCTCCCGTGAGGACGCCCTTGGCGAAGTGGCGTTGGAGGAACGGGTAGATGATCAGGATGGGCACGATGGAGACGACGAGGATCGCCATCTGGATCGAGGCCTGGGGTGGGAGCAGCTCGGTGCCGAGTTCGGCGCTGCCCAGTTGGGCGTCGTTGATGACGTACGTTCGCAGTACCAGCTGCAACGGCCACAGCTTGGAGTCGTTCAGGTACAGCAACGCGGAGAAGAACGCGTTCCAGTACGCCACCGCGTAGAAGAGGCCGATCACCGACAGCACGGCCTTGGACAGCGGCAGCACGATGTACAGGAACGTCTTCAGCTCACCCGCGCCGTCGATCCGCGCGCTCTCGGTGATCTCGTTCGGCAGGTTCATGAAGAACGCCCGCAGTACGACGACGTTGAACGCGCTCACCATCGTCGGCACGATCAGCGCCCACAGGCTGTCGAGCAGCCCGACGCCCTTGACCGTGAGGTAGGTCGGGATGATGCCGGGCGAGAACAGCATGCTGAACAGCACGATCAGCAGAATCGGCCGCCCGGCCGCGAACCCGGGCCGGGACAACGCGTACGCGAGCAGGCAGGACACGGTCAGACTCAGCAACGTCCCGACCACCGTCACGAAGATGCTGACGAGCAGCGCCTGCGTCACCACGCCGCCGGCGAACAACGATTCGTACGCCGAGAAGTTCACCGACTTGGGGAACAGGACCAGACCACCGGACTCGTTGATCTGCTTGTTCGGCGCGACGCTGGTCGAGATCACTCCGACGAACGGGATGATCACGACCGCGCAGAAGACCAGCAGGACCAGGCCCTTGAAGATCCGCATCGGCCAGGACGGCATCGGCACGCCCTGCACGATCTTGCGGGCCACCGGCCGCCGCGGCATCACCTGGCTCGTCATCGGCTGTACACCCCTTGCTCCCCGAAGATGTGCGCGACCTTGTTCGCGGTCAGGACGAGGATCACGCCGACGATGCCCTTCACCAGGCCGACCGCCGCCGCGATGCCCCAGGCGCCACCGATCACGCCGTTGTTGTAGACGTAGGTGTCGAGCACCTCACTGATGTCGCGGCCAACCGCTTGCTGCTGCAGGATGATCTGCTCGAAGCCGACGGTCAGCGAGTCGCCGAGCCGCAGGATGAACAGCAGGATGATGATCCCGCGCAGTCCCGGCAGCGTGACGTGCCACAGCTGTTTCATCCGGCTCGCGCCGTCCACGCTGGCCGCCTCGTACAGCTGCGAGTCGATCTGGGACAGCGCGGCCAGGAACAGGATCGTGGCCCAGCCGGTGTCCTTCCAGATGATCTGCGAGGTCAGCAGGACGTGGAACAGCTCCGAGTTGCCGATGATGTGGACCGTGGCCAGGTCGTGTGATCGCAGGTAGTTGTTCAGCAACCCGCTGCCGCCGAGCATCTGCTGGAACAGCGCGACCACGATCACCCAGGACATGAAGTGCGGCAGGTAGAGGATGCTCTGCGCGATCCGTTTGATCCGCTCGGAGAACAGTGAGTTCAGCAGCAGGGCGAGCAGGATCGGCGCCGGGAACACGAAGATCGACTGCAGGCTGGTCAGGATCAGGGTGTTCTTCAACGCCCGCAGGAACGCCGGGTCGCCGTTGAAGATCACCGAGAAGTTCGCCCAGCCGGACCAGTCGCTACCGCCGATGCCGAGGAACGGCTGGTAGTCCTTGAACGCGATCACGTTGCCCAGCAGCGGCACGTAGTGGAACGCGATGATCAGCGCGATCCCCGGCAGCGCGAACAGCAGCAGCACGCGGTCCCGGAGCAACCGGCGGCCGAGACTCAGCTGCTGCGTCCGCACCTTGGTTCGTTGGAGCATCTACTTCCCTGCCGCGTCGGAGTGGGCCTGCTCGAGTTCGGTACGCATCTTGTCGCCGCCCGCCGACTTCCACGTCTGCACCGCGGCGGTCCAGTCCGACACCGGCTTCTTGCCTTGCACGATCTGGGTCTCCAGGTCGGTCAGCGTCTTGGCCAGCTGCGTCTGCTTCTTCGACTGGGTGTCGGAGTACAGGCCGTACGACGCGTCGTACACGAGCCGGTCCGCGACCTTCTTCTGGATCGCGTACTGCTTCTGCGGTACGTCCGGCTTTCCGGCCCAGTACAGCGCCAGCGTCGAGTCGCTGATGTACTGCAGCCCGATGCCGGTCTCGACCACACCGACCTTCGTCGGCACCGGGTCCGTGCCCTGCAACGCGTAGTGCCGGCCGGCGACGCCGTACTTGCGGAACATGTACTCCTCGGTGCCGAACGGTGCCGCCATCCAGTTGGCAACCTTCAGCAGGGTGTCCGCGGAGTGCTTGCTGTCCTTGCTGAACGAGGTGATGTTGTTCAGCGCCGCACCCATCCACGGTGCGCCCTCGCCACTGTCGAATCCGGGTACGTCGAGCATGTTCACCGCGAACGCGTCACCGGCGGTGTTGTCGGAGTAGTACTGGTTCCACGCGACGAAGCTGTCGTAGTCGAAGACGGCGGTGCCGCCGTTGAACCACTGCTTGCGGGCGCTGGCCTTGTCGTTGAAGGCGTCCGGGTTGATCACGCCGGCGGCGACCATCTTGCGGCCCGCCTCGAGGGCCTCTTGCTGCGCCTCGTGCTCGTACATCGAGGTGAACTTGCCGCCTTCTTCTTTCCAGACGTTCGGGATCGCGAGCATCTGCCGGATCGTCGACAGCGGGACCCGGGTCCAGGCCCACTTGTTCTGCTTGGGTGTGGTCATCTCCTTGGCCAGGTCGAAGAACTCCTGGAAGTTCTTCGGCGCCGGGCTCTTGATCCCCTTGGCCGCCAGCAGGTCCTCGCGGTACAGCGCCAGCGACGTACGCGACATCCCGCGCGGCACCGGCACACCGTAGATCGCGCCGTTGAAGACGCAGCCCTTCCAGTACTCGGCCGGGATGTTCGCGAGGAACGGGTACTTCTTGACCGCGTCGCCGGACAGTTGCTCGGTCAGATCCATGCACTTGGCCTTCACCAGGCCAGGGATCTGTACGGTCGTCGGCGGGATGTTGATGATGTCCGGCAGGTCTCCGCCGGCGATCCGGGTGGCGAACTTGTCCGGGTACTCGTCGTTCGAGGCCATGCTGATCTGCAGTTCGGAGCCGAGCCGCTGGTTCACGGCCTGCCAGAACGGGTTCTTGTCCATCGCCGGCGGGATCGCGCCGGGGATGTTGGTCAGGAACGTGATCGGCTTGCCGTCGCCCGGGGCGTCGGTGATCGCCTTGATCGGGTTCGCCGGGTATTTCAGGAACCCGTCCAGTACGACGTCGGTGCCGACCAGGTCCGGCTTGATCTCGCCGTACTTCATGTACGTGGGCAGTTTCACGGCCAGATTGGCCGCGGTCTGGTTCTTCTTGTCCGACGCGCACCCCGCCAGCAGCGGCGTACCCGTGACCGCGACAGCGGCGGCGGCCAGGCCACCGCCGAGGAAAGATCTTCTGCTGACTGGCATGAGGCCTCACTTCCATCGGAGGGCCACACCATGACATAGTACGTCCTATGTCTTCAAGAGTAGGCGTGGAAATCACTCCCGTGGAGGTCTTCGACCCCGCTGGCAGCGGGTACCACACGTTCCGGATTCCGGCCGTGGTGGCGCGTGGGGAGGTCGTGCTCGCCTTCTGTGAGGGCCGGCTGCACGGGCACGGCGACGCCGGTGAGATCGAGACCGTGCTGCGGCGCTCGCTCGACGGCGGCCGGACCTGGCTGCCGCTGCAGGTCATCTCTGCGGTGCCGGGTAAGACGTGTGGCAACCCGACGCCGGTGATCGATCCCGCGAGCGGCGACATCGTCCTGGTGACGGTGGAGAACGGCGCCGACGCGGTGGAGATGTCGCTTGCCCGCGGCACCGATCCGGAGACCGGGCGGCGCGTGTTCGTCCAGCGCTCGGCGGATGACGGTGCAACGTGGAGTCCGACCGTGGAGATCACCGCGCAGGTGAAGCCGTCGGACTGGGGTTGGTACGCGACCGGTCCGTGCCACGGGATCGCGTTGACGTCCGGGCGGCTCGTCGTACCGGCCAACCATTCCTTCGTGCCCTCGGAACCCGTGGATGACCTGATCCGGTTGAACGGTGGGCATTGCATCTTCAGCGACGACGGTGGTGTCACGTGGTCCGTCGGCTTCGTCGATCGCAACGACGGTGCGGAGATCAACGCGAATGAGACCACGGTCGCCGAGCTGCCTGACGGCCGGCTGTACTTCAACGCCCGCAACCACAAGGGGACCGGACCGGCCCGCGTGCACGCCTGGTCGTCGGACGGCGGTCTGACACTCGATGCGCCGTACGCCGGAATCCCGGAGATCACCGCGCCGGGGATCCAGGGGAGCGTACTGACACTGCCCGACGGCCGGCTGCTGTTGTCGACTCCGGTCAACCCGACGAGTCGCCGTGAGCTGACTGTCTTCGTGAGTGCGGACTCCGGGCAGTCGTGGCGGCCGGACTTCGTCGTACATCCCGGGATGGCCGGCTACTCCGATCTGGTCCTGATGCCTGACGGCCGCGTCGGGATCTTCTACGAAGCGGGCGAGACGTCCTCCTTTGCCACTTTGCGGTTTGCCACCTTCGATTGTTAGGAGATCCCTTGTCCGACACCTCCGCCCAGCTGACCGGCGTCGTACCGCCGCTGGTCACGCCGCTCACGCCCGAGTACGACGTCGACACCACCTCGCTGGCCCGGTTGATCCAGTACCAGCTGACCGGGGGTGTGGACGGGGTGTTCGTGCTCGGCACCTCCGGCGAAGGCACGTTCCTGACCGATGAGCAGCGTCAGGTTGTGCTGGAGACCACCGTGGCCGAGGTGGCGGGCCAGGTCCCTGTGCTGGCCGGTGTGATCGACACCTCGACCGCCCGGGTCGGTGCGCACGTTTCCGCCGCGTTGAAGGCCGGAGTGGACGGGCTGGTCGTCACAGCACCCTTCTACGCGGCCACGCACCCGGCGGAGATCGAGCGGCACTTTGTCCGGCTCGCGTCGCTGGCGGGCGACACACCGCTGTACGCGTATGACATCCCGTCGCGAGCCGGGACCAAGCTGCCGGCGTCGTTGGTGCTCTCGCTCGCAGAGCAGGGTGTGATCGCCGGGGTGAAGGACTCCAGTGGTCAGGAGACGTCGTTGCGTCAGCTGGTGCTGTCGCGTCGGGAGGCCGGCCTGGACGGGTTCGCGATCATGACCGGGTCCGAGGTGACTGTCGATTCCTCGCTGGCTTTTGGTGTCGACGGCGTCGTACCCGGGTTGGGGAATGTAGATCCGGCCGGGTACGTGCGGTTGTTCGACGCGGCGACCGCTGGTGATGCGGCGGCGGCCCGGGCCGAGCAGGATCGGTTGTTCCGGTTGTTCGAGATCATCAACGTGGCCGACCGTTCGCGGATGGGTGCGAGCTCGGCGGCACTGGGTGCGTTCAAGGCCGGGTTGCATCTGCTGGGCGTGATCGACTGCCCGATCACGGCGTACCCGTGCATCCCGCTGGACGAGGCGGAGATCGCGGCGATTCGTCCCTTGCTGGACCGGGCCGGATTACACTGACGGGTCCCAATCGAGAGGGAGGACCGAGTGACTACGGGTGGGCTCGGCCGGGCACGTGGAGCGGCGGGGAATCAGTCCTTCATTCGCGACCAGATGAAGTCGTACATCCTCGAGCGTGGGCTGAAGGCGGGTGATCCGCTGCCCAACGAGCAGGACCTGATGGCTCAGCTCGGCGTCGGCCGGCACCCGCTGCGGGAGGCGATGAAGGCCTTGCAGGCGGTCGGGATCATCGAGATCCGGCACGGGTACGGGACGTACGTCGGCGAGGTTTCCCTGCAGTCGTTGGAAGACGGGCTCGCGTTCCGGATGTCCCAGTCGATGGCCGGCGACCTCCGTGACGTCCAGAACGTACTGGAGGTCCGCCAGGCCATCGAGGTCGGCATGGCCGACGACGTGGTCGCGCACTTCAGCTCCGCCGGGTACGACGCCCTCGAGCCGATCGTCGTCCGGATGGAGAGCAAGGCCGCCGACGGGCAGTACTTCCCCGACGAGGACTGGGCCTTCCACCAGGCGCTCTACGAGCCGTTGGGCAACGCGCTGGTCATCGACCTGCTGTCCGTCTTCTGGCGAACCTTCGCCCAGGTCGACGCCCGCCTACCCGGCGCCCGCTACACCCCCGCGGACGCGGCGGCGTGGCACCGAGACCTCCTGAACACCTTACAAACAGGAGATCCCGAAGCCTTCGCCCGCTCCATGAAAAGCCACTTCAACGGAATCCACACCCGCCTAGGCGAATAGGTCTCACCGGTTGCGCGGGTGTCGCGCGGACGTGAGCAGATGAAGGTAGGACAGTTGTCGCATGGCTGACGACTTGAGGGCCTTCGATGGCTGGTTCAATCCAGCGAATTGGCCGGTCTCTACCTGTCCGACCTGCAAGCTTGGGCAGCTCATGTTGAAGGATCCAGTAACGATCATCGAGGGGACTCAGTCCAAGAACGCTCGCGATCATGAAGACTGGGATCCTGATTGGATCAATGGGTACTTCCAGGGTGTTCTCCGGTGCGGCCGCTCCGGTTGCGGGGAGATCGTACTGGCCACTGGAGAATGGGCAGTCACGTGGGACCCCAACGGGCAGTACAGCGATGTGTTGCGCTTACGCTTCGCGATTCCCGCACTCCCGCTAGCGGTGCCGCCGACAGGTACTCCGCTGGAGGTAATCGACCGGATTGATGAGGCCAGTCGAGTCGTCTGGTCTGATCCCGCATCCGCAGCGAACGGTCTGCGTCGCGCGGTGGAGTCGTTGCTCGATGCGCAGAAGGTTCGGAAGACCGCGGGGAACGGCCGGCGGACGAAGTTGTCGACCCATGCCCGCATCGAGGAATTCAAGGCCAAGCGACCTGTCGCCGCGCAGTCTCTGATGGCGGTCAAGTGGGTGGGAAACCAGGGGAGCCACGGGGTGTCCGAGTTGACCCCGACTGATTGCATCGAGAGTGCCGAGTACTTGGATCACGCATTGCGCGATCTGTATGACCGACGCGACGCCGACATCGTCAAGCGCGTGAAGAAGGTCAACAAGTCGCGTCGCATCCAACGTCCCTGACGCCACGAGATGGCGGGGTCGGCTTGGTCCTGGGTCCGATGTCTTACTCCGGCCAGGGGCCGATGTCGTTCGCGTGGACCCCGGCGAGGGCGGAGATCATCCGCTCGAGGCCCCAGTCAGGATCGACGAGCGGAACTTCGCGCCGCAGCCAGCTGTAACTGAGTGCCGCAATCTCTGCCGCAGTGTCTTCATGGTCTTCCTCCGGTGCGAGCAGAGCGACAACACGATTTGGCGTCTTGAAGGCGAAGTGGCCGACGTGGCGCCACTCTCGTTCCCACCAGAACTCTTTGCGTCGGCCGCTCGGATTGCCCATTTGCTCGATGTACGGCGTGATCCGCAGGACACTCTGCTCGGCCAGTCGTCGCGGGTCTATTCGTCCAGTCGAGTCGAGGGACTCCGAGACGGCCCGTCGAATCTGCTCCCGAATCGGCACGGTCAGCCAGTCGTGCCCACGAGTGATGTCGAGATACCAGACCGGGTTACAGCCGTTCCGGCGGCACAGTGCCTTGGTGAACACAAGACCGTACTTCTGGAACGTCTGTTGACGGCCTTGAATGTCTCGAACCATCATCCACGTGTGCTCGAGTGGCGTCTCGGAGAAACAGACAGTGCGCTGCGTCGCTGTCGTGAGTGCGAGGTAGGTGTCGAGGTCAGCCGCCATTCCGTACGGCGACCTCGCCTCTATGACCCCGGATGCGGCTATCGACAGCAGGTTCTCCCGGGCGGTGCTTCCCCCGCCATCACGGGTGAGATGGACCAGAAAGGTACTGAGGTCGGTACGGCGATGCAACAACTGCTCGATCTGGTCGGATATGGCACTGCACCTCCTGCGCTCGTCCGCATCAAGAAGTCTCGCTGACTCAGCGTCACCTTGTTGACTACAGCGTGTCGTTCCCTTGGATCAGGCGAAGAGGTTTTCGGCGTCGACGATTGTGTAGGCGTAGCCCTGTTCGGCTAGGAAGCGTTGGCGGTGGGCGGCGAATTCGGCGTCTACGGTGTCTCGGGCGACGATCGAGTAGAAGTGGGCGGTGCGGCCGTCGCCCTTGGGGCGGAGGACGCGGCCCAGGCGCTGGGCCTCTTCCTGGCGGGAGCCGAAGGTGCCGGAGACCTGGATGGCGACCGACGCCTCGGGCAGGTCGATGGAGAAGTTGGCGACCTTGCTGACCACCAGGCGATTGATCTCGCCGGTGCGGAACGCCTGGAAGAGGCGCTGCCGTTCCCGGACCGTCGTCTCGCCCTTGATCACCGGGCATTCCAGCCGTTCACCGAGCTCGTCCAGCTGGTCGATGTACTGACCGATCACGAGCAGCGGCTCACCCGCGTGATGCTCGGCGATCCGCCGTACCAGCCGGGACTTCGCCGGGGTCGACGCGGCCAGCCGGTAGCGGTCCTCCGGCTCCGCGGTCGCGTAGACGAACCGCTCGGTCTGCTCCAGGTCGACCCGCACCTCGACACAGTCGGCCGGTGCGATCCAGCCCTGCGCCTCGATGTCCTTCCACGGTGCGTCGTACCGCTTCGGGCCGATCAGCGAGAACACATCACCCTCGTGACCGTCTTCCCGGACCAGCGTCGCGGTGAGGCCGATCCGCCGCCGGGTTTGCAGGTCCGCGGTCATCCGGAAGATCGGCGCGGGCAGCAGGTGCACCTCGTCGTACACGATCAGGCCCCAGTCGCGGGCGTCGAACAGTTCCAGGTGGGTGTAGACGCCCTTCCGGCGCGTCGTCATCACCTGGTACGTCGCGATCGTGACGGGCCGGATCTCCTTGCGGGCACCGGAGTACTCGCCGATCTCGTCCTCGGTCAGGCTGGTGCGCTTGAGCAGCTCGTCCTTCCACTGCCGTGCGGAGACCGTGTTCGTGACCAGGATCAGCGTGGTCGCCGACGCCTGTGCCATCGCGGCCGCGCCGACGATCGTCTTGCCGGCACCACAGGGGAGTACGACGACACCCGAGCCGCCGTGCCAGAACGAGTCGACCGCCTGCTGCTGGTACGGGCGCATGTCCCAGCCGTCGCGTACCAGCTCGATCTTGTGGGTCTCGCCGTCGACGTACCCGGCCAGGTCCTCAGCGGGCCAGCCGAGCTTCAGCAGGGTCTGCTTGAGGTGACCGCGCTCGGACGGGTGCACGAGCACGGTGTCGTCGTCGAGGCGGTCGCCGAGCATCGGCTTGACCTTGGCGCTGCGCAGCACCTCCTCCAGTACAGGCCGGTCGGTGCTGACCAGCACCAGGCCGTGCTGCGGGTGCTTCTCGAGCCGCAGCCGACCGTAGCGGTCCAGTGTCTCGGCGATGTCGACGAGTAGCGAGTGTGGGACCGGGTAGCGGCTGTAGCGGAGCAGTACGTCGATCACCTGCTCGGCGTCGTGCCCTGCGGCCCGGGCGTTCCACAGGCCCAGCGGCGTCAGCCGGTAGGTGTGCACGTGCTCCGGCGCGCGCTCCAACTCGGCAAACGGCGCTATGGCCTTCCTACAGTCGTTCGCGTCCGGATGTGCGGTCTCCAGTAGAAGTGTCTTGTCCGACTGCACGATCAAAGGACCGTCTGTCACGCCTGCTCCCTATCCTCGCCCCGACCCTCCATTGTGCCTCGTCCCGCAAGCGAGCAGCTGACCGCCGCCTGTGCTTGGAAGGGAAAACGGAGGGGAGGGAGGGAAGAAACGGGGATCAAACGACGGGGCGGGCTGTGGAGATGCGGTGGAGGGCGTAGGTGCGGGGTTGGTCGGTGGCGTCTTCGTAGGCGGTGAGCCAGCCGTCGGCTACGCGGACCGGTTCGACCACGCGTTCGGAGGCGGTGCCGTTGTGGTCGACGTACGAGATCCAGGTCCGGGTGTGCGCCTCGGCGGCGTTGGTCAGGACCGCGATGGTCTCGGCCGGAGCGGTGGGCTGGATCAGGCCGTCCTCGGTGGGTCGTTCGGCCGCGATCCGGTCGCCGGCGCGGACCTTCTCGATCACGGCCTTCACCTGCTCGTCGGTGAGATCGAGCGGGTTGTCCACGAAGTCACGGCTGGTACGGCGTCGTGGCGCCTCACCCCGCCGGTTCGCCGCACCGGTGACGTGCACCACGCCGTCGAACGTCTCCGCCAGCGGGGCCAACCCGGCTTCACGCAGCCGGTTCAGCACCATGTCCGGCGGCGACGGGGAAACCACCACAGTCGCCGCCAACCGCCTGAACCGCACACCCGGCAGGTTGGAGTTCAGCAGCTGCGTGAGCACGGTCTCGTCATCACAGCGCAGGTACGTCGACGCCGTACCCATCCGGAGTACGCCGTGCCGCCGTGCCACATCGTCAATCAGATAAGTGAGTGGCTGGGGGACCGGAGTCCGGGAGTGCTCGGCCAGCCACGCATGCAGCTGGTCCGCAGTTCGCCCGAGGTCGAAGGCACGCCGTACGGAGCTCTCGCTGAAGCGATAGACCGCGGCACCACCGTGCGACTCCACATCGGCCATCGCGGACAGTTCGTCCTGCACGACCCGGACCAGTGGGCCAGGGGCGACCGCTGTGAGGTCAGCCTGCAGCAGCAGCTCAGAAACGGGGTCCGGCACCAGCGGGCTGATCGCTTCGGCCAGTTCGTCGACAGCCGGCTCAGCAACGAGCAGGGGTCGTGCGTGCTCGGCCAACGCACCCAAACCGGTCAGCCCGAGCAATGCGGCCTCGGTAATGCTCCACTCGACCAGTTCATCGCGGAACTGCCCGCCGCGCCGCGGCCGATGCCACGCGACCCATGTGACTACAGACCCCGTGGCAGGCGCCGTACCCGCGCCAGCCTCGCCCAGCGCCTGCAGAGTCAGCACCCGGATCTCTGGCGCCAGCAACCGCTCCAGGTCAGGGGCGAGTGCGTTGATGAGCCGCTCACGCGCAGTCGCGGTCGCACCACCACTGTCGCGTCGACCGATCAGTCCGATCGCTCTGAGCCCACCGAACCAGGCAAACACCAGCTGAGCCCAGCGGTGCGCCAGATCCAGCTCCAGCCAGTCGTCATAGGCGCTGGTGGGCAGCCAAAGCTCGCTAGTACCGACTTCCACAGCCGCAACGAGTCCAGCGACGTACGCGATCTCCAGCACAGCTGCGGCGACCTGCTCGTCCGCACCGATCTTGCCGGCCAGACTGCGCAGCTCACGCACACCGATCCCACCAGTACGCAGCACTGGCGGCGGCTCGGTTCCAAGCTGCTCGAGGGCACGATCCACCAGCCGCACCAGGTCCATCGCAGCCCCGGCCGCGGCCCGGTCGGCGATTGACGCTGAGACCTTCTTGCCGTCCAAAGGCGGCGGCGTCGGCCGGGTAGACGCCAGCACGCGCCCACCGCGCAGATGCAGACCGATCTGCCGCGGCAGCACGACAGTGTTCGGATCCCGCGGTACGACGAGACCGCGGGCCAGCAACCGTTCCACCGGCGTACGGGCCGAGGCGATCGTCACCGGACGCTCAGCCTTCTCCACCGAACCGGTCGGCGGACCCCACGTCAGCTTGTCGAGCACCTCACGCGCGTCCGGCCCGGCGTCCTCGATCAGCTGGTCCAGATCGCCGAAATGCCTTGTCGTCACCGGTCCGAGGCCGGCCGGCGTCGGACCGAGCAGCTCATGCACCGCGCGGATCGGCCGCAGGTCGTCCTCAGAACCCCACACCAGCGCCAGATCCAGCAGCTCGCTCATCCGAGGCCGAACCACCTCGACCGGCTGGCCCACGCCGGCAGCCAACGCCTGCAGATCCACCGGCTCAGGCAGGGCCGACAGCGACTCGAGCAGATCCACCCCGAACTCGTCGAGCCGGTTGATCGCCCGCGCCGCCGAGGCGTTGGTCGTCGCTCGCGCCGCCAGCTGCCCGGTGTCGGCCGGAATCGGCATCGCCAGGTCGGGCCGCCTCTGGAGCAGGTGACCGAGCGCGCCGTCGTCCCAGGTACGCAACGCCTCGGCGAGGGTACGTGGGCGGTTCCGCTCGGTTGTGCTCATCCTTACAACCGTACGGCCAGACCCCCATCGATCACTAACTGTTCCTCAAGATCGGTCGGACTGCCCGTCACTCGGCGGCTCCAGCGCTCCCGATCCGGTGGAAGCCGACGCGCTCGTAGACGGCGGCGACGGCGTCGGTCTCCGCCGAGAGCAGGACGAGGTCGACGCCATTGGCGAAAGCGTGCTCGACCAGGGTCGTGGTGACGGCCGCGGCCAGGCCCTTGCGGCGCATTGACGGCAGGGTCGCGACACCGACAATCTCGGTGCTGGACCCGACCGGCTGGTGCGTCCCGCTCGCGACCAGGCCGTCGTCGGTGAACGCGCCCGCATTGACCGACACGCCCTTCGACGCGCGGTCGACCAGCGCGGCGACCTTCTCGTCCTCGAGTTCGGCCGCCGCGGTGTCGCGTTCCGCGGGTCCGGCCACGCCGACCGCCGTACCCGGGTCGCTGAACGCGAGGTTCGCGACCGCCCGGGCCTGCCGGACCACGTCCTCCTCGGCAGGCAGGATCTCGCTGCGCGCATCGGCCTTCTCCGGGCGGAAGTCGTCGCGGTCGAGTACGAGCAGTGGGTGCTCGACCACGGTCAGACCGGCAGCGGCCGCCGCCGCTCCCAGCGACGGGCAGGTCTCGACGACCCACTCGAAGCTCAGCGGGATCCCGAGCTCGCTGCAGCGGACCCGCACCAGCTCGATATCGGCCGGTTCGATGGTCGCTTCGGTGCCCGGCACCGGGCGCGCGTAGTACGGCCAGATCGTCGTGCTGCGGAAGAGGGTGAACGGCCCGACCTGCTCCGCGAAGGAGCCGGACAGTGGGACCGCGTGCAGGTAGGCATCGACTCTGTTGATCATCGGGAGGAAGTGAATCATCCCGGGCTAGACCGGCGCTATGGCTTTGTCGAAACCGACGAGTCGGCTCCGACGTACGGTGCATGACGAACCTTGAGAAAGTGAGCTCGGCGGACGGTACGACGATCGCCTACGAGCGACTGGGGAACGGATCACGGGTGATCCTGGTCGGCGGCGCGCTGTGCAACCGCCACTCACTCATGCCCCTCGCGAAGGAACTGTCCGCCTCGGCGGACGTGGTCACGTACGACCGGCGCGGACGTGGTGACAGTGGCGACAATCCGGCGTACTCCGTCCAGCGCGAAGTGGACGATCTCGGGGCGCTCCTGACCGCCCTCGGCGGTACGGCGGCCGTTTACGGGCACTCGTCCGGCGCCGGGCTGGCAGCGATCGCGGCGAGCACCGGGTTGCCGTTCACGAAGGTCGTGCTGCACGAGCCGCCGTACGGACCGGACGACGTCGACTCGAGCGACGACGGTGGCCAGGTGCTCGAGCTGCTGCGCGAGGACCGTCGGCAGGAGGCCGTCGAGTTGTTCCTGATGATGGCGGGCATGCCCAAGCAGGCCGCGCTCGAGACCGCGGCGGCCCCGGGCATGACGGACGTCGCCCCGACGCTGGCCTACGACTTCGCCGTGATGGACCACGGCGCACCCGGCGGACGCACTCCGGTCGACCTGCTGCGCAAGATCAAGCAGGAGACGCTCGTGCTGGCCGGGACCGCGTCACCGCCGTTCATGGCCGACGCGGCGCACCGGATCGCAGGCGTCCTGCCCGCGGCCCGGTACGCCGAACTCGCCGACCAGGGTCACGCCGTACCACCAGAGCTGCTCGCCCCGGTGCTTGTCGACTTTCTCAGTCGGTGATGATCTCGATCGAGACCTTGTTCGGGTAGAACGCCACGTGCTCGCGGATGTCCGCGACCGCGTCGTACGGCTGCTCGTAGGTCCACACCGCGTTCTCTCCGTCCGCTCCGGCGGGGAGGACGCTGTAGTACGCCGCGTCGCCCTTGTACGGGCAGTAGGTCTCGTGGTCGGTGCGCTCGAGCAACGTGAAGTCGACGTCCTTGCGCGGGATGTACTGCGCCGCGGGGTAGTTCGCCTCCTGCAGCGACAGTGCGTCCCGGCTGTCCGCGATCACCTGGTCACCGACCTTCACCACCACCCGGTCCGGATTCTTCCCGACCGTGATCGGGTGGTCCGGGCCAGGAATCTTCACGGTCTTGTCCGCCATCGCCATCAGCTCTCTGTCGGGTGCCAGTGCAGTTTTCAACAACCACCTCAGGGGCGACGGCATTCCCGGTATCCGCGATCATCGTGGTGTGGAACTGCGGCAGCTCGAGTACTTCGTGACCGTCGCCGAGGTGCTCAACTTCGGCCGGGCCGCGGAGCAGCTCGGGATGGGCCAGCCCGGGGTAAGCCAGCAGATCGCGCGGCTGGAGCGTGAGCTCGGCGTACTGCTGTTCGACCGCTCGGCCCGCGCGATCCGGCTGACCGAGGCCGGCCAGCGCTTCCTGCCTGCCGCCCGCGCCGTCCTGGTCTCGGTGGAGCAGGCCCGCTCCGCCGCGATCGGTCTCTCCGGGCGAACCCTGCGCCTCGGCACCAGCACCGGCCTTGGTGAACGGCTGGAGACAGTGGTCGCCGAGCTCGCCGCGCAGGAGGTGCAGGTCGAGCTGATCAGTACGTCGACCCGCGCAAGGCTGGACCGGGTCCGCGGGGGCCAGCTCGACGCCGCCTTTGCCAGGGGAACCGACGAGGCCGCCGGCCTGGAGTTCATCCCGGTCTGGAACGACGCCGTACTGATCGCGTTGCCCGCTTCGGTCGCGCCGGCCGGCGACATCCCACTGAAAGATCTGCGCGAGATGCCGCTGCGGATCACCCCCCGCCGGAACAATCCTCCGCTCGTCGACCTGGTGATGTCCGCCTGTGCGGCGGAGGGGTTCGAGCCGGTCCTCGGGCCGCAGTCGAACACCCTGCAGGACACCCACGCCGCGATCGGCGCCGGGACGCCTAGCTGGACCGTGATCTACGAGTCCCACGCGCAGCTCTTACGCGAGGGGCGCGTGGTGTTCCGCCGGCCCCGGCCGCGGCTCGCGCTGACCACGAGCCTGGTGGTGCCGGCCGGGACGACGGTGACCGGTGAGCTCGCCGCGCTACTGGCCGCGTGCCGGAAGGCGTCCGATCGATTTCAGTGATGGCTGCGGATCGGATCTGCGTCTCGTTCACCACCGCGATGACGACTGGAATGGGCTCAACACCCCACGGAGAAAGGAACATCCGATGCCCGTCGTCACCGTTCTGCAAGGCCCGCGGACCCCGGAACTCAAGCGCGAGCTGGTCCAGCGGATCACCGACGCCTTCGTCGACAGCCTCGGCGTACCGGCCCAGAGCGTCCAGGTCTGGATCCAGGAAACCCCACCGGAGAGCTGGGCCGTCGGCGGCACCCTCACCGCCGACAAGTAGTCAGTCGAGCAGGAAGGTGCCGCCCGCGGCCACAGCAAGCTCGGCACCCAGAGCGACGGCCGGCGTGTGTGCACCACGCCGGCCGTCACCGCGAGCCAGCCGTACGGCGGTCTCCGCGATCACGGCCGCGGTGAAGGCGGACGCATCGCCGGCCCGCAGCCAGCCCTCCCTCCGGCTGCCGTCGGGCCAGCTGACGACCGCGTGTCCCCAGGTGTGCTGCCGCGGCGCCGGCGCCGCCTTGACCTGAACCGCCGCGAGCCGGTGGATCGCGAAACGCGCCAGTGCCGGGATCGACAACAGCCATCCAGCCAGGGGGAGCGCCGCCCGCAGCATCCGCCCGGTCGGCATCATCGCGGACGTGGCGGTGACGTACGGCGCCCCACTCGCGAGCTGGGCGGCCATCAGCTCGCCGGTCGGAGCACCGGCCGATTTCACGCTGTCCCCGTCCGGCAGGCTGAGCTCCAATGGGTTCGCGGCGAGCCGGGTCTTCACCAGGCGGCCGTCCTGGAAGCACAGTCCGCCGGTGGTCGCACCATCGACGATCGATGCGGCCAACGCCTCGCCCAGCGGCCCGGCTTCCATCGCGAGCGAAGGCAATGCGTCCACCCGCACCTCTCTCGGTGCGGGTCGGCCCTCACACAGTTTCGCCACGACTGCCTCGGTCGCGAGCACACCGAAGCCCGTTCCGGTCACGAAGGTGCTGCCGGCAGCCGACGCCTCCGCGTCCAGGCTGAGCAGCCGCGGGATGCTGACCAGATCGTTGGCCAGGTCCAGGTAGTGCCCGCCCGGTAGGCACGCACGGGCGATCGGTACGGCGGTTTCGGCGTACCGGCCGATGGTGTTGACGACTACGGCCGGTCGCTGCCGGGCGATCTCGGCCGTGATCCGCTCGAGGGTGTCCGCGACGACGACACGGACGTCGCCGAGGCCGAGGTCGGCGCCGGTCTTGCGGAGGCGTTCGGCGTCGCGGCCGACCAGGACCGGCGTGACGCCCTGGGCTGCCAAGCGGGTGGCGACGGCTCGGCCGACCCGGCCGGTGGCGCCGAGGATCCAGATCTCGTCCATGGTGATGCTCCCAGTGATGTCTCAGAGTGTTATCACTGAGGCTAGCATGCTGACGACACTCTGAGACATCAGTTGTTATCCTCGGTGCATGGCGAGATGGGACCCCGGCGCGGAGGACCGGCTGCGGAAGGCCGCACTGGAGCTCTACGCGCAGCACGGGTACGACGCGGTCACCATCAACCAGATCGCCGAGCACGCCGGCCTGACCCGGCGCTCGTACTTCCGCTACTTCCCGGACAAGCGCGAGGTGCTGTTCGCCGGATCGGAACGGCTCCCCGCGGCGGTGGCGGAAGCCGTCCACGCAGTCGATCCGGCTGTCGCACCCTGGCCGACCGCGCTCGCCGCCATCGCCGACATCGGGCAGCGGCTGGTCGAGATCGCGCAGGATTCCGCCGTACGTCGTGCTGTCATCGCCGCCAGCGTGGAGTTGCAGGAGCGCGAGCGCACCAAGCTGGCCGTGGTGACAGTCGCACTCCAGCAGGCACTCGAGGCCCGCGGCTCGGACCCGCACCGGGCCCAGTTGGTGGCTCAGCTCGCGGCTGCCGTGTTCCAGACCACGTTCACCGTGTGGGGAGACGCGGACGGACGGCAGACCTTCAGGGCCTGCCTGGACGAGGTGGTGGCGTCACTCCGTAGTGAGGTCTTCGAGTTCGACGACTAGGCAGGGGCCGCCGTCGAAGGCGCCGCCGTCGATGCCGAGGGCCAGGCTGTCGGCGTACAGGTGTGGGCCGGTCAGGTTGGCCGGGTCGATGCCGAGCTGGTCGGCGACGATGCTGTGGCCGTGGACGATCCGGTGGCCGCCGAGGTGGTGCAGCATGATCCGGGCCACCTCCGGCCCGCTGCCGCCGCGGAACGCGTACCGCGAGGTCATCCGGCGCCAGATCTCCCACCAGATCTCGAGGTCGTCGGAGTGCAGCTCGGCCTTGGCCGAGGCGTTGATCTGGTCGATCGTGTCGCCCCACTCGACGTACTCGACCGTGTCGGAGTGCATCAGCAGGTGGCCCGCGTCCAGCCCGAGCATCGGCCGGTCGAGCAGCCACTCGACGTCGTCGTCGGTGAGCTCCTCCTGATCGCGGTCCTGGCCGCCGTTCAGCGCCCAGGAGCGCTCGAAGCTGCGGGCGCTGAAACCGTCGTGCGGGACGAACGTGTCGCCGAACTTCCGCATCCCGAGCGCGAGGATCTCGTGGTTGCCGAGCAGCACGGTGATGCTCCCGTCCGGTGCCTGCTCGATCAGCTTACGGACGAAACGCAGTACGCCGATCCCGTCCGGCCCGCGGTCGAAGAAGTCGCCGAGGAACCACAGTCGCGCGTCGTCGCCGGACCAGGTGCCGTCGGCATCGATCAGTCCCGCCTTCTCCAGCGAGGCGGTGAGTTTCTCCGGGTGGCCGTGGATGTCACTCACGGCGAACACCCGGGTCATGTCACCCTCGAAGCGTCAGCACGATCAGTACGACGTTGAGCGCCGTGACGGCGGTTGCTACCAGGCATGCGGCGAGAGTAGTCGCACGACGGTTGACGAGGTCGCCCATGACGCGCCGGGAAGCGGTCAATCGGACCAACGGCCACAGGGCGCAGGGGATGCCGAAGCTCAGCACGACCTGGGAAACGACCAGTGCCCGGCTCGGGTCGATGCCGATCGCCAGGATGACCAGCGCGGGCACCAGGGTGATGAGCCGGCGGACGGACAGCGGGACGTGCCGCTTCCAGAACCCTTCCAGGATGACGGAACCGGCGTACGTCCCGACCGAGGAGGAGGCGAACCCGCTGGCCAGCAGGGCGAGCGCGAACAGCAGCGCCGGGAGTTGGCCGAGCCGGTCGCCGATCGCAACGTGAGCGGCGTCGAGCGAGTCGGCGCCGGTGCCCTTCAGCGCGGCCGCCGCGACCACGACCATGGCGAGGTTGACGGCGCCGGCCAGGGCCATCGCGATCGCCACATCCACGCGCGTGGCACGTAGAACGCGAGATTTGCCGCCGTCGGAGCGGATCGTCTTCCAGTGCCGGTCGGTGACCAGGGCCCCGTGCAACCAGATCGCGTGCGGCATCACGGTCGCGCCGAGCATGCCGGCCGCGAGGACGAGCGACTGCGTGCCGTCCAGCCGCGGGACCAGGCCGCCGACCACGCCGGCCGCGGAGGGCTCGGACTTGACCGTCGACACGACGAATCCGACCAGCACGACCGCCAGCAGCCCGATGATCGCCGCCTCGAACGGTCGCTGCCCGCGCTTCGACTGATAGATCAGCAAGGCGAACGAGACGACGCCGGTGATCGCGCCGCCGAGCAGCAGCGGGATCCCGAACAGCAGGTTGAGCGCGATCGCGCCGCCGACCACCTCAGCCAGGTCGGTCGCGACCGCCACCAGCTCGGCCTGCGCCCACAACCCGGTCGACGTCGACCGCTTGAAGTGGTCGCGGCACAGCTGCGGCAGCGTCCGGCCGGTCGCGATACTCGCCTTGGCGGCCAGATACTGCACCAGGACGGCCATCAGGTTCGCCCCGACGACCACCCAGCAGAGCAGATACCCGTACGTCGCCCCCGCGGCGATGTTGGTGGCGAAGTTGCCCGGGTCCACATAGGCGACGGCCGCGACGAACGCCGGTCCGAGCAGCAGGAGCCCGGACCGGTTCAGTTGCCGCCGCAGTGGCGCCGGTGCGTACATGGAAGCAGTCTCCATGACAGCACCGACAACGCAACACCCGTTCTGGTTTTGAGACAGGCTGGTTACAGCTAGGCGCCGGTGGTGGACGTGCCGAGCGTCTTGCTCGCCTTCGCCGAGGCGGCGAGCATCGGCGCGCCGATGTCCGCGAAGTCGAAGTTCATCGACAGCAGTACGTCGTCCAGGCCGGTGAACGCGAAGTACACCTCGAGGCCTTCCAGCGCCCCGGAGTCGGCCGCGAACCGGACCGCGACCGGAGCGGTCCCGGTCTTCGGCGCGGCGACCTCGGTGACCGTCATGGTCGAGGATCCGGCGCCCGAGATGGTCAGTTTGGCCTTGGTGCAGGACTTGATCGCGGTCTTGATCACGGCCAGGTGGGCAGCCGTCGCCTTGGCCGACGGCATCGCCTCGAGGGTCTGCTCGACGAACGGGCCGTTCTGGCCGCCGGAGAATCCGCGCGTCACGGCGACCTTCGCGCCCGGCGACTTGTCGGCGTTGAACAGCTCGACCAGCTTCGCGCACTTCGGGTTCGACGACGACAGCTTGGTCCCGTCGTCACCCCCGGCATCGGGGTCGATCGCGAACCCGGGCTGCAGATCCGGCAACGCCAGCAGGGCCTTGGTGAGCGCGGCCTGGGTCCGCGGTGCGGGCGCGGCCGGCGTCACGGATGGCTTGCTGGCGGTTGCGGTGGGGGTCGGCGCCGGGGTGGTGGCCGGCGCACTGCTGGTCGAGGTGCTCGGTGTGGCCGAGTTGGTTTTGGAGTCGTTGCAGGCGGCCAGACTCACGGCGAGACCGGCCGCGACGGCAACGGAGACGAAAGGTCGCATGAGAGATCTCCCCCAGGATCAGGCACCTTCCGGCGCGTGAGGGAGGAGCCTATCCACCCGGGAGCGGTCGCGACGAGAGTCTTTCGGGCAATAGGTGGTAGACCGCAATCAGGTCGCAATCAAGCCGATCGCGCCGCTCAGTTGCCGGTTCAGGCCCAGGAGAAGGCGATTTCCAGGGAGACCTCGACGGTGTTGTCGCCGGGGGTGATGGCGATCGCCGCCGCGTCGAAGCTCTTGCTGGCGTTTCGCGCCGCCCGGAGAATCGGGTGGTGGCCGGAGGTTTCGCTGACCGAGGTGACCGAGCCGAGCGAGTAGCCGGCCAGCGCGGCGAGCTCCGCGGCCTTCTCGCGGGCCTGCTGGAAGGCGAGCTCACGGGCCTGGACGAGCAGTTCGCTCTTGTCCTCGATGTCGAACTGGAGCGCGTTCAGGCCGAGGCCGTTGCCAGCGGCATCCACCGCCGCGTTCAGCAGCCGGCCGAACCCGGTCAGGTCCTTGGTCGTCACGGTCAGCTGATGCGAACCGCGGTACGCCCTGTCCGTCTCCTTCTCGCGGTACTCCTGGAAGACGTTCACCGTCGTGGTCCCGATATCGGCGGCGTCGACCCCCTGCTCCCGCAACGCCGCAGTCACCGCGTCCGTCTGCTCCGCCACCCGCGCCACCGCAGACGCCACATCCGGCGCAACATGCTCGATGCTGAACGACACCCGCAACACATCCGGCGCCGCACTGACCTGTCCCGACCCGACAACCCGCACGCCAGTCTCCATAGCGGCCAGTTTGGCATCATCTGGTGTCGGTTTGGGTGTCACTCTGGCGTTGCACACTGCACCATCGACCTCTGATCGCCCAAGGAGACTCAGATGCGCAGCCGGATCCTCACTTGCACCGCTCTCGCCGGTGTCCTGCTCACCGGATTGACCACCGCCGACGCGACCGGGAAGGACTCCGGTGTCACGCGCGCGTTCGAAAAGACGGACCGGAGTACGGCGTGGTCCCTGGTGGAGCGGATTCCGTTGAAGTTCCCGACGTACCACCCGCAGGGGTTCGCGCTGGTGGGGGATCTGATCTTCCTGTCCAGCGTGGAGGTGCTGGAGGCGCCGGTGAAGTATCCGGTGCCGGTGGACGGGTACGACCGGACGCCGGGCAAGGGGATCGGGCACCTGTTCGTGCTGGATCGGCAGGGGAATCTGAAAAAGGACATCCGGATCGGCGAGGGTACGGCGTACCACCCGGGCGGGATCGACTACGACGGGCGGAACGTGTGGGTGCCGGCGGCGGAGTACCGGCCGAACTCACGGGCGATCGTGTATACCGTCGACCCGAAGACCTACCGGGTGACTGAGCGTTTCCGGGTGAAGGACCACGTCGGGGGAGTGGTCCGCGACCAAACCACCGGTCAGGTGCACGGAGTCAGCTGGGGATCCCGCACCCTCTACAACTGGACCCCCACCGGCCGTCAGCTCGACGTCGCCGCCAACGAGTCCCACATCCTCGACTACCAGGACTGCGACTACGCAGCCCGCGGCAAGCAACTCTGCGGCGGCGTGACCACCCTCCCCGGCCCCAACAACACGACGTACGACCTAGGCGGCCTCGCCCTCCTGGACCTCCGCACCAACCGCATCCTCCACGAGATCCCCTTCCCAGCCTTCTCCCCCACCACCAACCACAACGCCACCCGAAACCCAGTAGCCCTGGAAACAACCGCCACCAAACTCCGCCTCTACACCGCCCCCGACGACGGCGAAGACCCCCAAGGCACCGAACTCCAAATCTACGAATCCCCCCTCAGCTAGGGGTAACGGCCTGAGCGCTGTCCAGTAACCGGCCAGCCCACCCGACGCTCTTCGTCGCCTCCGAGGCTGACACGGAGCCCGCCTGGTACTGCGACTTCGACTTGAGCTTCAGCAGCCGGGACAGCGTCGAACTGCTGTCCCGGCCGGCAGAACCAGAGCCCTTCAACTCCGCGACCGCCTCCGCGTGGTTGTCGGACTTCTCGGTCCGGCCGGTCAACGCAGGACAGATCGCGTCCTTGGAGTTGATGCCAGAGGTCACCGCATTCGATGCCGCGGCGTTGAAGAGTTGGAGATCGTTCGTCAGCTCGGCCGCTTCGAGAAACTCGCGAGCCTTTGCCAGGTGGGCTCGGGCTTCGTCGAGTGAGGTCACTAGCCGGCCTTTCGGTTGAGGGTTTGCTGGGGTGTGGTGCCGGTGATGGGTACGGCGTCGCGACGCAGTTCGGTGACGAGGCGCTCGCCGTGACTGATGAGTTCCTGAACCTCTTGTGCGCTGTACTCGACGACTTCGCACGAGTTGCCGGACCAGAGGCTTGCGTGTGCCGCCAGTGTCTCGACTTGTTCGAGCCAGCGCGGGTCCGATTCGTCGACCTTGTCGGGCCGCACGATCAACAGGTCGAGATCGCTGTGAGCGTCGCCTTGCCCGCGGGCGGTCGAGCCGAAGAGCCAGACAGCTTTCGCTCGCAGCTCCCAGGTCTCCGCTTCTGCCTTGATGCGCTCGAGCAGAACGTCTCGGAGTCGCGCCAGGTGATCAATCGCCTGATAGGCAACGTGATTCCGGTTGAGGGTGTAGAGCCGCGCACGGCCGGCCGGCTCCGCGATCACCACGCCGTTGCCGACGAGATCATCCAGAACCTTCTGTACGCCGCTCGGACTGGCCGGTGCCCTTAGCAACGACGTCACCGCACGTCCGGTCAGCGGTCGCCCGGTGCGCGCGAGCACGCCGAGGACCCGCCCGTGCAGCCCAGGGATCACACTCGACACCGGCTCGGGGAACTGCACCGCCGTCACCTCCGATTGCCCACTATATCAAGCATATGCCCACTTTTCAGAACATAGCTCAGCTAGCGCGGCGGATTATTCGGGCTGGGATGTTGTGGTGGTGGCAGAGGGACAGGAGGGCGGTGCCGTCTATTAGTTGGAGGGGCTTGCCGGTGGCGAACTGGTAGCTGGTGGGGCCGAAGCCGCTGGTGGTGATGAGGATGCCTTTGGTGGCACCTCACACCTCTCTCCATCGAGGTAACGGTGCAACCACGCTGTGCGACCGTTGTGACGGAGAGTTGGTAAGGACATTGCTTGCCGTCCACCCCTTGTTTCCTGCCGCGCGTGCACTTGCAGAGGCTTTTGACCGCGGGGAGCATGACAACCATGAGCCTTCCGTCGTACGCGTCCGGGGTGTCCGAGGTCCCGTTGCTAGGCGAGACGATCGGCGCCAACCTGAGACGGACGATCCACGAGTACGGCGATCGGGACGCGCTGGTGGAGGTCCAGACCGGAAGGCGCTGGACGTACGACGAGTTCGGCGCCGAGGTGGAGTTGGTCGCGCGCGGGCTGATGGCGCGGGGGATCGCGAAGGGCGACCGGGTCGGGATCTGGGCGCCGAATCGCGCCGAGTGGACGGTCACGCAGTACGCGACCGCCCTGATCGGCGCGATCCTGGTCAACATCAACCCGGCCTACCGGACGCACGAACTGTCCTATGCCTTGAACCAGTCCGGCGTCCGGCTCCTGATCTCCGACACCGAGTTCAAGACCAGCAACTACCGCGGGATGGTCGACGAGGTTCGCCCGGACTGTCCGTCGCTGGAAGAGACGATCTACATCGGCACCGGCGATTGGGACGCGCTCAGGGACGACGCCACTCGCATCCCGGTGGACGAATTGCACGACAGGGAAGCCGAACTGGCCTTCGACGACCCGATCAACATCCAGTACACCAGCGGTACGACGGGCTTCCCCAAGGGCGCGACGCTCAGCCATCACAACATCCTCAACAACGGCTTCTTCGTCACCGAGACGATCGCCTTCACCGCTGAGGACAGGCTCTGCATACCTGTGCCGTTCTACCACTGCTTCGGAATGGTGATGGGCAACCTCGGCTGCACCACCCACGGTGCCTGCATGGTGATCCCGGCCCCCGGATTCGATCCGGCCGCAACCCTGAAGGCCGTGCAGGACGAACGGTGCACCGGGTTGTACGGCGTACCGACGATGTTCATCGCCGAGCTCGGACTGCCGGACTTCGCCGAGTACGACCTGACCAGTCTGCGGACGGGCGTGATGGCCGGATCGCCTTGTCCCGTTGAGGTGATGAAGCGGTGCGTCGCGGACATGCATATGGCCGAGGTCGCGATCTGCTACGGCATGACCGAGACCTCGCCGGTGTCGACGCAGACCCGTCGCGACGACGACCTGGACCGGCGTACGTCGACAGTCGGCCGGGTGATGCCTCACGTCGAGGTGAAGCTGATCGACCCGGTCACGAGCCTCGCCGTACCGAGGGGTGAGCCGGGCGAGCTGTGCACCCGTGGGTACTCGGTGATGCTCGGCTACTGGAACGACCCGGAGAAGACCGCCGAGTCGATCGACCAGGTGTACGCCGTGAACGAGTAGCGACCCAGCAACGCGCCTTCGGCGATCGCCCGCACGCACTCGGCATCGGGGGTCGGCAGAGCGAACGCGACCGAC
>NZ_JBFAXQ010000041.1:0-49057 GCF_040680855.1 Kribbella sp. NPDC051952
GTCCACAGCTGCAGGAACGCGGTCAGCTCGTCGGATTGTTCGGCCATCCACGCCAACTCGGAATGGTCGAACCACCTCTCCGCCAAGGGTCGGATTGGACCAGGGCGGCAGCTCGAGGTCGCGGGGTGCCTTGGCCGTGCCTGGGTCGACGTCGGTGAGCGTGACGTCGGGGCCGGTGCCTTCGAGACCCGACGCACTTTGCGCGGAGCGCTTGCGGCTGGCGGACTGCGCTGCGGTGGCGCGGTTCTCCCAGTCGGTGCGGGAGATCGGTGGAGAGACGTCGGGTGCTGTCCGCGGTTCGCGTTCGATCGCGGGTGGGCTGGTGAAGAGTGTCGCGTTCGGTGCTTCGACCCCACCGGCGGATGCGAGGAGCTCGGCGTTGCTGGAGTGGCGGCGGTTGCCGGAGCGGTGCAGCGAGACGATGAGGTGATCACGTGCGCGGGTAGCGGCGACGTACAGCAGGCGGCGGCGTTCGTAGTCGTCCATCTGCTCGTCGACCGGTTGGACGAGGTCGAAGTCCTCGGTCTGCACGGATGACTTGAGCTTCACGGCGTACCCACCGTCGGGCGGCCAGAGCACCTGAACGCCACGCTGCCGGTTCGGGGCCGCGCTCATGCCGGACAGGATCACGATCGGGAACTCGAGGCCCTTCGCGGCATGGATCGTCATCACGCGAACCGCGTCGGCGTCGGTCTCCGGGAGGACGGCTTCGGCAACGCGAGAGGCCTCCTCGCCTTGGTGTGCAGCCCACGCGAGGTACGAGCGCAGTCCGCCATGCTCGACCTCGGACCACGCGCGGGCTTGGTCGACGACGAAGCGGATCCGGCGCCAGGCATCTCGTGCGCGCGGGCCGATCGCCGCGACCTCGAGCATGCGGCGGTCGGCGACGATCTTGGCGAGGACCTCGCTCGGGGTGAGCCAGCGGGCCGCATAGTAGGTCCTTCGGAGCCACTCCATCGCTTCGCCGACCGGATGCGTGAGGAGCTGGTCGGGGACGGGCGCGGTCAGGGTGAACGAGCCGCCGGAGCGCTTCCAGACGAACAGGTCGTCATCGCCGCAGCCGAAGAGTGGCGAGCGGAGGGTGGTGACGAGGGCGAGCTGGTCGCTGGGGTCGCCGAGCGCGCGGGCGCAGGCGAGGAGGTCGCGGACCTCGGCGGTCTGGTAGACGAGCGAGCTGGCTTCGGCGCGGTACGGGATGTCGGCGCGGTCGAGGGCGTCCTCGAGGAAGGGCAGCGACGTACGGGCCGGGACGAGGACGGCGATGTCGCCGGCTTCCGCCGTACGCCAGCGTTCCGTGCGGTCGTCGTACACCTGCCAGCCGTCGCGGAGGGCCTGCTCGATGACCGCGGCCACGTCGAGAGCCTCGCGTTCGCGCAGGACGGAGGCTTGGGCGCGGGGGAGGTCGTCGTGCGGCGCGGCGCCGAGGATGGTGACGGCGGGACCAGAGACGGTCTCGTCGTATTCCTCCGGGTCGGTGTCCGGGGTGTCGATGGGGATTTCGGCGCCGTTGCGCCGGAAAGGAAGCACGGTCGCCAGATCACCAACCTGCTCCCCGGAGCCGGCGCTCCCTGAGCCGGCGTCGTCGGAAGGAGCCGAGTCGTCGGAGTCGTCTGCCGGGCTGTCGCCGAAGAGGGTGTCTTCGCCGAACAGGGTGAGCTCGTCCTCGGAGTCGCCGAAGAAGGAGAGCTGGCCGCCGGAGACGTCCTGAGGTTGTGGAGCCGGTGTCGGCCGGACCGGGCCGGTAGGACTCGTGCGGTGCGGCGCGAGGGATTGGTACGACGGTTGTGCGGCCTCCTGCGGCTGGATCAAGGTCTCGAAGACTGCGTTGATCCAGCGCAGGACCGGCGGCACCGTCCGGAAGTTAGTGGTGAGGGCAACCGTTTCGCCGAGCAAATCCTGGGCGGTCAGGTACGTCGCGATGTTGGCGCGCCGGAACCGGTAGATCGACTGCTTCGGGTCCCCGACCACGAACAGTCGCCCCTCCGGCACTTCGACCTCGCGCCAGTCCTCGGCCTCCGCCTCGCCGCCGCCGGCGATCCGGACCGCGAGCTCGATCTGGATCGGATCCGTGTCCTGGAACTCGTCCAGCAGCAACCGTTCGAACCGCTCCTGCAGATCGGACCGCACCGCCGGGTCACGCCGGAGCAGATCGCGCGCGAGCACCAGCAGGTCGTGGAACTCGAGTCGTCCTTCCTCCCGCCGCAGCCGGGCCGACTCGAGCACCCGGCGCGCGATCCAGTGCGAAAGGTGCCGAAGGCAAGCATCCAGGAGCAGTTCGACCAGCGAACCGGCGACCGCGACCACCTCGGAGCAGTCGCCCCGGACCTTGGTGATGTCCGGCCAGTTCTCCTTGCGGCCGATTCGGCCGAGCTTCAGGCCGCGCAGCGTCTGCAGGATCGCGAGCTGCGTCTCCTGATCCGAGGCGGCGTCCAGCATCACGCCGAGCTCACGGATCTGATGCACCTTCGGCAGCAGCCGGTCCTCGGCATCCAGGCACGACTCGGCCACGCCGCCGATCTGCGCCGCCGCGGCGATCAATCCGGTGAGATCCGGCATCGACACCAACTCGGGCGGATCGATCAGCACGCGCTCGGCGATCAAGTCCCAGTCGTTCCCGAACAACCGGGCCAGCGACCGCAGGTGCTTCAGCTCGACCCCGACGGCCATTGCCAGCAGCAACGGCTCCGCGATCGAGTCGTCGTCCAGCAGTTGCTGCTGCAGCTCCGCCCAGCGTTCCTCGAACGCGACCGACGACCCGACTTCGTCCAGTACGTCGATCAGCGGCGGCAACCCGGCCTCTATCGGATGCGCCAGCAGAATCTGCTGCGCGAACGCGTGCAGCGTCCCGATCGACGCCGAGTCGAGGTCGTCCAACGCGCCGTCGGCCAGCTTGCCCGCCGGGCCCTTGCGCGCCTTCTCGAACTCGACCCGCAACCGATCCCGCAGCTCCGCGCCGGCCTTCTCGGTGAAGGTCACGGCCGCGATCGTTCGCAGCGGTACGCCGTCCCGCAGGACCAAGGTGGTCACGCGATCGACGAGCGCGTGCGTCTTCCCGGAGCCGGCGCCGGCCTCGACGAAGAGGGTCGCGTCGGTATCGGACCGGATCCGTTCCCGCGCGGGTGCATCCAGCAACTGCTCAGTCATCAGCGGCCTCCGCTGCAGCGGTCTCGAGCACCCCTGGGTCGATCAGCCGGACCAACCGCTCGAGCATCGGATCGAACCGCTTGCGGTCCCACCGCGCCCGCACCTCGCTGTGCCCGAGCCCATCCGGGTTGCAGTACTGACACTGCACCCACAAGAAGTCCGGCACCTCGGGCGCCTTCGGTGGGAAGTACCCGGCCGCGATCGACGACACGATCACATCGAGGGTATCGATGTACCGCTCCTCGACCTCCGTCGTCAGTGGCACGGGGATCCGCTTCCCGCCGCGCCGGACGAACCAGTACGACGCCTCGACCGGTGTGGACTCCGAACCGAGTCGGGCCCGTGCCGCATACGCGTACACCGGCAGCTGCAGCTTCGTCCCGCCCGCGACCGGATCGGTCTCGATCCCCTCGTACCGCGAGAATCCGCCGGTCTTCACGTCCGTCACATAGATGGTTCCGTCCGAGCCGAGGTCGACCTTGTCGGCCGACCCGCGCAGCAGCACCCGCCCGGACGGCACCGGGATCTCCACCGGCGCCTCGCCGTCGAACCCGAATCGCAGCTCGCTCGCCACCACCGACGCGTCCCGCTCCGACCGCCAGCGATCGTCGTCGGTCAGCAACACCATCAAGTCACCGAGGATCCGCAACCGTTCCCGCTGCCACAACCGTGGATGCCCGGTCAGCCCTTCGGCCTCGAACCGATCCCCGAGCTCCGCGCCGATCGCGAGCAACAGTTGTCGCTGCTCCTCCGTCCAGGGCTCGCCGCTCTCCGGGAGCGATCCCTTCAGCTGCGACACGAAGGCGTCGATGCTGTAGTGGATCAGGTTCCCGACCTGCATGGGCGAGATCACGAGAAGATCCTCGGGCGCCTCGAGCGGCTCCACCTGAAGCAACCGCTCGACGAAGTACGCATGCGGACAGGTCGCGTATGCCTCCAGCGATGTCGGCGACGCGATCCGGTCCTCGACCGCATACTCCGGCAGACCCGACACCCCGGACAGGTCGCCGTCGAAACGCGTGAAGGCATTGCTCCCACGTCCACGCAGCAATTCCCGTGCACGCACGAGGACCTCGTCGTTCACCCACAGTCGCGCTGCCGCGGCCCGGACCTGCCACTCCTGCTCGGTCGCGGGCATGGTTGCCGAGGTCAACGATCCTGCGTACGACGCCGACGTACGCAGCAGCTCGGTGTGCTTGTCCCATTGGGTTGCCGGCAGCCCGTGTTCGCCGGTCAGCTCGCGCAACGAGCCCAGCAGCCATCGCGTCGGCAACCGGCGCGACGATCGCCTCAGGTCGCCACGGGGGAATGATGCGACGACCCGTGCCCCGGCCGAGAAGGCGACGAGTAGATGGCGTTGCTTCTCGTCGAGTCGATCGCGGAACGACGCCAGTTCGGGCGCGGCCGCCTCACGGACACGATGAGGGAGCAGTGCGTCCTCGTGCACGCGGCCCGGATACAGGTCCTCCGACAGACCGACGACGTACACGATGTCTGCCGACAGTCCGATGCTTGCGGACAGCGGTGCCACCAGTACGCCGGTCCCGAACGTCCCGACGCGGGGGAGCGATTGCTGCAGCTCCAGATCGAGTACGTCGCGCAGTACGGCGAGGCTGGCCGGGGTGCCGAGCTCGTCCAGGGTGGACAGGCCCTTCAGCGAGCCCTCGACCGCGGCTGCGGCGTACTGCTCTTCTACCGGTAGAGACGAGTAGTCGCCGAGCAGGTCTTGGAAGATCCGGAGCACGCCATCTGCTAGCTCGGACCACGTCTCCAGCAAGGCCAGGGCACGGAGCCGGCGGCGGAGCTCTGAGGCGAACGCGTGCAGCCGTTCGGCCTTGGCTGCGTTGTACTGCGCGCGTCGTACGGCGGCCGGCCGTGGGTCTTCGGCCGCTTCCTCCTGATCAGCGGTCCGGCGCTCGGACTCGGCGTACCGAGCGAGCCGGGTGTCCCAGTCGTCGCCACGGATCACACCGGCAACACGTGACATCCGCTCCCACTGCGGCACCGGGATCCGCTCGCCGGTGAAGTCACGCGTCGGTGCGTTCGCGAGCGCCCGGAACACGTCCGCACGCGGCAGGTCCTGGTCTACGAGCGCGACGACTTCGAGCAGGGTCCGGGCGATCGCGCGCTCGTGCACAGGACGCGTGCCGGGGCCGTTGACCTCGATCTTGGCGGCGCTGAGGTGCTCGTGCAGAAGACGCGCGTACGGCGAGGCGGCCGAATACAGCACCGCGATCCGGTGCGCGGGCGTGCGCTCGAGTGCCTCGACGACATCCCGGACGACACAACGGACCTCGTCGTCTGCATCGGAGGCGTTGAGGATCTCGGTGGCGACCGGGTAGTTCTTCGAGATCGACGGGGGCAGGTCGATGCCGATGCGTTCGAGGGATCGCCGGACGGCGCGGTCGGCACGGCGTACGTCGGTCAGACCAACGATCACGGTGAGATCGGCTGCGGCGTTGCCGAGGGCTTGGACGAAGGCCGCCTCTGCCTGGGTGAGCTCTTGGGGGAGGTAGAGGACGAGTGCGCCGAGTTCGCCGGCGACTTCGGGCTTTGCGGCCAGGCGGTCGGCGGCCGCGCGGAGGAGGTCGGTCTCGTCGTACCAGTCGGTGGCGAGATCTGTGGTGACGTGGCGGTGCAGGCGGACCAGGTCGGGGCCGAGTGTTGAGGTGTCGACGATCCTGTCCAGCGCGGGGTCGGAGAGGTCGCGGAGCTCGCGGTGGGCTGAGGCAAGCGCTTGGATCGTCGACGGGTGCTCGGCGACTTCCTCGAAGATGCCGGGCGCTTTCGACAGCGCCGTACGCCAGGTTGCGGCGACGATCGGACGGGTCGCGGGGCGGCGCGGGGACAGGTCGGAGGCGGCGAGTTGCTCGGCCAGTCGCTCGAGGGTCGCGAGGTAGAGACCGGCGATGCCGGTGCGGGCGAGATGGCGGCGGGCGATCACGCCGGTCAGGTTGTTCGGCAGGAGGAGGGTGACGGGGGTCATCGGATCATCGGCCTTGAGGTCCGCGACGACGGCACGCAGGCGCTCCAGGGCGTCCGCGCCGTACGCCGTGCTCTCGATCCGGGTGGTACTCACCACAAGCCCCCGATCAGGTCCCGAAACTGTCACCGCAGACGGTAGACCCTCCCACAGACAAAAGAAGAAACAACCCACAACAACCCCAACAGACCGCGGTTGTGGGGATGGTGTGAGACCAGACAAGAACCCGCGGGTAGTGGGGTGGGGGCGCGCGTGGGGCCGAACTCATGCTCGCCGAACGGCCCACGATGGGTGCGAAACGCTGTGGTTTCTGCGGGGGTTGGGTTTGGATCTCACAATGAAGGAATGACCAGGGAGACGGCGGTGGCGCGGGTGTTGCTCGTGCTTGTCTTTGCGCCGGCGGGGGGACTGTTCGGTCAGGCTGTGGCCGAGGGGGCGCAAGGGCGTGAGTGGTGGCCGTGGCTGGTGGCGGCGCTGGTCTGGCTGGTGGTGTCGGGGCTGATCTCGGTGGCGGTGTCGAATCATTTCGACGAGCACAGATAATGCTCCGATGGCCGCTGCGGTGCATCACGTCGAGATCTGGGTCCCGGACCTGTCCCGGGCCCAGGAGAGCTGGGGCTGGGTCCTCAATCGGCTGGGCTGGAAGGACGGTGACGGCTGGCCCGGTGGGATGACCTGGATCGCCCCCGACGGTAGTTATGTCGTGGTCGAGCAGAGCCCCGCGATGTCGTCCGCCGAGCACGACCGGATGCGGCCCGGCATGAACCACCTCGCCCTGAACGCCGCCGGCCGCGCCGAGGTGGACGGGATCGTCGCAGAGGCCCCGAAGCACGGCTGGACCCTCATGTTCGCCGACCGTCACCCGTACGCCGGCGGCCCCCAGCATTACGCCGCCTTCCTCCACAACACCGACGGCTACGAGCTCGAGATCGTCGCCCCAGACTGACTGGTGAGACTGCTGATGCCTGGAGTGACGAGTGGGACTTCCGGTATGACATGGTTGCTCCAGGCAGTTGGTTGTCGCGGGGCAAGTGTGGAAGGACGGTGCTCGTGACGGAGAAGCCTGACGGGGGAAGTACGCCCGGACCGGCTTCGCGCGCCGCGCGCAAAACAGACGCGGTGCGCTCTGTACGCAATAGAGGTACAGCGACAGATACAGCACCAGAGGTCCTGGAAGCGCGGATCCGCGGCCTCCAGCACGCCCTCGGACAGTTGCTGGAGAACGCCCGCCGCTTGACCCATGGCGAGCACCAGCGCGCTGTCCAGCTGCACCGTCAACTCCAGGAGCAGACCGCGATCGCCCGCCGCGAGTCGCGTGCTCTAGTCGACGCCAAGACCGCTGAGGCCCTCTCGGCCGCCGAGCCCAAGGCCCGCCTGCTCGCAGACCGCCTCGCCCCGGGCCTGGCCTCGATCCCGCCGAACGACGCACGCTGGCGTTCGCGCCAACTCGTCGGCGCAGGCGTCCCGTCGTACCTGCGGGTCGGTGAGCTCGACCCCGGTACGCCGGTTGTGGCGCCACTACTGCGGACCAACGGCTGGAAGGTGACCGCGGACCGCAACGAGTCCGCCCGCCGGCTCCTGCAAAGCGTCGCACTACGCCTGGTCGCGGCAGCCGAACCGTTCCGGCTCCGGATCGATGCCTTCGATCCGCGGCTGACCGGGATGATGGGACTACTCGGTCACCTGACCACGAAGTACCCGCAATTGGTGCCCAGGGCAACACACACCGCGGAGCAGCTGCACACGGTGCTGTCCGGGCTCGTAGACGTTTCATCGCTGCGTGCCAGCCGACAGGCCCAGCTCGGCCATCAGCGGTTCGAGGACCTCATCCGCGAGACCGGTCAGGTCACCGATCCGTACCGGCTGGTGATCCTGTTCGACTACCCGTCCGGCATCGACTCTCTCGCCCAGCGCGACCTGCTCCGGCTGGCTGCCACCGCCGGTCAGCGCGGCATCTGCTTCCTGGTCCACCACGACCCGTCCACGACCTCCGCGACCGACGTGGAGACCAAACAGTTGCTTGAGCTCCTCAATCCCGTTGCCATCACCAACGAGAAGGTCGAGATCAGGCAGCTCCCCGGTGTCGCCGCGAAACTCGACCCGCCGTTCGACGCGAACGTTGCCGCCGGCATCTGTGATGTCGTGGCCGAGCTCGCGGAGATCGCCGTACTCCCGACCATCGATTTCGAGCGCACCCTGCCGGACCGTTCGACCTGGTGGCAGCCGGTCAAGGACGAGATCGGCACGGTGATCGGGTACGACGATCGCACGCCGGCGCTGGTGCGGTTGCGCAGTGGGAACCCCGCGCTCCCGCACGTCCTCGTCGGCGGTGCCGTCGGCCAGGGGAAGTCGAATCTGCTGCTCGTGATGATCCACGGCCTCGCCGCGCGCTACGACCCGGCGGACCTGGAGATGTACCTGCTCGACTTCAAGCACGGTGTCGAGTTCTCCGCGCTCGGTCCGGCCGCGGGACGGGAGCATTGGTTGCCGCAGGTGCGCGTGCTCGGCGTGCACAGCGACCGCGCGTTCGGTCTCGCCGTACTGCGTCATCTGTCCGACGAACTGGCCCGGCGCAGCGAGATCTTCAAGTCACACGGGAACGTCGCCGACATCGCGGAGCTTGCCCCGGGCCCCGATCGGCCGCCGCGGATTCTCGTCGTACTGGACGAGTTCCAGGTGCTGCTCGAAGACGACGACGAACTGGCGGACGAGGCGGCCAAGCTGCTGGAGCGGTTGGTTCGGCTCGGGCGTGCGTACGGCGTCCACGTCGTCCTCGCGACGCAGACGATCGAGGGGGTCAAGCGGCTGTCGACGCGGCGCGACTCGATCTTCGGGCAGGTGCCGTACCGGATTGCGCTGAAGACCACGCCGGCCGACGCACAGGCGATCCTGCGGAGCGGGAACACGGCTGCGGCCGAGCTGCAGTTCCGTGGTGAGGCCGTGCTGAATGCGAACTTCGGATCTCCGGACGACAACCAGCATGTGCTGGTGAGCTTTGCGGACAAGGTAGTGCTTGATGATCTGCGCCGTGAGCTGTGGTTGCGGGCGGGGGAGTCGGCGCGCCCGCCGCGGGTGTTCCACCTTGCGGAGGCGGCTCGACTGGCGGATACGGCGGCAGTGGTGAAGCCGGAGTTGGGGCGGCCGTGGACCGGGCTGCCCATCGCGGTGACCGAGGAGCCGGTGCAGGTCGAAGTACGGCCCGAGCCGGGTGCCGGCGTACTCGTGCTGGGTGACGGTCCGGCGGACGCGCTCGGCGTACTCAGTGGACTCGCATTGTCGACCGCGGCTGCGGCGGTGGACCCGCCGCGGTTCGTGTTCATGGACGGGACCGACTCGTCGCCAGCCGTTGCCGAGGGCAAGGATGCGCTGGTGCAGGCGCTGCGGCAGCTCGGGTGTGAGGTCGAGACGGTCGACAAGCACGGCGACATCGTGCCGCGGCTGTTCTCGCTGCGGGAGGACGTGCGGAACGGGCAGGTTGGTGCGACCTATCTGCTCGGGTTCGGGTTCCACGGCGTCCCTCGGATGCAGGTGCACGCGGACGGGTACTTCGAGAGTCCGGCGAACGCACTGCAGGACATCGTCCGCGACGGACCGACGCAGGGGCTCATCACCTTCGGGTGGTGGAACCGGCTGCACGTGTGCACAGAACACCTCGGGTACGGGCGGGCCAACGTCGCGACCCACCTTTTCCTGCGGCACCCACAGGACGGCGTACGCGCGGTGGCCGGTCCGCTGGTGCGGTGGGCGTCAGAGCCACACCGTGGGTTGCTGTGGGACGGACTGCACCCGGAGGCGCAGGTCGTCGTACCGTTCGCTGCGCTGCGATCGGACGAGGTGGATCGCGCGGTGGAGTTGGTGCGGCGATGAAGACGGACGAGCAGGTGTGGTCGGAGTACGCCCGGGCGCTGCGGACGGTCGCGGGAGCCCGTGCGGACGCGCAGCAGGCGCAGGACCGGGTGACGGCGCACAAGTCGAAGGCAGAGGCCACCGCGATGGCGGAGGCCGACGCCATGGCCGAGCGCGGGCGGCAGTTAGAACTTCGGTTGAACGCACTGGCCGAGAAGGCCGCTGCGTCGCTGCAACGCGCCGGACTGCCCGCGGAGGGCAAGCGTGCGAACCACGTGCTGCCCGAGATCCGTGTACTGAAGGACATCGAGGCAGTGGCGGCTCGCATCACGCAGCAGCTCGGTGACACCGTCGAGGAGCTGGAAGAGGTACGGGCGGCGGCCCGGGAGGAGCAGGAGCGACGCAGGCGACGTACCATCAGCGCGGTCCTGATGCTGGTCGGGTTCCTGGTGGTGTGGGTGCTGACCAAATCGTTCCTGGCCGGGGTCGAGGCCGCGGCCATTGCCGCCGTCACGATGCTGGCCGCGTCGCGGATGCTCGGTCTGCCTCGGCTGCCCGGTGCGCGCTGGTGGGGCTGGGGTGGTGCGGTCGCGGTCGTCGTGGCGATGGCGGCCGGCCTGCCGTGGTGGCTCGCGATCGCGGTGCCGGTGGTCGTGTCCGGTACGGCGATCGTGCTGCCGAAGAAGCGCAACTAGTTTGGGAGTGGGATAGGTGTCCGACGTACAGCGGCTCAAGGAACAGCTGCACCAGGTCTCGATGGAGGCCAAACAGGCAGCGGGCGGCCTGGCCGGATTCAAGCTGCGCTTCACCCAGCACAGCCAGCTGGTGGAGAGCCTGATCGCGGGTACGGCGACCGGCGTGGACCGGGACATCGCGGAGATCCTCGACGCGGCCGGCAAGGCGGTCGAGCAGGCCGCCGAGGCGCTGGAGATCGCGTCGGCCGGATGCAAGAGCTACGCCGACCAGATCTGATCTTGTCGTGCCGTCGGACCTGCAGCGAGTGGCTCGAGGCCTGGTAGAAAGCCTCGATGAAGTGCCGCAGGTGGTCGCCCACCTGCAGCGCACCGCCGTACGGTGCCGCGAGAACGCACAGGTCGCACTGGCGGCTTCCCATGGGCGCGCGACGGTAGCTGCCCAGCAGCTGGATGCCGCTGCTCGAGCGTGCGAAGCAGCCGCGCATTACTTGTCGATGGCCCCTCCGAAGGCCCGTGCCTGGGCCGCCGCCCTGATCGGCGAAGCCCCCTTAGGTAACTCCGCCAACCGCAACAAGACCACCGGCGGCACCGGCGACGTCGCCGAACGAGACACCCAAGGCCGAACCAAACGCCTGACCGCCACCTTCGAGGACCTGGACACCCCCGAACCCGGCGAACCACCCCTCATCACCGTGGCCCGCAAAGCCTTCGAGAAGTTCCGCAAGTCCCACGAACACGACGAGGACCTCCCCGAAGATCCCCTGGAGGTCGAGATCACCGTCACCGAATCCGGCGACATCGAGTTCGACGAACGCGACGAGGACGAAGACAAGAAGCGCAACGAGCACCTCCTCCAGGACCACGAGATCGAGGTAGACCTCACCGAGTCCGTCAAGGCCCTTCTGGCCGCCATGTCCGAGTCAGCCGACCAAGAGTGGAACCACGCCACCTTCACAATCACCACCGACCGGGTAGAAGCCACCTTCGACTATCCCGAAACCCTCCCCACCCCACCCGTCATCGACATCGACCTCCCGGAGATCCCCAAGCCCGCCTTCGACCTCAGCCCACTGGATGTCGACTTCGCCCCAGGCGTCCACGACCCTCAACGTGGCTTCAAGCCCAAGGAGGCAGCGATCGCAGACCGCCTCGCCGAGGAAGGTTGGCGTATCGACGCGCGGAAAGAGGACCACAGCTCGGGTGACAAGAATCCCGACGCGGTGGTGCGTAAGCGAGCTGCGGATCCGGGCGTGATCATCGAGTTCAAGACGCCGACCACCAACTCGAGCAGCACGATCGAGCGCAACATCTGTGATGCGGGAGATCAGGCGGGGGAGGTCGTCATCGACGGCCGGAACATCGGTCTGACCGAGGCAGATGCCTGGCGTGCCTACCGCCGCGCCGTCGGACAGCCCGGCAAGACTATTGCAGATGTCGTTCATGTCATCCTCGGTGACGGGCGGCTGGTCAGCTATCAGAAGGAGCGGTGATGTCTGTCGTCGACAGCGTTTTCGTAGCGGTCTCCGAAACACCGTCGCAGGTGGCTACCTGGCTGGTGCAGGCGAACGGTGCCGAGGTCATGGCTACCGAGCGGGATCTGGTCCGGCTTCGTCGGCGTGGCACAACGGTCGAGGAGTGGCTGGGAGTTGTGGTGCAGCCGAACGGGTATGCCGAGGCGGATCCTGCGCCGGACGAGGTGCAGGCGATGGATGCCTACGGCATCGAGATCCAGCTGCGCGGCGGCCGCTCCGAGGAGGTGCTGCACACGGAGGCGGGACGACTGTTCGACTCGCTGGTCGCATCCCACCCGGACACGCCCATGCTCCTGGTCCACAACCTCGACACCCTGGTAGCAGCTCACCTTCCGGGTGTCGGCACTCACACCTTCGACCGTGCGATCAGCCCCGACGCCCCGGACATCGACGCCTGGCGGGCGTGGGTGGTTTGAGGAGACGCGGCGTTTCTTCTGGGGCTGGAAAAAGTTCTGGGGGAATTGCGTCATGAATGTGCGTGGGGTTCGTCACTTCCTGTGAACGCGTCCACTACAGGGAAGTGGGAGTGATGGTTGTGAAGAGCTGTTGTTCTTGGGTGTGCCGGCCTGGGCGGCGGGTGCATTGAGGTGGCTGACAACGCTGATGGGGACCCTCACCCTGCGGTCAGGGTTGTCGAACGTCGTCGCGTGCGGGTGTGGTTCGGGGACCACGTCGTCGCGGACTATCGGGCCGAGGCCGAGCTGGCCGAACGCTACGCCGCTGCCATGTCGCGCCGGTTCGCCGGATTGCGCGTGACCAGTGATCCGATCCCCGATACCGACCCAGGCCCGGGCCGTGCGCTGCCGGGTGAGCGTCTGTGGGAGGTAGCCCCGAAATGACTCGTCGCTTCAAACTGATCCGCCATCAGGACGTCTCCGGTGTCAGCGGCACCGGTCCGGTCGCCGAGGGCGTGCAGTTCACCGACGGAGCGGTAGCGCTCCGCTGGTACGGCGACTATCCGACCACGACCGTCTGGGACGGCATCGACTCCGTCGTCGCCATCCACGGTCACGGTGGAGCCACTGAGGTCGAGTGGATCGACCCGGACCCGGGTCCGGATCCCGACCTGTTGCTCCCACCCCGTGATGCTCTCCCACCCCGACCCTGGCCGGATCTGCACTCCGCCCCCGAGCCACAGGATCCCGACCCCCTGCACAGCGACAGCGAGCGTCAGCTCGGTTCGTACGGCGGTGCCCCGCCGGCCGGATGGTCGTCGTACCGCGTGTTCCGATGAGCCGGCCCGGGTCCGGCGCCGCGGACCCGGACTGAAACGGGGTAGGCCGGTGCCGAACCTCCCTTGCGGCACCGGCCTATCCAAGTACCCCGGTCAGCTGTACGACTGGACCAGCTCCGCGTCGAGGTTGTAGAACTTCGTCGGCCCGTCGCAGAGCTCCATCATCTTCTGTGCGAACTCGGACGTGTCGGCGCGGGCGGAGTTCTCCATCGCGTCCTCGTACGAGGCGAACTCGATGATCGAGAAGTAGCGCCCGGACTCGTCCCGGTCGGCGCAGGTCATTCCACGGGTCGGCGACGGCCCGTCCCCAGCGGCTTCGCGTGTCTTCTGGAAGTCCTGCATCAGTGACGCGATCTCGTCCGGCTTCGACGTCCGGTACTCGATGATCTGTACGAAACCAGCCATTTCTCCCCCTTGCTCACGGCGCCCGTCACGGGTGCCTCTGAGGCCGACACTGCGCCTGGAACCCCCGTATCGCAAGGGGTCGGGTCTTACGGTGACGTGACGGCGGCGAGGGATCACAGGGTGTCGATTTCTGCCCTGGGCAGAGGTGCCTGGGTTTTGTCGGCGGGGCCTGATTGGCTTGCCTGCATGGAGATTCTGATCCTCGGTGGGACGGCGTGGCTGGGTCGAGAGATCGCGACGCAGGCACTCGCGCGCGGGCATTCCGTCACCTGTGTGGCCCGTGGTGAGAGTGGTGCGGTCGCGGACGGTGCCACGTTGGTCGCGGCCGACCGCAGCAGCCCCGATGCGTACGACGCTGTGCCGGATCAGGACTGGGATGCGGTGTTCGAGGTGTCCTGGCAGCCCGGCTTCGTCCGTGACGCGCTGGCAGCGTTCGGGCCGCGGGCCAAGCACTGGACGTATGTGTCGTCGGTCAACGCCTACGAGAAGTACGACACGCCCGGCGCGGACGAGTCCGCCGTACTGCGGGAGCCGACCGAGCTGGACGTGGTCGAGCGGGAGTTGTACGGCGAAGCGAAGGTCGCGAGTGAGCTTGCGTCACGGGAAGCGGTCGGGGATCGGCTTGTGATCGCGCGGGCCGGTTTGATCGGTGGGCCGAGGGACAAGAGCGACCGGGCCGGCGCTTGGGTGGCGCGGGCGGCTCGGGCGCCGGAGGAGCCGATGCTCGTGCCGGATACGCCTGACCTCGCCACGTCCGTGATCGATGTGCGCGATCTAGCCGGATGGTTGTTGGACCTCGCCACGGAGGGCAAGACCGGGACGTACGACGCGGTGGGGCCGGTGGTGCCGTTCGGGGAGTGGATCGAGCTCGTCCGCGAGGTCGGCGGTCACACAGGGCCTGTGGTGCTCGCGCCGCGGGAGTGGTTGGAGGAGCAGAAGGTCGAGCAGTACATGGGGCCGGATTCGCTGGCGATGTGGTTGACCGAGCCTGGGTACGAGGGCTGGTCGAGTCGCAGTGGTGCGGCGGCGGTCGCGGCTGGGTTGAGGCACCGGCCGCGGCGGGAGTTCCTGGTCGACACGCTGGCCTCGGAGCGTGAGCTCGGACTAGACCGGGAACGACGCGCCGGCCTGAGCCCTGCCAAGGAGAAGGAGTTGATCGAGTCACTGGGAGCGTAGAGAGTGGCCGCATGCAGTTGGTGCTGATTTCGGATACTCATCTGCCGGTGCGGGCGAAGAAGATGCCTGAGCCGGTGTGGGCGGCGGTCGAGCGTGCCGACGTGGTCATCCATGCCGGGGATTGGGTGAGCGTCGGACTGCTGGACGAGTTGGAGAGTCGTGCTGCCCGGCTGATCGGGTGCTGGGGCAACAACGACGGTCCGAAGCTGCGCGCGCGATTGCCGGAGGTCGCGCGGGTGACGCTCGACGGGCTGTCGGTCGCCGTCGTACACGAGACCGGTCAGGCCAAGGGGCGCGAGGAGCGCTGCGAGAAGGAGTATCCGGGCGTCGATCTACTGGTGTTCGGCCACAGTCACATCCCGTGGGACACGACGAGCCTGAGTGGATTGCGATTGCTGAATCCGGGATCTCCGACGGATCGGCGCCGGCAGCCGTACTGCACTTTCCAGACTGCCACGATCACCGACGGGCGTCTGGAAGAAGTTGCTCTCCACAACTTGTGACATCTCGTTGCGTAAAGCAACGAGATCGGCCGGGCATGCAAGGAAATGTCGCCGTACCACCGAGTTACGGCGTACCTTGCACACCCGGCCGATCGATCAGGCGTTCGCCGCTTCCTTGACCCGGGCCTTGAGCCGGTCACGAACCTCTTCCGGCGTGTACGCACGGCGCTTGCGCTCGCCCCGTGCGATCACCACGCCCGTAGCGGCCACGCCGACGAGCCCCGCAAGCCCTACCACCTTCCATACCTTCATGGGCACTAACCTAGCGACGTGGACAGCCGGATTTCACTGGATGACGCTACGGAACTGACACGAACAGGTGACATTTGGCTGTTCCGCGGTGGCAGTGCCGCCGATCGGGCCATTCAGATGACCACCAACAGCCCGGTCAACCATGTCGGGATGGCGATCGTGATCGAGGATCTGCCACCACTGCTGTGGCATGCCGAGCTGGGTCGTTCGCTCGAGGACGTGTGGACAGGGACGCATCACCGCGGTGTGCAGCTGCACGATCTGCGGGACGCCGTACTGGTGTGGGGGCGCAAGTACGGTCAGCGCGCCTGGTTGCGGCAGCTCGATCTCCCCATCACGCGGGACATGGAGGACGCCGTATTGCGGACTGTCGCCAGGCTGGACGGTACGCCGTTCCCGTCAACGGCTCGGCTTGCGTCCCGGTGGGTGCGCGGGCGGGTGCCGGCGATCCGGCAGGGATCGCGTGAACTCGAGCTGGAGTCGGCGTACTGCGCTGAGGTGGTCGCGGTGACGTACGAGGACATGGGGTTGCTGCGTGGGCGGCGGCCGAACTGGTATGACCCGGGCCGGTTCTGGAGCGGGGACGAGCTCCAGTTGTCCCGCGGTGCGCGGCTGGGTGACGAGATCGCGGTCGATCTTCCGGACGTCTGAGGTCGTTGGTCGCAGACAGCGACGAATTCTGTCGGCGGCGTGTGATTGGGTTGTTCCAGTGGGTCAACGAGCTGGAGGAGGCCCGGGATGTACGCCGTGATCGACACCGAAACGACTGGCCTGCTGCCGAGTCATCGGCACCGGATCATCGAGATCGCCGTCGTGCTGCTGGATGCCCGTGGGCAGGTCGAGCACGAGTGGGTGACGTTGCTGAATCCGCAGCGCGATCTCGGTCCGCAGCACATTCACGGGATCCTGACCGCTGACGTGCTGGCGGCGCCGGAGTTCTCGGACGTCGCGCGGCAGCTGGGTGGGTTGCTGGCGGGGCGGATGGTTGTCGGGCACAACGTCGAGTTCGATCTCGGGTTCCTGCGGATGGAGTTCGCGCGGCTGGGCGTCGACGTACCGCTGATCACCGAACGGTCGATGTGCACGATGGCTTTGGCCGGCTATCTGTATCCGGGGGCCAAACGGACGCTGGGTGCGTGTTGTGCGGCGGCTGGGATCTCGCTCGAGGGGTGGCATTCGGCGCTGGCCGACACGCGCGCTACGGCTGAGTTGTTCAGCCGGTATCTGCGGGCGTTTCCGGCGCCGCCGCCGTGGCAGTGGGCGTACGAGGAGGTCAGCCGGTTGCGGTGGCCGGCCTTGCCCGGGACGGACGTCGCGCCGACCGTGCGACCCGTGCACGCGGGCGGGTGACATGGGTGGATGAGTCGACTCGTCGATCAGTTGCCGCGGGTGCCGGAGCCGCCGCAGGCCGACTCGTACTTGGCGTTGCTCGACGGGATCCTGGCCAATCGGGAGATCACGGCGGCGGACGCGGATCAGTTGGTCCAGGTGGCGACGGCGCTTGGACTGGCTCGGTCGCAGGTCGATCTGTTGCATCAGTACTACGTGTCCGCGCTGGCCGGGGCGTCGTGGGGCAATGGGGAGATGACGGCGGATCAGCGGAGTGATCTGGATCGGGTCGCGGTGATGCTGGGGCGTCAGCCGGCAGATGTGGATTCTGCGCTCGTACGGGTCAGTGGTGGGCGGTACGCCGTACCTGCTCGTCCTGGGGCGCAGGGGTTTCCGCGGGGGAGCACGATGGTGTTCACCGGGGACATGGTGGAGCCGCGGGAGGTTTGGTGGGATCGGGCGGTGGGGGCGGGGTTTGTGCCGCAGGAGGCAGTTCGGCCGGATACGACGTTCGTGGTGGCGGCCGATGTCGACAGTCTGTCGGTGAAGGCTCGGGCGGCCCGGGAGCTGGGGATCCCGATCATTTCGAGTGAGGACTTCCGGCGGTTCCTGCCGGCCGAGGATCAACGGAAGGCCGGGTAGCTGGGGTGCTCAGCTGAGCGATGTGGTCGGTGGCCGATCAGGTTGAAGGAGATGCCGATGGTGGGGCGTCGATGCTTGGCTCGGTGGTAGCAGCGGGGTGGTGGGGTGCGGTTAAGGTGCTCGGGTGGAGATTCGGGAGCTGGGGCAGCGGATCTATGAGACTTCTCATCTGACTGGGGAGTTCTTGCTGCGGTCGGGGCAGACGACGGGGGAGTACTTCGACAAGTACCGGTTCGAGGCTGATCCGGTGCTGCTGGATGAGATCGCTGCGGCGATGGTCGCGTTGGTGCCGGCTGGGACTGAGGTGCTCGCTGGGCTGGAGATGGGCGGGATCCCGGTGGTGACGGCGCTCGGGCGGCGTACTGGGTTGCCTTGCGCCTTCGTCCGGAAGGAAGCCAAGCGGTATGGCACACGGCGGCTGGCCGAGGGTGCCGAGACCGCCGGGCGTCGAGTGACGATCGTCGAGGACGTCGTCACGACGGGCGGCCAGATCGTCCTCTCCACGAATGCACTCCGCGAGCTAGGCGCCAACATCTCGGACGCCCTCTGCGTCATCAACCGCAACCCCTCCACCCCCGATCCCCTAACCCAAGCAGGCCTAACCCTCCACCCCCTCCTAACCCCAACCGACCTAACCCCAACCCTCTAACCCACGCCCCCACCGACACGGTGGGACGGTCGCGGGAGCCGAGTCCGCGGCGGTTGGCGTGAGTCGAGCTACCCGCCTACGTGTTCCCCGAACAACCCCACCGACGCGGCGGGGCGGGGCCTCGGGCGGGCTCAGGGCTTGAGGGTTGGTGGGGTTGTTGGGAACAGGTTGGCTTGTAGGTTGGGGGTGTTGTGACCGGCGGCGTCGGCGTACGCCGGCCGTCCGAATGGGTGGGGGTCAGCCTTCTTCGGCGGGTTCGCGTTCTTCTATTTCGAAGCGGAGTTGTTTGCCGGAGCGGATGCGTTCGATCGCGGCCAGGCAGGCTGCGTCGCTCATGTGGACGCCGATCTCGGCGAGTTTGTGGCGCAGCACCAGGGCTGCGTCCTCGGCGGATCTTGCACTGGACTCGTTGATCGCCTCGATCGTGGTAGCGGTGAGGGTCTCGCGGATGTCCGGGTGAACCTCGTGGATCTCGTGCGTGATTCTGAACTCGGTCATCGCGACTCGTTCTCCCTTCGCCCACAAGCCGGGTGCTCGGCTCCAGCCTAGGTCCAGTACCCCACCGAACGCGTCAGGAAAGGACGCGATTTACGAAACCTTCAACCCGGTTTGCGAGCCGCTCGGCTCGCACTTCCGGCGGAGCGGTTTCACCTTGTGGTACGTCGAGTTCGCGCAGACCCCGTACGTACAGCGAACAGGCCAGATCCGCGCAGATGTAGGTGCCGACCGTGTTGCCCTCCCGGCCCGCCGTACCGGCCCGGCGGGCGACGAACAGCGCGACGTCGGTGAGGTGCTGGGCGGTGTTGCACAGGTCGCAGAGACCGGCGCCGCGACGGGGTACGCCCGAGGCCTGGGTGTTCACCGCGATCCCGGTCACGCCGGCGTCTCGCTGTACCACCAGGTAGCCGCGGTTCGGCGCCTTCGGGTCGCGCCAGCCGAGGTAGTCCAGCGACTCCCAGGGGAGTTCGGTGAACAGACGCGGCAGCGTCATCGCCTTGATCTGGCTCTTGGTCGAGTTGACGAACGAGCGCCTGATCTCGTCGGCGCTGAGCGGTTCCACGGGAGTTCTCCGATCTTTCGACCACCTATGAGACCCGCTCCCCATCGGACCCCGCAACCGAATAATCCGTTGCCGCGAGCAACGGTCAGCTGTCGACGTACCCGGCGGTCCGCCCCTCGTCGTGGTTGCGCAGATCGACCCCGAAGTCGACCGAGGCCTTCAGTCGCAACAGGAGCGACACGTGTTCGGCGGCAGTGTCAGAGGTCGAGTCGAGCGTGAGTTCGGTGCCGCCAGCGGTGGCCGTGAGGACGAAGGTGAGCGTCTCGCCGAAGTGGCGCACCCGGTAGAGCCGGTCCGGGTCGGCCTGCTCGATCCGGCTGTCGTCGGTCCGCCCGTCGGGCAGCGCGAACGCGATCACCCCGTCGGACTCCTCTGCCGAACTCGCCCAGAACCGCTCCCGCCCGAGCCGCGTACTCAACGCCCGGTACACGTCACTCGGCCCGGACTTGCAGAACACCTTCCACAGCGCCAACCCACACCCCCAGCATCGAACCCAACATCGAACCCAACATCGAACCCGGCATCGAACCCGGCATCGAACACAGCGTCGATTTCGATCTCCATTGTCGGCCCCGCCGGGTCCAGCGACCGGACACGCCGCATCCGGGGTGGACATATCACCCTAATGGGTGAATTCTTGACGATGAAATCTTCAACTATGACCCCCTGGAGGAAGTTCACTATGTCCAACGAGTACGCCGCACTGTCCGGTGACTACACCATCGACACCGCCCACAGCCGGGTCGGGTTCTCCGCACGGCACGCGATGGTGACGAAGGTGCGGGGAGCGTTCGACGAGTTCGAGGGGTCGTTCCACCTCGACGGCGAGAACCCGGAGAACTCCTCCGGGAAGGTGGTCATCCAGGCCAAGAGCATCAACACGCGCAACAACCAGCGCGACGACCACCTGCGCAGCAACGACTTCCTGGACATGGACAACAACCCGGAGATCATCTTCGCCTCCACCGGGATCAAGCAGGCCGGCGACGCGGAGTTCGTGGTGTCCGGCGACCTGTCGATCCGCGGCGTGACGAAGCCGGTCGAGGTCTCGTTCGAGTACACCGGCACCGCGACCGACCCGTTCGGCAACGAGCGCGTCGGCATCGAGGGTTCCGTCGTGATCAACCGCAAGGACTGGGGTGTCAGCTGGAACGCGGCGCTCGAGGGCGGCGGCGTACTGGTCAGCGAGAAGGTCACCCTGGAGCTCGAGATCTCCGCCATCAAGAACAAGTAGGCGGCTGGACCAAGTAGGCAGCACGAGCAAGTAAGCGGCAGGAACAAGTAAGCGGCAGGAACAAGTTGGGCCGCAGTACAAGCACGCCGACGTGAAGATCCCGCGGGCACATCCCGCGGGATCTTTCGTTGTGCGTCGGGTTTGTGGCGGTGGGGTCACGATTGCGAGTGTTGGGGGTACGCGCGGATCGACCTGGGCAGACTCGTGGTGAGTGCCGCAGAGGTCGAGGGGTCCGCCGATGATCGACACGAGATTGGCCCGTTGGTTGCTTCCGTTGTTCGGGCGCCGGCGCGGTGACCGCCGTACGCCGGAGACGTTCCGGCCGCGCGGGACGAGTTCACGGGTTAGCCGGCTGGCGGCGCGGTACGACGCCGACGTGGATATCGCGTTGCAGCGGCTGTGGCCGAAGGCGCGGATCTACCACGATCGCGAGTTCACCCGGGATCGTGCCGACTTCCTGCTGGTGGTGCGCGGGCGTGGCGTGATGGTCGAGACCAAGGTGAAGAGCGATCCCGGCGTGTTCCGGGGGTCGACGCTGCCGCCGTTGCTGGAGCGGTTGCAGCGTGATGGGCGGCGGCTGGTCGTCGTACTCAACCAAGGTGATCCCGCGCCGGCGCGCGAGTTGGTCGCGAGCAGGTTGGGGGACAAGGGCTGCGTGGTGGTGTGGTCCGGGCCGGAGCACGACGCCGACCTCCGCGGCGCAGTAGAAGCCCTACTCCACCAAATGATCCGCCACGCCTGAGCAACCCCTAAGCCACAGCGCCCCTCAATCCGCCGCACCCCTGAAGCCGCCGCACCCCTGAAGCCGCCGCACCCCTGAAGCCGCCGCACCCCTGAAGCCGCGGCACCCCTGAAGCCGCGGCACCCCTGAAGCCGGGGCACGCGTGAAGCCGCGGCACGCGTGAAGCCGGGGCACGCGTGAAGCCGGGGCACGCGTGAAGCCGGGGCACGCGTGAAGCCGCGGTACGCGTGAAGCCGCGGTACCCCTGAAGCCGCAGCGCGCGTGAGGCTGCGGCGCGTGAAATCGCGGCACCCGTGAAGGCGTGGCGTGCTTGGAGGGGTAGTGCGGTTGACGGAGCTGCACGTTTGAGGGTGCGTGTTTGAAGGAGCAGCGCGGTTGGGGCGGCGCAGCAGCGCGGAGAGAGGGTCTCTCCGCGCTGCGGGGCTCCGGTCGCGAGGTGTGCCGGATGGCGGCGAGCCGGAGACGTTGTGCGGCCGGCTGTCAGCAGCCGTTGGGGGCGGTGGTGCCGCCGTCGACGATCCAGCGGCCCTGGACCTGCTGGACGCGCATCTGGTCCAGCCAGCGCGTCGGGGTGGCGGCGGGCAGGACCGAGTGGCCCTTGGTGTCGACAGTGCGCGCCGCGGTGGTGTCGTAGCAGGCGCTGACGATCACGCCGTTCGACGCGAGGGTGCGCTTGGCCCAGACGACCGTGGTGAGGCCGGTGTTGTGGAGCTTCTTGGTCCGGAAGTACTTCGCCTGCGCACTGATCGCCTGGAACATCTTCGGCGTCATCACCGGCACGAGTTGCTTGGTCTTGCTGCCACCACTGCGCATCATCTGGTCGAACGCGATGCGGTAGTCGTAGTAGGCCTGGACGACCGGATCCGCGGCCGGGTCGGTCTGGCTGGCGACCTCGTCGGTCAGGCCGTGCTTCGACGCCTTCTTGGCGCCGGGAGCCGAGGCCGTGGCGCCGGACGCGGTGTCGGTGCCGCAGCCGGCCAGCATCAAAACCGGGATCAGGGTGGCGGCGACCGCCAGGTTCCGAATGCGCATGTCCGAACCTCCTCGTGGATGCGGCGTCGCCGCTCGTGCCGGCGGCTCCCCAGCCGTGCACGCGAGCCGCGCACACCGTCCGGCACTGACCGTGTAACGTCGCAACACGGACGGTGGTCACTGTGACCTGGATCACAGGCGACCCCCTACCGGGGTACTGATCCCGACTTGGCTCCCGGGCCGGATGTGCCGGGAGCCGTGGATTCCTAGCCTCGATCTCAGGACTTGAGACCCGAGGAGAGACCATGACGGACACACTCAGTACTCGCGCGACCGCCCCGGATCGACCGCTATCCGGTCAGCGCCGACGCGGGTGGCTGCGCCGGCTGGCCGGGACCATCGCGTACGACGTCCTACTCGTGCCGGTCGGCATCCAGTCCATCGCCGATGCAGTAACCGACGAACCACGCGAAGCAGTCACCCGCTGGCAACGTCTGTCCCGACTGCTACACCCAGTCCAGGCAGCAACCGAGCACGAGCTGCGTCGAGGGCAGTCGGCGGCGGGTGGGGATGAGCCGGGGGTTGCTCGGGTGTTTGGGTATGGGCTGGTTAGTTCGGTGCTTGGGTTGGTCAGTTGGTTTCTGTTGTTTCTGATGGTGACGGCGGTTGTGCGTGGGCCGTTCTGGGGGTTTGTCGAGCATGGGCCGGTTGAGCCAGGGACCTGGGGTGGACCGTCCAGAGCTGGTGCCTGGGTCACTCACGCCGCGGTTGCGATCCCATCGATCGTCCTGTTCCTCGCGGCACTCACCGGTCTCGCCGCGCTGCACGCAGCCCTGGTCCGCCGGCTCGACGGCCGCGAAACAGCACGATGGGTGCTCCCGGCAACCATCGTGGTGGCGACCGGCGGGCTGATGTTCTTCTGGTCCTGGCTGCAGCAGCTGTGATCTAAGGTCCAACCGTGACAGCAGAGCAGGTCGGTCCGAGCGGATGGCCGCGTGGGCGCTGGGCGCCCGTCGCCCGCCTCGGCGTCGCGGCGTTGGTGCTACTGACCATGCTGGATCTGGTCCAGCACTACCGCGTCGCACTGGTCGCCGTACTAGCGCTCGCCCTCGCGCGCGGTCTCGCACTGGCCCTGGCCTGGCTGCGGCCGCGCGCCGCGGTGGTCGTCTCGCTGGTGACCGCGGTGATCACGGCGGCGGCGACCGATCCGGTCAGCCCGTCCGAGCCGTGGCCGTGGGGGACAACGGCGACCTTCGGGCACGCCTTCGTGCTCGCGATCGTCGGTTCGCGCGGTCTCGGGCGTCGTGAGCAGGCGGTCTGGTGGACAGTCACGCAGGTCTTCGGCTTCTTTGCCACGGTTCTCGTACCGGATCGAGAGAACTGGGCCGGCCTGCTCACGATGGCCGTGATGTCGGCGATCGCCATCGTGGTCGGCGACCTCCTGCGGACCCGCGCCGACACCAACCAGCGGCTGGCCGAGCAGGAGACGATCAGCCGGACCGAACGCGCCGAGCGGGCCCGGTTACAGGAGAGAGCCAGGATCGCGCGCGAACTGCACGACGTCGTAGCGCATCACCTGTCGGTCGTGGTGGTGCGGGCGGACAGTGCGCCCCACCGGTTGCCGGACGTGCGAGACGACGTACGCGCGGAGTTTGCAGAGATCGCGGGAGAAGCACGGGCGTCGCTCACGGAGATGCGACGGGTGCTCCTCCTCTTGCGAGAGGCGGAACAGCAACCATCAACGGATCCACAGCCGGGGCTGGACCAGGTGCAGGACCTGGTCGCAAGCACGCGCCGTGCCGGGGCCGACGTCAGCATCGACGGCGACGTCCCGATGGGACTCGATCCCGCGGTCGAGCTCACGGCGTACCGGGTGGTGCAGGAGGCGCTGAGCAATGCCGTCCGCCATGCGCCGGAGTCGGTGATACGAGTGCAAGTACGGCGCAAAGAGACCCAGCTCGCGGTAAGAGTGCAGAACAGCGCCCCCCGCGAGGCGCCCCCGCCAACCCAAAGTGGACACGGCCTGGTCGGGATGCGGGAGCGAGTAGCGCTCGTGGACGGCACACTCACCGCAGGGCCGACCCCCGAAGGCGGTTATCTGGTGGAGGCGTCGATACCGGTCGGGCAGGAGGTGGCGAGTGGCGATCAGGGTCTTGGTGGTTGACGACCAGGAGATGGTGCGGGCCGGGTTCAGTGCGTTGCTGGATGCACAGCCTGACCTCGAGGTGGTCGGTCAGGCCGGCGACGGCGCCGAGGCAGTCGTACTCGCGGCCGAGCTGCAACCGGACGTGATCCTGATGGACGTGCGGATGCCGGTGCTGGACGGCCTGGCAGCCACCGAGCAGATCCTGGCGGCGTCGAGCTCGCCGCGCGTCATCATGCTCACCACGTTCGACCTCGACGACTACGTGTACGCCGCACTCCGGGCCGGCGCGAGTGGGTTCCTCCTGAAGCACTCCACCCCGGACGAGCTGGCGGCGGCCGTCCGGATCGTCGCAGCGGGTGACGCGCTACTGGCGCCCTCCGTGACCCGCCGCCTGGTCGAGGACTTCGCCCGCGCACAACCCGTCGTACCGATCACTCCGACCCAGCTGACGCCGAGGGAGACCGACGTACTGCGGCTGGTCGCGCGTGGGCTGTCCAACCGGCAGATCGCCACGGAACTCGTGCTGGCCGAGCAGACCGTCAAGACGCACGTCAGCAACATCCTCACCAAGTTGGATCTGCGCGATCGCGCCCAGGCTGTCGTCTACGCCTATGAAGCGGGCGTAGTGATCCCTGGTCCGCGACACTAGAGCGATGGACGTTCTGGAACGCGTACGCACGCTCTGCCTGGCGATGCCCGAGACGACCGAGCGGCCGAGTCACGGTGAGCCGACCTGGTTCGTGCGGGACAAGAAGACGTTCGTCATGTACGCCGATCAGCACCATGACGACCGGGTTGCGGTGTGGATGGCCGCACCGCCCGGCGTGCAGGAGTCACTGGTCGAGGACGACCCCGAGCACTTCTTCCGGCCGCCGTACGTCGGTCATCGCGGCTGGCTCGGCGTCTACCTGGACGTCGAGGTCGACTGGGATCACTTCGAGGACCTGGTCGAGGGCGCGTTCCGGCACATCGCCCCCAAGACCCTGGCCGCGCGACTGGACTAGTCGGTCAGGTCCTTCGGGGTCTGGGGGAGCCGGGCAAGCTCCACGCTCCACAGCGCGGCATGCTCGGGTGATTCCCAGTCCCACTTCTGGATCTGCTCGGGACTGCGGCGCCCGAAGAGCGCGCGGAAGAATTCGTACGACGAGGTGTGCACGGTGGCGACTGGTTCGTCGGAGCCGGCCCGGAAGGTGCCGTCGGGTGTGATCACCGTGAGGGGGCCGTCGGCGTCCGACAGCATCCAGTCCAGTGCGGCGAGCCAGGCTTCGACAGGTGGTCGCCCTGTCCCGACCGCGCCATGCAGGTCCGCCTCATGAACGGCACCGTCGACGTACGGGTTGCAGACGAACGGGTGGGACGTGGTGCCGCTCAGGATCAGCCGCTCCAGGGCAGGCCCGGCAGTCGCCCACTCGGCCAGTACGGCGTCGATCGGCAGGTTCTGACGGGCCTGGACCTGGACGGCGGTCCACGGCGGTAGCGGGGCGCCGGCCAGGTTGCCTGCGCCGAAGTCGACGGCCGCTCCGCTGAGGTGTGACACCAGGTTGTGCACACTCCACTGCGGGCAGGCGGGCACCTGCCGGTCCAGGTCGGCGGGGTCCAGCCCCACGACCGCTTTGCTCACTCGCTCCCGGTTAGCGCGGTACAGGTCAGCGCTGGTTTTCGCGTCTATCACGTTCTCATTGCACCGGTAGGCTCACGCAATGAGCAAGGGTGAGGGCGGGCCGGTTGGTCAGCGGCTGGCGATTGCGCTCGCCTTCGGCAGTTCCGCCGCCGTGATGGTGCTGGAGCTCGTCTCGCTGCGACTGGTCGCGCCATACATCGGACTGACGCTGGAAACGAACACTGCGGTCATCGGGGTTGCACTGGCTGCGATCGCGACCGGGGCCGCGCTGGGCGGGCGGTTCGCGGACACAGTCCCGCCGAGCCGGACGCTGGGTCCGCTGATGCTGTTCGCGGGCGCACTGGTGATGCTGGTGCTGCCGGTTGTCCGCTGGACCGGCGAGGCCGTCCGCGGCGGCTCGACGGACCTGGTTTTCCTGGTGCTCGCGGTGACGCTGTTCATCCCGGCCGCTTTGCTCGCGGCCGTGACACCGATGGTGACGAAGCTACGTCTCGGCAACCTGGCCCAGACCGGCACCGTAGTCGGTCGGCTGTCCGCGTACGCGACGGTCGGCGGGATCGTGGGCACGGTGCTGACCGGGTTCGTGTTCGTGGCCGAGACGCCGATCAGCGGGATCGTGCTCACGCTCGGCGGACTGCTGGTGGTGGCCGGCGCTGTGCTGACCGTCGTACTGCGCGGTGCACAGGCGGCTGTGAAGCCGGTGGCGCTGGCGCTGATCGGTGCGACGTTGACTCTGGTCGCACCACGGCCCTGTGAGGTCGAAACGGCGTACCACTGCGCGAAGGTGGTGGCGGATCCAGGCCGGGACGGCGGACGGACGCTGTACCTGGACCAGCTCAGGCACTCGTACGTCGACCTGAATGACCCGACCTACCTGGAGTTCACCTACATCAAGAACTTCGTCGCCGCGATCAACGCCACGTGGCCGGCCGGAAAGCCTGTGGACGCGCTGCACGTGGGTGGTGGCGGGCTGACGATGCCGCGCTACCTGACGGCTACCCGTCCCGGCAGCAAGAACCAGGTGTACGAGATCGACGGGGCTGTCGTCGAGCTGGACAAGAAGGAGCTCGGAGTGCGGACCGGTCCGGATCTCGCGGTCACGGTCCAGGACGGCCGGCTCGGGGTCCGGGACGAGGCGACGGACAGCAGGGATCTCGTCGTCATGGATGCGTTCAGCGGACTGTCCGTGCCCTGGCACCTGACCACGCGGGAGCTGGTCGCGGACGTACGGCGGGTGCTGCGGCCGGACGGTGTGTACCTGGTCAACGTGATCGACTACGGCCGGGAACTGTTCGCCAAGGCCGAGATCAGGACCCTGCAAGCGGAGTTCGCCCACGTCGCGGTGATCGCACGCCCGGACGAGTTCGCGGAGAAGGGCGGCGGCAACCTGGTCCTGATCGGCTCGGACCGGCCGATCGACGTGGCCGCGATCAAGCCGGCCCCGGGCAACGACGTGCGCGACGACCTGACCGGGTTCGTCGGTAACGCGCCGGTGCTCACCGATGACTACGCGCCGGTCGATCAACTGCTGACGCCGTACCGGAGCTGAGACACAGCTCTCGGGGAGTTGTGATCTGACGCTTGGGCTTGTTGCATGAGGGCATGCACTCACGCGCAGGCCAGCCCGCTCAGCCCGAGGACCTCGTCGACATCGACGCACTGCTCTCGGCGTACGACGACATCACGCCGGACGTGGCGAATCCCGCCCAGAAGGTCGTCTTCGGTACGTCGGGCCACCGCGGCTCGAGTCTGGACGGTGCCTTCAACGAGGCGCACATCCTGGCCATCACCCAGGCCATCTGTGAGTACCGGGCCGGTGAAGGGACCTCCGGCCCACTCCTGGTCGGCCGGGACAGCCATGGCCTGTCCGAGCCCGCCTGGCGCACAGTGCTCGAGGTGCTCGCGGGCAACGACGTACAGACCCTGGTGGACAGCGCGGACCGGCTCACGCCGACCCCTGCCGTGTCGCACGCGATCCTGCGGCTCAACCGGGGTGCCGGCGCCGGTGCGGACGGCATCGTCATCACCCCGTCGCACAACCCGCCCCGCGACGGCGGCATTAAGTACAACCCGCCGCACGGTGGCCCGGCCGACTCCGACGCGACCGGCTGGATCGCGGCCCGGGCGAACGAGCTGATCGCCGCCGGCAATCGCGACGTACGCCGGAAGCCGTTCGAGCAGGCCCGTCAGCACGCGGGGGAGTACGACTTCGTCGGGCACTACGTCGACGACCTGCCCGCGGTGATCAACCTGGACGCTATCCGGTCCGCCGGGGTGAAGATCGGCGCCGACCCGCTCGGCGGCGCGAGTGTGGACTACTGGTCCGCGATCGGCGAGCGGCACGGCCTGGACCTGACCGTGGTGAACCCGCTCGTCGACCCGACCTGGTCATTCATGACGCTGGACCACGACGGCAAGATCCGGATGGACTGCTCCTCGCCGTACGCGATGGCCTCGCTGGTCGCGCAACGGGACAAGTACGACGTCGCCACCGGCAACGACGCGGACGCGGACCGGCACGGCATCGTCACCCCGGACGCCGGCCTGATGAACCCGAACCACTACCTGGCCGTCGCGATCTCCTACCTGTTCGCCAACCGCCAATGGGGTACGGACGTCGCCGTCGGCAAGACCCTGGTGTCCTCGTCCCTGATCGACCGCGTGGTCGCGGACCTGGGCCGTCGACTGTGGGAGGTCCCGGTCGGCTTCAAGTGGTTCGTACCGGGACTGATCGACGGTTCGGTCGGCTTCGGCGGCGAGGAGTCGGCCGGAGCGAGCTTCCTGCGCTTCGACGGCTCGGTGTGGACGACGGACAAGGACGGCATCCTGCTGGCGTTGCTGGCCAGTGAAATCACCGCAGTGACCGGGGAGACGCCGTCACAGGCTCACGCGAAGCTGGTCGAGCGGTTCGGCGCATCGGCGTACTCACGGGTCGACGCGCCGGCCACGCGCGAGCAGAAGGCCAAGCTGGCGGCCCTGTCCGCGGACGCGGTCACTGCGACCGAGCTGGCCGGCGAGCCGATCGTGGACCGGCTGACGAGCGCACCGGGTAACGGTGCCGCGATCGGTGGACTGAAGGTCACCACCGAGTCGGCGTGGTTCGCGGCTCGCCCGTCCGGCACCGAGGACCTCTACAAGATCTACGGCGAGTCCTTCAAGGGCGCCGACCACCTGGAGCAGGTCTTCGTCCAGGCCCGCGAGGTCGTGTCGGAGGCCCTCGGCTAACGCACGAAGGCGTCGAGCAACCGGTCCAGGTCCGCGGCGGGGTCGTTGGTGAGCCCGCTGTGGATCGGTCCGGGGTGTACGACGGTGCTGCGCGGCGCAGCCAGCCACCGGAACCGCTCACCGATCCGGGTGGTCGCAGCCGGTCCGCCGGCCTCTTCACCCGCACAGATCGCCCGGATCTGCTCGAGCGCCGCACACACCACGTCCACGTCGACCGCCGGGTCGAGTGCCCGCAGCCGGGCCGGATCCACATCCCAGGCCGCGCCCAGGAAGTCCATCGCGCGGCAGTAGAGCACCGCGCCCACGTTGACGAACTCACCGCGCTGAATGCGCGGTGCCGCACGCAGGATGACGTAATCGAACGGAACCAGGTCTGAGCTCACTTGGCACCGCCAGGCAGCCAGGCGGACCGGCCTTCGAGCCGTGCGGTCAGGTGGCCGAGATACCGCTCCCGATCCCCGTCCTCGAGCCACTCGTCCGGCACCAGCCCGATCACCTCGGTCAGCAACTCCGGGGTGACCGCCGCGGCCAGCTCAGCATCCACAGCCGGTACGCCGGGAATCGCGACCGAGAACACGTGGTCCGACGCGTCGTACGGGAGGCCGGCGAACTTCTCCGCGGACATCCAGGAGTGATGGAAGTACAACGCGGCTCCGTGGTCGATCAGCCAGAGATTCTTGTGCCACACCAGCATGTTCGTGTTCCGCCAGGACCGGTCGACGTTTGCGACGAACGCGTCCAGCCAGAGGATCCGGGCCATCGCCTCGTCACCGGGGTTGCCGGCCGAACCGTCGTACCCGAAGGAGCCGGGCAGGAAGTCGACGGCCAGGTTCAGGCCCGCGCTGCGGATCAGCAGTTCCTGGATCTCGAAGTCCGGCTCGGACTTGCCGATGGCCGGATCGAGCTGGATCAGCTTGAGCTCGGGCACGCGCAGGCCGAGGCGGCGGAACAGTTCGCCGACGATCACTTCGGCGACGAGCGCCTTCGGACCCTGCCCGGCGCCGTGGAACTTGATCACGTAGGTGCCGAGATCGTTGCCTTCGACAACACCAGGCAGCGACCCGCCCTCACGCAGCGGCAGCACATATCTGGTGGCGATAACAGTCGGCAGACTCACGCGCCAGAGCCTAACCGGTTTGTCCGCGGGTACCGTCCGAGGGTGAGGCATCCTTCGTTCGGCGTGGAGGAAGAGCTGCTGCTCGTTTCCGCCACTGGTCATCCACTCCCACGCAGCAAGGCGGTCGTAGCCGGCGTCGCGGAACTCGACGTCGAGTTCGAGCTGACCCAGGCCATGGTCGAGATCAACACGCCGGTCTGTGAGACGCCGATCGAGCTGCGCGGACACTTGTCAGACATGCGCACCAAGCTCGCGCAGTCGGCAGCGGAGGCCGGCGCTCGGCTTCTGGCGATCGGGGTCCTCCCGCACGGCGCCGCGGCCCAGCCGATCACGAAGAAGCCGCGCTACCAGGAGCTGGAGAAGAAGTGGGGGCTGCTGGCTCGCGAGCAGGGCGTGTGTGGCTGCCATGTCCATGTCGACGTGCCCGACAAGGACGCGGCCATCCGGGTCGGCAACCATTTGCGGCCTTGGCTGCCGGCCCTGCTCGCGCTCACGGCGAATTCACCGATCTATCTGCAGCAGGACTCCGGCTTCGCGAGCTGGCGATGGTTGATGACGACCCGGTGGCCGTGCTCCGGTCCGCCGCCGTACCTGGAGTCGGTCGAGCACTTCGACGCCTTGGTGGCAATGCATCTGGCCGCAGACACGCTGATCGACGAACGGATGGTCTATTGGGACGTCCGGCCGTCCTCACACCTGCCGACCGTGGAGGTGCGGGTCAGCGACGTACCGCTGACCGTCGACGAGACAGTGTTGCTGGCCACGCTCGTCCGGGCGCTGGTGATGACTGCGTTGGAGGACGGCTCGAAGGGACCGACCTTGGAGCCTGAAGTGCTGCGCGCGGCCTACTGGTTGGCCGCCCGCGACGGTGTCACTGCGCGTGGACTGGACGTTCTCACTGCCGAATCGCTTCCCATGGCCGACGTGCTCAAGGGTTTGTGTCAACACGTCGGGTCTGCGCTGCAGGAGCTGGACGCAGTGGAGTTGGTGGACGCAGGCATCCAGCGCGCACTGGTTGACGGCAACGGCGCGGTCAAGCAGCGCAAGGCTTTCCGTGAGGGCGTGGATGTCCTCGCCCTCACGGAAATCACGCCTTAGCCGCGGAGGAAGTCCTCCAGACCGTGCAGGTCGTCGGTGTTGAGGTAGTCGACCCCGACTGCGGCCAGCTCGCGCCACACAGCCTCGCGAGCCGCGCCCGCGGTGTCGGGCGTCTCCCAGAAGCGCACCTTATAGCCGGAGTGGTGCGCCGACACCACGATGTCGTGGAGCTTGGACCGCTCGGCCTCCGGCATCGGACCGATACCGCGCCACGTGAAGACGTTCGACCAGTTGTCGCTCACCAGCGGCATCAGCGACGCGGGCATTCCGGACTGCAGATCAGTCAGCCGGCCGTCGTAACCGGCGTACCGGATCTTCTGTGCCTTCAGTACGTCGAGGGGCCGGTTGCCGCTGATCACCGAGGTCACCGCGCCCTTGCGGACGTGCCCGTTCACGAAGACCGTGCTGATGCCCCGGTACTTCTGCAGCGCCTTGTCGATCGCGGCGTACGTCGTTGGTCCGTCGCTCTTGATGTCGATCAGCAACTGGAAGTCGCGACCGTGCTGGTACACCTGCCCGTGGTTCGCCCGGATCCGGTCGGCCAGTGGCTTCAGGTACAGGCTCTCCAGGTTCCGGCCCGGTACGGCGGCGTCCTGGTCATGCGCGACTCGCAGTTCACCGTCGATCAACCAGACATCCGCCTCGACACTGTTGAAGCCACGGTCCAACGCGTCCAGCAGCGGGCGCCGGTGGTCGTAGTCGTTGTGCGCATGCGCCGACGACAACGCCCGTACGGCGGGAGCGTCGTACGACTGCGGCAGCCGGAAACCCTCGGACCGTACGACGTCGCGCACCCGATCCGGGTAGTCGCTGATGATCCCGTCGACGCCCTGGTCGATCAGCCACCGCATCGTCGCCGGATCGTCGACCGTCCACGGAATGACCTTCAGCCCGGCCTTGTGCGCGGCCTTCACGGTGGCCTTGGTGAAGTACGGCCGGAAGTCCGGGTCGGTGATCTTCCCGCCCTGCGGGAAGCCCTGCACCGGTGAGATCGCGGATGCGCCGAACGACCTCACCGCCCTGATCGGGTCACCGCCGAAGTCGTCGATGTCGATACCGCCGAGCCACGGCGACTTGCCGGGCTTGCCGACCTGCAGGAAGTCGTAGTTGTCGAGCGCGACCAGCGGCAGCTCCGGCATCACCTGATGCATCCGCATCAGCGAACCCCAGTCGAAGCTCTGGATCGTCACCTGGCGGGCGATACCGGCCTTGCGAATCTCGCGGGCGACCACCTGGACGAACTGCTCGCGCGGCGCGGTCTCGGTCGGCGCACCGGCCTCGACCTTGGTCTCGACGTTCAGCTTCACGTCATGCGCGTGGTAGCGGTGCACGAGCGCGAAGATGTCGCGCAGCTCCGGCATCCGGGCGCCCGGGTCGGGTTGCTGGCCGGGGAAGCCGGACTGCGGCAGCGAACCGCAGTCGAGCTGCTTGACCTGCTTGAGGGTCAGCGTGTTGATGAACTTCCCGACGTACGGGTACTCGGGGTCGTTCGGCGTGTAGGGCGCGGTGTCGCGGCACTTGCTCCCGGTGACCTGGCGGTCGTGGGTGACGACGGCGTACCCGTCCTGGGTGATCTGGACGTCGAGCTCCAGCGTGCTGACACCGAGCTGGAGCCCGTGCGAGAACGACGCGATCGTGCTCTCCACGGTGAGGCCGAGACCACCACGGTGGGCCTGGATGTCGAAGTCACCGCGTTTCGCCACAGCAGGGGTCGCCGGGACCAGCAGCCCCGCTACGACGGCAAGCGGAAGCAACACGCGAGGAAGGCGTCGCATGGGAGGGGTTCCTTCCGGAGGGGTATGGGCGGATGTCCCCGAGGCTGGCTGCCGCAGGAATACCTGTTCCTTCGTGAAGGTAGCCGACACAAGGCCGACCGGTGACCGCCGCGTGTCGCCGGACGACTACGGAACGGAGTTGATCTGCCGGGTCGAGCGCGATTCCGCCGTCACCGAGCCGTCCTTGAAGGCGGGATCGAGCTTTCCTTCGGTACGGCGAGTAACCGTGACCTGGATCGGACACCGGGAGAGATCCTTGCCCGGGGTCGGCGTGGTCGTCACTTGCCTGATCGAGCCACGGGCAATGGTCGCGGTGGTCCGACCGGGCTCCAGCTCGAGGCTACCTTCCTGCACGCACTCGCCGGCCCAGGTGAGGACCGACGGCTGCCGGGACGGTTCGCTGTCGAACCGTACGACGAGGTCGCGCCGGCGCGAGACCGTCGTACCGGCCGCGGGTGCGACCAGCCGGACTCGTTCGGGCAGCTTCACCGTCGAGGTCGGTGCCGAGTCGTCGGCCCCGCCGCGCTTGAGGTTGAAGGTGATCTCGGTTCCCGCTGCGACCACACCGTCCAGGCGATTGGTGTAGTTGGTGACCCCGGCTGCTCGGTGATGTCGCAAGGACACATCCTTGCCGCCACCCGAGGCGGTGAGCTCCTCACCGTTGCCGAGTTCAACGAAGGTGAGTGTGCCGACCCGGAGGGTGGCGCTCACCTCTGCGGCGTCGGTTGCTTCGGGCAAGGTGACTATGAGACCGGCGGTCATCCCACTGGTGCGGATGTCCTTCGACTCAACGGTCGAACAGCCAGTGAGCACGAGGATGACGGCCAGGGCGGCGATTCGCTTCACAGCGAGCGAAGCTAACACCGCCCGGGATCACGTCACGTGCGTAGAACTACTCGTACTGGAGCGCTTGGAGGGGATCCAGGCGGGCGGCTCGACGGGCCGGCCAGATGGCGGCGAAGATGCCGACCACGACCGAGACCACCGCGAAGATCGCCAGTTGGCCGGTCGGGACGGTGAACGTGATCTCGTCCAGCCGGGCGGCCAGCAGCGATGCGAGAACCAGGCCGAGGACGATCCCGATCACCGCGCCGATCAGTGCGGTGATCACGCTCTCTTGCCGGATCATCCGCTTCACCTGACCGCGGGTCAGGCCGATCGCGCGCAGCATGCCGAGTTCGCGGGTTCGCTCGAAGACCGTCAGGACCAGGGTGTTGACGATGCCGAACAGACTGACGAGGACGGACAACGCCAGCAGCACGTAGAGCACGTTCAGAACGCTCTTCACGCCGTCGGTCTGGGACTTCTTGAACTCGTCCCGCGTCATCGCCTTGGCGTTCGGGAAGCCGCTCAGCGCGGTCGTCAAAGCAGCGGTGTTCTCCGTCGTCACGCCGCCACGTGCCTTCACGAACGAGTAGACGTTCAACGGCTGCGTGCTGGTCGCGTCGAAGGTCGCGGTCGAGATCGTCACGTTTCCGAACGGCGACCCGCCGGCCGGCGGGCGGAACACGCCACGGACCGTGAGCTGCAAGGTCTTCCCGGTCGCCGTCTGCAGGGCGAACTTCGATCCCTGCGTGAGCGCGTGGTTGTCGGCGTACTCGGCGTCGACGATCGCACCGTCGGCCCCGAGTTCGCCGAGTGACGCCTGCGAACCGGATCGCCAGTCGAACCTGAGCAGATTGGGCGCGTTGTTGTCGACGGCGGTGATCGTGATCGTCTTGTCGAAGGCCTTCGCCTGTCCGCCGCGCACGCTGGTGAGAGATTCGACCTCAGGAGCCTTTGCCACGGCGGCCGCGACCGTGGGCGGCAGCGGGCTGAAGTTGTTCTGCGCGGTGATCGCGTAGTCGGCGCTGAAGATTCCGTCGACCGCTTGCTCGAACGGCTTGATGAGTCCTGCGCCGAGAGTTGCGACCAGTGTGACCAACGCCAACCCGATCATCAGCGCGGCCGCGGTCGACGCGGTCCGGTGCGGATCCCGCCGGCTGTTCTGCCCGCCGATCGCCACCGCCGGCCCATCGGGCAGGATCCGGGGGAACTCGGTCCGTCGCCCGAACAGACGCCGTACCGCCCAGAGCGGAACCAGGAAGAACGGCCAGACCAGAGCAGTCAGTACGACGACCGACCAGCGCGCGATGGGATCGGACACGGCCGCGAGCGGTCGCACCAGACGCGCGGAGAACAAGGCGATCCCGATGAACAGCAACAGCACGCCGGCCCCGAGCAGCGACAACAATGCGCTTGTCGACAATCCGTCCGCAAACAATCCGACCAGCACCAACGCGATCCCCGCGACGGCCAACAGCGCAGCACCAACCGGGCGGAACCGATTCAACCGACCGGGCGCGAGCGTCGCGCCTTCACGAACCGCCGCGATCGGAGGTACGCGCGTCGCCCGCCACGCCGGCCGCAGACTCGCCAGCACAGTGACCAGTACGCCGACAACCAGTGCGACCACGATCGTCCGGGTCCGGAAGACCAGCCCGTTGTTGGGCAGCGTGAATCCAACGGCGTCGAAGAGTTTGAAGAGCCCGGTCGCGATCGCGAGGCCGAAGAACAGCCCGGCCACGGCCGCGACGAACCCGGTCACCAATGCCTCCAGCACCACCGTGCCGAGGATCTGGCGGCGAGACGCACCCAGGGTTCGGAGCGTGGCGAACTCGCGGGTCCGCTGGGCGATCGTGATCGACAGCGAGTTGGCGATCACGAACGAGCCGACGAACAAGGCGATCCCACCGAACACCAGCAGGAAGGTCTGCAAGAAGCTCGTGAAGCTGCTGGTCCCGGCCGCGTCCTGCTCAGCCTGATCTGCGGCCGACCGGACCTGGGTTCCTTCCGGCAGAACCCGCCGTACGGCGTCGAGCAGTTGCTGCTCGCTGGTCCCGTCCTTCTTCGCGATCAGGATCTGGTCGAGTTTGCCGGGCTTGTCGAGGAGTCGCTGGCTCGTGTCCAACCCGAACCCGGCCAGGGTCGCCCCACCGATCGACGACACCGCCCCGAACTCGACCAGCCCGGAGATCCGCATCGGTTCGGCGGCGCCGCGGGCCTGGACGCGGATCGTGTCACCGGCCGCGAATCCCTTCTCCTGCGCGGTATGCGTGTCGATCACGACCTCGTTCGCGGCCGGCCAACCACCGGAGACCAGGGTGAGCGAGTTGAACTGCGGCAGAGCGGGATCGACGCTGAAGGCAAGGTTCGGAGCACCCCCGAACACGATCGACTTGCCGTCCTTGCCGATCAACTGCGCCTCGCCGGCCACCGCACCGCCGGCCGCGCCGACCTCGGGAAGTTCGCGGATCTTCGCCAGCAGGGCGGCATCGAACGGCGGAGCCGCCACCGCTCCGTCGTCGGCCTCGCCCGGGTCGAGCGCGTTCTTCCCGGTGATCGCAGCGTCGGTGTTCTTGTAGTTCTCGGTGAAGATCGAGTCGAACGCGGACGTGATCGAGTCGGTCAGCACATAGGTGCCGGAGATCAGTGCCACTCCGAGGACGACGCCGATCGCGGTCAGCGCCGTACGGAGCTTGCGGGCCAGCAAGCCCTGCAACGCGAACTTGATCATTGCAGGTCGAGAGTGTCGATGATCTGCAGGATCTCGTGCTGGTTGGACCGGCCGGTCTCCTTCACGATCTCGCCGTCGGCCAGGTACAGCACCCGGTCGGCCATCGCAGCCGCCTTGGCGTCGTGCGTGACCATCACCGTGGTCTGGCCGTACTCGTCCACCGACGAACGCATCAGCGCGAGGATCTCGCCGCTGGTGCGGGAGTCGAGGTTGCCGGTCGGCTCGTCCGCGAACACCACAGTCGGCCGCGACACCAAGGCACGGGCGATTGCGACCCGCTGTTGCTGACCGCCCGATAGCTCGGCCGGTCGGTGCTCGAGGCGGTCCGCGAGTCCGACCCGTTCGACCAGTCCGTCGAAGAACTTCTGATCCGGCTTCTCGCCGGCGATCGTCAGCGGCAGCACGATGTTGTCGCGGGCCGTGAGCATCGGCAGCAGGTTGAAGAACTGGAAGATGAAGCCGATGTGCTTGCGGCGCAGCTTGGTGAGTGCGTCGTCACCCAACGTGGTGATCTCGATGCCGTCGATCCGCACCGATCCCGACGTCGGACGGTCCAGCCCGGCCAGGATGTGCATCAGCGTCGACTTGCCCGAGCCGGACGGTCCCATCACCGCGGTGAGTTGTCCTGGTTCGATCTGCACACTCACACTGCGCAACGCGTGCACTGCGGTGTCACCCTCGCCGTAGACGCGTACCACGTCCTCCGCGTGTACGACGTCAGTGAGCGTTCCCTCCATGCCGATCGCCCTCCCTGGCTGATCAGCGGCCCCCCGAGACCGATCTGGAACTTCTACCGAGTCTGCGCGCGTTCGGACCGCACCGGTAGGGGGATGCCCCCGGCTCGACCCTGGTATCAGGGCCGGCCGTCTTCAGAACCAGCCGTCTTCAGAACCAGCTGTCTTCAGAGCCAGCCGCGGCGGGCGGCGTGGAAGCCTAGTTGGAGGCGGGTGTCGGCGGAGACGAGATCCATCAGTGCTCTGACGCGTCGCTGCACAGTGCGCATGGACAGGTTGAGCTGGTTCGCGATGGCCTGGTCGGTGAGGCCCGCGAGGAGCAGGCCCAGGATGCGGGAGTCGAGTTCCGGCAGCCCGTCCGACGTACCCTCGGCCACCCCGTCCGTGCCCAGGACGAGCGGCAGACCGTCACGCCAGACCCGGTCGAACAGGGCGAGCAACGCGTCGAGCATGCCGCTGCTGTGGACGATCAGGGCGCCGATGCTGCTGCCGGCACCGGAGAGCAGCGGTACGAGCGCAATCCGCCGGTCCACGATCAGGAGCCGCAGCGGGAGTTCCTGGACCACGCGGACCTCTTCGCCGGCCTTCAGGGAATCGGACGCGGCCGCGAAGAACCCTGGTCGATCGAACGCACTCCGCTCGATCATGACCCGGTAGCGGACTCCACGCGTGACCGCGGCGTCCTCCTCCTTGTTCTCCTCCGGCGGGACCACGGCGACCTCGGCCTTGACGAACCCGAGCACCTCCTCGCGGGCCGACATCTGCAGCTGCGCGAATCGTTGCCCCACCGCCTTGGCTCCGCGGACGACGTCCACCACATCGCTGACCGAACGCTCGGTATCCGTGCCGCGATAGACCTCTGCCAGTGCCTCGATCTCGCGTTGTGCCCGCCGCAGCTCCTCCTCACGCTGCACGGCCAGCGCCGCGAGCGCGACGGACGGCGGTGACGCGACGTAGCGCTCGTCGCCGCCGCTGGAGCGAGCGGCCAGGCCCAGCGTCTCCAGTGCGGTCAGGGCGCGCGTCGCCTCGACCGGGTGCCAGCCGAGTCGGGTCGCCAGTTCGGCGGCGTCGTACGACGGCACCTCGACGAGGGCGCGGTACACGAGTTCTTCGGAGTCATCCAGTCCGAGCACGTCGAGCACGATGCCTCCCAGCAGGCGGCGGGGTAGTGGGCGGACCCTGGCGGGTTGGCGAATTGTCGCAATCTTGCCAGGAGATACCGGTCCTTCGCTGGCGGTTTTGCGGTGAACTACCGGTCAACCGTCCCGAAGGTGGTTCTCCCCATGCATCTGGCCCGTAAAGCCTTGATCGGCGCGACCGTTACCGCCCTCGTCGCCGTGACCGCTCTCGCCCCGGCCACCGCGGCCCCGCCCCCACCGACCAGCCAACCGACCCTGCCCGTGCAGGTCGACAGCGCGAAGGTCGTCACGCTCCTCACCGGCGACAAGGTGCAGGTCAGCCCGGCCGGCTCCGGCCGCAGCAACGTGCGGTTCGTCCCCGCCGACGAGGCCCACGCCGGTTACGAGACGCGGACAGTCGGCAAGGACCTGTACGTCGTACCCGACAGCGCGGCGCGCTTTGTCAACAATGGGAAAGTCGACCAGGCGCTCTTCAACGTCAGCGGCCTGATCCGGCAGGGGTACGACGACGCGTCCACCGACCAGCTCCCGGTCATCACGACGTACAAGCCGACGGCGAGGGCCGCACAGCAGGCCGTACCCGCCGGATCGACGCGCGTCCGGACCCTCTCGTCCGTCGGCGCGAGCGCACTGCGGACCGACAAGGCCCGCGCCCACGACACCTGGCAGGCACTCTCGACCGGGCGTGACGTCCAGAAGATCTGGCTCGACGCGAAGGTCTACAAGACCCTCGACCAAAGCGTCCCGTACGTCGGTGCCCCACAAGCCTGGGCGGCCGGGTACGACGGAACCGGTACGACGGTCGCCGTCCTCGACTCGGGTGTCGACGCGGAGCACCCGGACCTGGTCGGCGCGGTCAAGGCCCAGCAGAACTTCACCGACAGCCCCGATGTCGCCGACCACGACGGCCACGGCACGCACACGTCGTCGACCGTCGCCGGTCGCGGCGTCGCGTCCAACGGCCGCAACAAGGGCGTCGCGCCGGGCGCGCAACTGTTGTCCGGCAAGGTCCTGAACGACTTCGGCAACGGTGATCTCTCCTGGATCATCGCCGGCATGGAGTGGGCCGTTGCCGAGGGCGCCGACGTGATCAGCATGAGCATCGGTACGTCGGAACCTGTCGACTGCACCGACCCGATGGCGGCCGCGGTCGACCAGCTCAGCGCGGCGTCCGGAGTCCTGTTCGTGGTTGCTGCCGGCAACCTCGGTGGACCCGCGGAGGCGATCAGCAGCCCGGGCTGCGCCGCATCGGCGATGACGGTCGCGGCGACCGACCTGACCCAGACCACCGCGGACTTCTCCAGCCGTGGCCCGGTGATGACCAACCACGCGGTCAAGCCCGACATCGCGGGGCCAGGCGTGGACATCACGGCGGCACGGGCGGGCGGTCGCGGCGATTCGGCGTACGTCGACATGAGTGGCACCTCGATGGCGACACCGCACGTGGCCGGCGCGGCGGCGATCCTGAAGCAGCAGCACCCGGACTGGGACGGTCAGCAGCTGAAGGGAGCCTTGCAGAACTCGGTCCGCTCGGAGAGCAAGGTCGGCATCTACGAGCAGGGCGCCGGCGAGCTCAACGTCGCCCAGGCGGTCACGCAGCAGGTGACCGGACCGGGCACGGTGGATCTCGGCACCTTCGCCTGGCCGCACACTCCGGCCGGCAAGGTCACCAAGCCGCTCACTTACCGCAACAGCGGTGACCAGCCGGTCACGCTGACGTTCGCAACCGATGCCCGCGGCAACAACGGGAAGCCGTTGCCTTCCACCCTGATCAGCTTCGGCGCTACCTCACTCACTGTCCCGGCAGGTGGCACCGCCGATCTGCCGATGACCGTCGACCCGTCCGTTGCCCTCGACTACGGCCTGTACGGCGCGATCAGCGCACGGGTGGTTGCTACCGGCAAGGACGGACGGACCGTGGTGACGCCGCTCGGCTTCTACCTCGAGCCGCAGTACGTCGACGTCACCTTCAAGCTGATCGACCGGGACGGACAGCCTGCTTCGTCGATCAGCTCGCTCGATGTGTTCGACCTCGACAGCATCGCCGCGCAGCGCGTCGGCTTCGACGGCACGGACCGGACGCTGCACCTGCGCGCGGGCACGTACTCGCTGGCCGCGTCGATCGCCCACGACGGCGCCAACGGGTTCGTCGACTCGTACGCGTTCCTCGGCGATCCGGAGATCACGCTGACGAAGGACACCACGATCACGTACGACGCCCGGAAGGCGGCCGAGGCGACGGTCACGACCCAGCGCCCGACCGCGCGGAAGGGCGGGAGCCTGACCTATGGTCGGATTGTCGACAACTGGATCCTCTCCTCGAGCCGGAGCTACGGCACCCAGGTGAAGTCGATCTACCTCGGCACGACGCCGAAGGCGCGTCGCGGGATCTTCGAGGTGGTCGAGGGCTGGCAGTACGGATCGCCGGCCGGTGCGACGTCGCCGTACCTCTACAGCCTGGCGTTCACGCACGAGCAGCAGATCAAGGGCAAGCCGGAGCATCGGGTCCGGGACCGCGACCTCGCGACGATCGACGCGACGTACTACACACCGGGGAAGCCCTACAGCTACTCGGAGTACCTCGACGTGTGGCGACCGTGGAGTATCAACCTGATCCCGACCGGCGACCGGGGCACCGTTGCCGCGCCGACCCGGGTGCAGCACCTGGTTACGGCCGAGCGGAACACCAAGGTGGCCCAGATGGTCGGGCACGCGGATGCGATGAGCTGGTCGTTCGCAACCCTCATGACGTCGACGGCCACGGCGTACAAGCCCGGCAGCCGGCACAGCGAGAGCTGGTTCAAGGCGGGATTGCGGCCGGGGCTGGTGACGGATCAGACGACCGGGCAGAAGTTCATCCCGGCGGCGCGGGACGGGAACACGGTCTGGAGCAACTTCGCCAGCTGGTCCGACACCGAGCCGGGCCACTTCTCGCGGCAGGGGTTCCTTGATCTTGGTGGGACAGAGCTGCTCGCGAACGGAGTGTCGCTGGGGGAGTACGGGTGGTACGGCCAGGGCGTCTGGGACGTGCCGGCGGCCCCGACGAATCTCGAGCTGGTCTACGACCTGAACCGGTGGCAGCGCGGCGACTACAAGTGGGAGTCGCCGTCGAACGTCGAGACCCGGTGGAAGTGGAAGAGCTCGTCCGCCGACGCGGGTAAGCCGTTGCCGCTGCTCTTCCCGGACTACGACCTGGCCGTGGATCTCAACGACCGCGCGCCGCGGGTCCCGCTCTTCCCGATCAGCATCACCGCGCAGTCCGGCCAGTGGTACAAGCCGGGCGCCTTCACCTCGGCCCGGGTGTCAGCCTCGTACGACGACGGCACGACCTGGACGTCCGTCCCGACCGTGAACCTCGGCACGAAGGCCGTGGCTCTGGTCAACAACCTGAGGGCGACCAGTTTCGTCACGTTGAAGGTCGAACTGACCGACTCGCACGGGAAATCGGTGACCCAGACGCTGACGCACTTCTACGGCGTTCGCTAGGAGAGTTTGAGGTGTCGGACCGGGAAGCGCCTCACGGCGCGTGGCCGCTCGTAGCGGCTAATTTTGGGACCCGGGGCTTGCACCGGCCCGACACCTTGAACAGTATAACCGGCGCTCAAACCCCTTGTCCTGTGAGGATCTCGGGCCCCGAGACGCTATAACACCCGATCGCCAGGCGCGCAACTACCAGAGGTGTCCGGCGCGTTCGGAGCGCGCCGCGGCCTGCAGCTGGTCCGCCATTTCGACCAGCTTCGACGCCGACAGCACCCGGTCGTGACCGTCGTCCGCGAGGTGTGCCCGGCCGGTCGCGACGATCCGTGCGAACGCGGCCGCCCGGTCCAGCGTCGTGGCGAAATCCCCGGTCGCGACACCCCGCAGGACGGCGTCGACCATGTCCCGCACCTCGGTCGGTCCGGGCGGCTCGGCGACACCCGCGATCACCGCATGCACCTCGGCGTACTTGCGTCCCGCCGCGAACTCCCGGGATACCTCTTCGGCGTTGGTATGCACCCACGACCGCAGCAGATACAGCCGCCACAACGACCCCGGCAGTGAATCGGCCGGCGCGTCGGACCAGAGCTCCGCAAGCTCGTCCAGGCCGTAGTCGTCGGCGAGCTTGACCACCCGCGCATGCACCTCGGCGTCCTCGGAGTTGCGGACGCCACGCACCAGCAGCTCGGCGGTCCGGTGCGCGACCTCGGTCACGGCCGCCGGGTCGGAGGCTCCGGGCAGCGACTCGAACAGCTTGTTGCCCGGCAGGATCGGTCGGCGCGGATTGGGCGTGGTCACGCGCTCCATGGTGCCTGACAAGAGGTTGCCTCGCACGCCGACCCGGCACGCTCCCTTCGCCGTATCCGTCCCGGCGGCGCGGACCTATGCTGCCGACAAGGAGCACGCCGCAGCGAAAGGGGAGCAGCGATGTCGGACGCCAGCGTTGCACCGCACGGGCTTCATCACGTCACAGCGATTGCCGAGGACCCGCAGCGGAACGTCGATTTCTATACCACCGTGCTGGGGCTGCGGTTGGTCAAGCGGACTGTCAACTTCGACGCGCCGGACACTTATCACCTGTACTACGGCGACGAGTCGGGGAAGCCGTCCACGCTCTTGACCTTCTTTCCCTGGCCGGGCGTAAAAGCGGGCCGGCAGGGGACCGGGCTGACCACGGCGACCGCGTTCAGCATCCCGCCGGAGGCGCTCGGGTGGTGGCAGCGGCGGCTGAAAGACCTGGGGGTCGATGCGGACGACCCGTTCGCCCAGTCGGACGAGGAGGTACTGCGGCTCCGCGACCCGGACGGGTTGGTGATCGAACTGGTCGCCTCGGACGGTGATTCCCGATCCGGGTGGGACGGGGCTGCCGCCGTACCGGCCGAGAACGCGATCCGCGGGCTGTACTCGATCACGATGACCGAGCAACAACTCGACCCGACGGCGGAGATGCTCGCCGGGATGCTGAGCATGGAGTACGGCCACAACACCACCGACCGGACGCGGTTCGTGATGTCGGGTGGGCAGGACGGTACGGCGGTGGACGTCGTACCGAGTAAGGACGATCGAGGGCTGCAGTCGGCCGGGACGGTGCACCACGTCGCGTTCCGGGCTCCGGACCACGAGACGCAGGTCCGTTGGCGCGAGGAGTTGCTCGCCGCCGGGATCCAGGTCACCGAGATCCTCGACCGGCAGTACTTCACCTCGATCTACTTCCGGGAGCCGGGCGGCGTACTCCTCGAGATCGCGACCGACCAACCCGGGTTCACCGTAGACGAACCGCTGTTGGAGCTCGGCCGGCACCTCAAGTTGCCGCCGTGGCTCGAACCGGACCGCGAGCAGATCGAGGCGTCGCTGCCGACCCTGACCACGGCTGACCCCGAGTGAATACCGCGCTCGAGCGGCCGCACGTGTGGGAGCCCGGGACCGGTAGTCCGCCGCTGTTGCTGCTGCATGGCACCGGCGGGAACGAGTACGACCTGCTCGGGCTGCGCGAGCACCTGGCCCCCGATGCGCCAGTGCTCGCACCACGCGGGACCGTGCTGGAGAACGGGATGCCGCGGTTCTTCCGGCGGGTGCGCGAAGGCGTGTTCGACGAGGACGACCTCCGGGAGCGCGCGGACGAGCTCGCCGCGTTCCTGACGGCAGCCGAGCAGGAGTACGGCGTATTCCCTGGCTCGTGGATGGCGATCGGTTTCTCCAACGGCGCCAACATCGCCTCCGCGTTACTCCTCCGCCACCCGGAGTCGCTGGTCGGCGCGGTCCTCCTCGCCGCCATGGTGCCCTTCCAGTACGACGATCCCGACGGCCCCGCGGTGACCGGCAAACGAGTCCTGATCGTCAACGGCAACCAAGACCCCATGGCCACGCCGGCCCAAACCCAAACCCTGTCCGCCCACCTCCGCCGGCACGGCGCCACCGTCAAGACCCTCTCGTTCGACGGCGGCCACACGATCGACCTGAACCAGCTGCCCGACGTCAAGAAGTTCCTCGAGAACGAAGGCTGAGCACGCATGCCGACGATTCATTTGCACGCGACGACGACTGCGACACCCGAGCAGTTCATTGCCGGCCTCACCGATTTCGGGCCGGGGCGAGGGGAGTTGTTCGGGAACAGTACGGACGACTATCTGGTGGTGCACTCGCGCGGGGACCATGAGGCCGACGTCACCGAGGGGTCGTCGGGGATCTGGGAACGGCTTCGGTACGACTGGTCCGATCCTGAGCACGTCGTGCTGACCACGACGGACTCGAACATCTGGGGTGGACGATCGGGGCACACCTACGACTTCACGCGGCAGCCTGACGGGACGACCGCGGTGGATGTGACTGTCGTGCGGGAGGGCAAGAATCTGCAAGGGCGGCTGCTCGGGCTGTTCGTCGGGATCCTTGGCCGGAGTGTCTTGACGAAGGCGTTCGCGAAGACCGTGAAGGCCATCGAGGACCGGAACGCCCCCTAGCATCTGGTCATGGAGCTGGAGTTCAGCGGCGAGTTGATCGAGTGGCGCGGGCCGGCGCCGTACTACTTCGTTCCGGTGCCCGAGGAGGAGACTGCCGCGCTGCGGGCGGCGGCTTCGGCCGCGAGCTACGGCTGGGGGACGCTCCCGATCCGCGCCCAGCTCGGCGGGACCGAGTGGAGGACGACGCTGTGGCCGAAGGATGGTGCCTACCTGCTCCCGCTGAAGGACGCCGTACGCAAGCCGGCCGGACTGGACGCAGGGGACGAGGTAGACGTTCGCCTCACCTTTGACGCGCAACCCCGGCAGCAGAAGGCCAAGCGCACGCCGGTTGCTCGCCCGAGGCGTTCGCGGGAGCCGGTCACAGACGAGCAGCTCACGATCGTCCCGGCCAATCAGGCGGAGTGGGAGGACCTGCAAGCGGTCTTCGGTGCGAGCACTGACACCGGGCGGTGCTGGTGCCAGCGGTTCCGGATGCTGCCCAAGGAGTCCTGGGCATCTGAAGGTCCCGAAGAGCTTGCCGCCCGCCTCCGCGACCAGACCGCCTGCGGAAACGGGAAGGCACGCGCGACGAGCGGTCTGGTCGCGTACCTCGATGGCGAGCCGGTCGGCTGGTGCGCCGTCGCACCGAGGGCCGACCACCCGAGGCTGCTCCGCGACTTCCGCGTCCCCTGGCTGGGCCGTAGCGAGGACAAGACCGACACCACGGTCTGGGCGGTGACCTGCTTCGTCACCCGCGCCGGCTACCGGCGGCGGGGCATCAGCCGCGCGCTCGCCCGCGCAACCGTCGGGTTCGCCCGTGAAGGCGGTGCCCGCGCAGTCGAGGGCTACCCGGACTTCGTGGACGGCGGGTCCGTCGGCACGCTCGCGATGTTCGCCGACGCCGGCTTCGCCGAGGTGAGCCGCCCGGGCAACCGCCGAGCCGTCATGCGCATCGACTTCTGAGCCTGCTGCGCCGACTCAGCTGCCTGCTGCGCCGACTCAGCTGCCTGCTACGACAAGGTCGTGCCGGGGTGTGTCAGGGTGACTCGCATGGCTGATGAGAAGGGGAGACAGGCGCATCCGGGGGAGCCCCGGTTACCGGCCGCCATCGGGGTGATGGTGGCGATCGGGCTGTACGCCGTACTGCCGAGCGCTCTCCAGATCGGGCCACGGTTCGTGATCCCGGGGCTCGAGTTGCTGCTGTTCATCCCGTTGGTCCTGGCCAACCCGCGCCGGATGAGCAGACAGAACCGGCTGCTGCGGCGGCTGTCGATCGGGCTCGTGCTGCTGATCGCGTTGTCCAACACGACCGCGCTCGTGCTGCTGATCCGGTCGCTGGTCATCGGCGAGGCGACGGCCGGTGGGCAGTTGCTCGCAGCCGCCGGCCAGGTGTGGCTGACGAACGTTCTCGTCTTCGCGCTCGCGTACTGGGAGCTCGACCGCGGCGGTCCCGTCACGCGGTTCCGCGTCGACCGGCCGGGGTTGCCCGACGCCGACTTCCGCTTCCCGCAGGACGAGGACCACGACGCGATCAGCGAAGTCGCGAAGCGGTCGTCGGCCAAGTCCGGGTGGGCACCAGGATTCATCGACTACCTGTACGTGTCCGTGACCAACTCGTCGGCGTTCAGCCCGACCGACACCATGCCGTTGAGCGTCCGGGCCAAGCTGCTGATGGCCGTCGAGTCCGTCTCGGCCCTGATGCTCTCCGTCCTGGTCGTCTCCTTCGCCGTCGGCCTACTGGGGCACTGAGCGGCAGGCCTGGGTCAGCGCGTCGACAAGTTCGGTAAGGACTTGCTCGGACGAGCCGAAGGTGAGCCGGACGTGGGTCTCGGGGGCGTGCATGTCCGCACCGCGGATCGTGGTGATGCCGTGGCGCAGGAGAGTGCGGTCGATCTCGGCCGGTGTGCGACCGAGGCGGGAACAGTCGACGAGTAGGAAGGCGCCGGCGGCAGGTCGGACGGGCGCGGGCAGGCCGCTTGCCGCGATGCCGTCGCAGACGAGGTCGCGCTTGACCTGGTACGTCGAGAGCGCCTGGTCGAGCCAGTCGCGTGGTCCGGTCAGGGCCGCGACCGCGGCCCGTTGTGGAACTGTTCCGCAATTGACGGCTTCCCACTGGAGGCGGCGTTCGAGTGCGTCGACGATCGGCGGCGGCGCAACGACGTACCCGAGCCGCCAGGTCGCGAGGGCGTAGTACTTGCTGAGGCTCGTGATCGTGACGATGTGCGGCCAGCGATCGGCGAAGGCCTCCACGGGCTGATAGGGACGGCCGTCGTACGTGAAGTGCTGCCAGGAGTCGTCGGAGATGACGAGCAGTCGGTGGCGCGCGGCGATGTCGACGATCGCTGCGACGGTCGCGGCGTCGGGTAGGTAACCGGTCGGGTTGTTCGGGTTGCAGAGGAGGATCGCGCGGCTGTCCGGTGTGACTGCGGCCTCCAACTCGGCGGGATCGAGCGCCCAGCCGTCCTCCGCGCGGGACGGGACGTAGCGTGGCGTCGCACCGCATTCGCGCAGGAGGCCGTCGAAGAAGAAGGTCGGCGCGGGCACGATGACCTCGTCGCCCGGAGCGAGCATCGTGCGCAGGACCAGAGACAGGCCGTGCATCGCGCCGTGGGTGATGAGCAGCCGGCGATCGGGGTCGACGTGGAGGCGGTGATCGCGCTCGAGTTCGGCCGCGATCGCGGTCCGCAGTTCGGGGAGGCCGCGGCTGTTGCGTGGGTCGGGCTGGTCCATCGCGTCCGCGACCGCCTGCCGCACATGCGCCGGCATCGGAAGGACGGGAGCTCCCACCAGCGGGAGAACCTTGACTCCGCTGCCGGTGCTCCTGGCCGCGCGGTCGCGCGCGCTCATCGCCCCCATGGTCGGGAGGTCGCGCACGGTGGGAGTCCATGATCGCTGCACAGGCAGAGTTTATCCGTTGAGATATCAAAAGACAAGATAAACATCTTAAGACACCTGCGTACGGCGAGTCTGCTGTATCAACTCCGCTCGGTGATACGCTCAAATGGTGCTCGATATCCATTCCGTCATCCGTGGAACGCCGCACGTCCCCGCACTGCTGCTGGTTGGCAGCGAGGAAAGTGGCCTCGACCGCACCAGTCAGGCCTATCGGGCGATCAGGCGCCAGATCATCGACCTGACGCTGTCGCCAGGGAGCAGTTTCACCGAGACGTCGCTCGCGCAGCAATGGCGCATCAGCAAGACGCCGGTGCGAGAGGCGCTCGCCCGGTTGCGGCGTGACGGGCTCGTCAACGCGCTTCCGCGGGCGGGGTACGTCGTCAGCCCGATCACGCTCCAGGACACGGACGATCTGTGCGCGCTGCGGACACTTCTGTGCGGCGAGGCCGCCGCTGCGGCTGCACGCCGAGGAGTCGAGGCGCCGGCGCTCAAGCGGCTCGAGGTGCTGTCCAAGGTGCCCTTCGCGCTCGCGGCCGGTGAAGTCGGGCTCGAGGAGTCGCTGCAGGCCGGGATCGAGTTCGAGGCCATCATCGCGAACTACAGCGGCAACAACCGGCTGGCCAAGGCGATCGTGGATCTGCTCGACGAGCTGGAGCGGGTCCTGCGGATGGCCACGCTGATCTCGCCGGACATCGCGAGTCCGCCCGGGGAGCTGGAAGCGATCTTCGAGCGATTGCGTGACCGGGACGACGACGGCACCCAGGCCGCTTCGCACAAGCGCTGTGAGCGCGTCCGCCAAGACGTTCTCCAGGTCCTCTCGAAGAGTGCCTCGGTCAGCCGGGCCAACATCGCCCGAGCACCGCGCCCCGGAGACACCGATCGCCACTCGGCCGACATCCAAAGCGTCTTCGTCCTTCCCGCCCACCGCGGCAACCGTCTC
>NZ_JBFAXQ010000042.1:0-48745 GCF_040680855.1 Kribbella sp. NPDC051952
AACCGAACCAGCCCAACCAACCGAACCAACCGAACCAGCCCAACCAACCGAACCAACCCAACCAACCCAATCAGCCGAACCAGCCGCGGCGGCCGGTTCGGGATGATGAGGGCGGGGTGGATGCTTGGCGGCGGCGTGAGGCTGAGTTGTACAGCAACCACCCGGACACGATCGACGGCACCGACCCGGTTCCGAGCAAGCCGACGACCAGTCAGAGCCAAACCCCCGATGCCCACAACATCGGCACGAACAGGCCCAACTGGAAGGACATGCACGACCCGAGCAACGTGTCATGGGACGTACCGCAGGAGCGTGGTCGCCCGCCGCGGCTGCGGATCCGGCAGGGCGACGACCTGTTCGACCGATTCGGGCCGAAGGAGCACCATGCGGAGCGAGAGCTCGACCTCACCCCACCACCGGCGTACGGCGAACCCGGCGTACCCAGAGGCGACCGCGACGCCCGCTACAACCCGGGCGACCCCGGCGGCGGCAAGCAACGTGCGTTGGAGCAAGCGGCCGGTCGGCACCCGCTGCTGACCGTGAAGCGCTGGCTGCGCCTGCTCAACCCGAACTACCACCAGCTCGATGCCAAGGGCAACGTGATGGTGGAGTACCAGTTCAACTGCTCCGCGGTGATGCGGGCGACCGTCGACCTGATCCAGGGCCGGCGGGTCCGCCTGGCCGACGGCGACTTCCAGAAGGACCACGCGAACACGCCCACGCCCGGCGACTACGACGACTCGTACGAGTGGATGGGCGTGCGCGCCCCCGGCTACCGGCTGGACCGGCACCTACCGCCCGGGCACCCGGACCCGGCCGCGCACCTGCAGGCCTTCACCGACAAGGCGTACGCCGAGGTCGAGGCCGGACTACGCGGACGTCCACCGGGTACGGTCGCCGCGATCTGCGTCCGATGGTCGCCCGCCGGCGGGCACTGGTTCAGTGCGTACGTCGACCCGCAGGGGAAGGTCCGTGCACTCGACCCGCAGGACTGCCGCAATCCCATCGACGTGCCGTGGCCGCACAGGTACCCGTCCAAGCTCGAGCGACTCGAGTACACGATCCGCGAACCCAACGGCGACTGGGAAGGCTCACCCGCCGAACCGGAGTCCACGTGGTGACCGTCAGCAAAGGAAGTGCCTGATGCCGAACAACACCGAAGCCGCGGCCCGCGAGCTGCTGGCCGGCTGGCTGGCCCAGCACTCGGTCGCGCCGGACTCCTGGTCGCCCGAAACCATCGCGGACTGGCGTACGACGCCGGTCGAGGAGTGGCTGGCCTTCGTCCCGCCGGGCATCGCGAACCGGGTCTTCCTGGTTGCCGATGGCACCGTTTTCTCGTTCGCGCCCAGCCGGCTGGGAATGGACGAGGCACTCACAGCCGCCCGGGCCGAGCGATCGCGCGGATCCGAGGAGCTGGAGCGATGACCGACATGCTCGACTTCGTCGCCGGAGCGGATCGGATCACCGAGAAGGCGATCGTGATGATGCAGGACCGCGAGGTCGTCGGCCTGTCGAGCTGGCTACTCGACGCCGCGATCACGGCCGAGCGGTCCCAACGCGTGCTCCAACTCGTCACGCCGAGGACAACCCGCGTGACGCACGCGGTCCGCACCCAACTGCTTGCCCCGGGCACCGGCGGCTGCTGGGTTGTCAACGGCAACGATTCTGGTCCGTCGTACGACGGCTTGAGCGGCGAGCCGTTGGTATGGGACGGAAACCTGTTCGTGCCGACCGGAGACGAGGAGAACCCCAAGCCCACCCCGGACTATCTCCAAGAGCAGGACGGCATTCACGCGTCCCTGCAACTCGTGGCGCGAGTGCGGTACCCGGCCGCGGAGGGGACCATCGTCGGCGGTGCGGCCGAGTTCCTGCTCCGGGAACTCGCCGGCGGTCCGCCGGCCGGCTGGGGTACCGAAGAACCGGTCTCCCAGCCATGGGACACCGCCGAGCTGACCCACTTCTGCCGTCGCTGGGTGCCGCGATCGACCATGCTCACCCTGACCGGCCCGGACGGTCGGCACGGAACCCGCCCGGCCAACGGCGTGATCGAGATTGTCAACCGCCCAGCTGGGCTGGAAGAGTCCGTGACGCTGGCGATCGGTTGCCCCGGCCTGGAAGCGCCGTTGCCGCAGGCAATCTTCCCCGTGGTCCGCCAGTTGGCCGACGAGTTCGACCTGGTGTCGATGTTCGTCCTCGGCGCCGGTACGGCCGCGGACACCTGCACGCTGCCTCGTTTCACCGGCATCCAGGATCCGATTGCGCTCGTGATCGGCGCCGACGGCCGGGCGGCGATGGGGCCTGAGGCGGACAAGGCGATCGCGGCCGGCGCCGCCACGTCGATCGGGCACGACGCCGGCCTGTGGTTCCCGATCGGCACCGGCTACAGCGAGCCCGACTGGCAGACGTTCGCCCTGACCATGCGCCGCATCACGATCGCCACCGCCCACCACTCGGCCAACCCCGCCCCACCCCCCAAGACCTTCACGATGCCGACCTGAGGGCCGACCTGAGGGCCGACCTGAGAGCCAAACCTGAGGGCCAACCTGAGCGCCACCCGAAGGCCAACCCGAAAAGCGTCGAGGAGTGAACGGTTCGGCGCTGGGGATCGTTAGAACTGAGTGAAGATTCGATCAGGGGGCCGGTCCGGGTTTAGACGGTAGCCGCTAGCTGCGTTAGATTTGATCAAATCTTACCGGGCTACCAGGGAGTGTGAGCGCTATATGCAGGATCTGACCAGGCAGGTGTGGTCGGTCCTAGCGGCTGGCGTCCCGAGGTCTTGTCCGGTGTTCGAGCCGACAGCCCCTGCCTCTCTCCAGGTTGGGCAGTGCTGAGCAAGGTACTCGGCGCGGTAGGTGTGGTCCTGCTGATCGCCGGGGTGGTGCTCGCCGTTCGGCCGGTGCACGTCGACAGCCAGGCGTGCGGATCGGTCTTCCAGCCCGAGAAGGGCATCACGCCGATGCAGTGTGACGCCCGCCTGGACACCCGCAGCGACGTCGTCACCGGCCTCGGCGCCGGCGGTGTCGTCATCCTGCTGGCCGGCGTCGCCACCAAGGCGATCCGCGACCGCCGCAGCCACGTCAGCTCCTGACCACCAGCCGCGTCAGCTCCCAACCAGCACCGCGTCAGCTCCCAACACCATCCGCCTCACGCCGTCCGGACGATCGCGCCGAGGACCTCGTTGAAGGCCTCCGTCGACGACGGGTGCGTGTAGATCGACTGCCGCAGCTCCGTCGCGGTGATCCGGTGCCGCATCGCCAGCGCGACCGTGTTGATCAGCTCCTGCGCATCGACGCTGAGCAGGGCCGCGCCGAGGATCTCGTCGGTCTCCGCGTCGATCACGAACTTCATCACGCCACGCGTCTCCTCGACGATGTAGGCCCGCGGCATCGCGACGATATCGGCGACGTTCTCCATCCCGACCTTGATCCGGTACCCGGCCGCCAGCGCGGCCTTCTCGGTCAGCCCGATCGTCGCCAGCGGCGGCGACATGAACAGCGTGCGCGGTACGGCGACCCGATCGGCAGTGGACCGTTTCCCGTCCCCGAGCAGCTGATCCAGCACGATCCGGCTGTCGTCCAGCGAGATGTACGTGAACTGCGGGCCGCCGTTGACGTCGCCGAGCGCGAAGATGTGCGGCTGGCTGGTCCGCAGGTACTCGTCCACCTCGACGGCCCCGCGTTCCGTCGTACGAACGCCTGCGTTCTCCAACTGCAGTTCGGCGGTGACCGGCGTACGCCCGGTTGCGGCCAGGATCGCGTCGACGGTGAGTGTGTGTTCGCGTCCGTTCTTCCGGTAGACAACCGTGTCCTCGTCACGGATCTCCTGGACCTGGGCGCCGGTGACGATGTCGACGCCCTCGCCGGTCAGGATGTCGGTCGCGGCGGCCGCGATGTCGTCGTCCTCCTGACCGAGGATCCGCGCCGACGACTCGAACACGGTGACCTGGGTTCCGAAACGCCGGTAGATCGAGGCGAACTCGATGCCGAGGTACCCGCCGCCGATCACGGCCAGCCGGCCGGGCAGGTGAGTGGTGTGGACCAGATCGACGTTCGTCACCGTGCGCGGGCTCTCCCGCAGGCCGGGGATGTCCGGGAAGACCGGCTCCGACCCGGTGTCGATCAGGATCGTCTCTGCGGTAATCAGGATGTCGTCGACGGCAACGGTGTGGGCGTCGACGAACTGCGCCGTACCGGTGAGCACCGTGATGGTCTCCGCGCCGTTCAACGCCTCGAAGTTGCCCGCCCGGAAGGTCGTGGTCAGCGCCTTCACTTCACCGATCGCGTGCTCGAACCACTCCTGCGGCGAGTCGTCCGGCCGGCGCTTGCCGGAGTGGTGCACGAGCATCTTGGTGGGGACGCAGCCGACGTTCGGGCAGGTACCGCCGTACATCTGGTCCGAGCGCTCGATCAGGATCACGCGCCGGCCGGCCCGGCCGAGCGCGGCGGCGGCGACCTTGCCGCCCTTGCCGAACCCGATCACGACCACGTCCGCCTGCAGGGTAGAAGTCATGCTTTGAGTCTGATCACTAGGATTGAGCCGTACCAGCTGTTCTTGGCTCATCTTCCTGCGCAGGCGTCTCATGGATACCATCACCCGGCTGATCGAACTGGCTCGCCTGCGGGCGACCGTGGACAAGCGCTGCCTGCTCGCCGGCGCGACCGAGATGAAGGTCGAGCCGTTGGGCGATGCCGAAGCCGCGTTCCACTTCGTCCTCGACGGCGACTGCACCCTGGATCTGCCGGGGCGGCAGGTCCACCTGAAAGGCGGCGACGCGGTCCTGCTGCCGAGCAGCCAGGCCCACACGATTCGTACGGCGGGATCCGGGCGGCTGCGCGCGTCGGTCGAGACCCCGGGCGACGCGTTCGACACGATCCGCAGCCCGTCCGGTGAACCGGCCACCGACATCTTCTGCGGCCACTACACAGTCGGCTCGTCCGCCGGCCGACTCCTGTTGAGCAGCCTTCCCGACCCGCTGGTCGTCTCCTTCGACGCGGCCGACGACTCGGTCCGCATCCTCAGCGAGCTGATGCGCCTGGAGGCCCGGGCCGATGGACCGGGTACAGCGGCTGTCCTCGACTCACTGTCCGGCGCTCTCCTGGCGATGGTGCTGCGCCGTGGCGGCCTGCCCGGCGTCGCACCCTGGACCGCGATCGAGGACCGCCGGATCGCAGCGGCCGTCGCGGCCGTCCTGCAAGATCCCGCCGCCACCTGGTCGGTCGAACGGCTGGCCGAGGTCGCATCGATGTCCCGGGCAACGTTCGTACGCCATTTCGGTCGGCACACCGGGGCGACCGCCGCCGCCTTCGTGACCTCGCTGCGGATGATGGTGGCCGCCGACCTGCTCACCGATCCGGACCAGACCGTGGCGACCGTCGCCGCGCGGGTTGGCTACCAGTCGGAATCCGCCTTCTCCCGGGCGTTCCGCGAGGCGACCGGAATCACCCCGGGCAGGTACCGGCGCGAGAACTCTTGACCTTCACACTGTGTCAACCGGAAGGCTGAAGTCATGTTCACCATCGGAGACTTCGCGGCATTCGGCCAGGTATCGGCCCGGATGCTTCGGCACTACGACGCGATCGGGCTGCTCCGACCGGCTGTCGTCGATGCGGTGACCGGCTACCGGTTCTACTCGGCCGACCAGTTCAGTCGGCTGAACCGGATCATCGCGCTGAAGGATCTCGGCTTCACGCTGCAGCAGGTGCACGAGATCGTCGACGCCAAACCGAGCGCCGAGGAACTGCGCGGCATGCTGCGGATGCGGCAGGCGCAGCTCGAGGACGAGTTGTCCCGGAGCGCGGCCCGGCTGACCAGTGTCGAGGCGAGGCTCCGCCTGATCGAGAAGGAAGGTCACATGCCTACTGATGACGTCGTCCTGAAACGCATCGCCCCGACCCGGGTCGCCGAGCTGTCGGCGATCTCGGCGAGTTACGACGGTGAGGACATCGGTCCGGTCCTGCAACCGCTGTTCGGCCAGCTGTTCGAGCGCCTCGGCATGGCGGGGATCAGCCCGTCCGGTTCACCGGTCGCGTACTACGAGAACGCCGAAGGTGAGGCGGTCCGCGTCCATGCCGCCGTACCCGTCGAGGCCGGCTCGAAGGCCGCCGACCTCGACTTCCTCGACCTACCGGAGTTCCCGCAGGCCGCGACCATCGTCCATCAGGGCGACATGATGGAAGCCGAACGCAGCATGCAGACGCTGGCACGCTGGATCGAGGACAACGGCTACCGCAGTCAGGGGTATGCCCGGGAGGTCACTCTCGAGTTCGACCCGGACAACCCTGACAACTGGGTGCACGAGTTCCAGATCCAGGTCACACGCCCAGACTGACCGTCGCGAACGAGTGCGGCGGCAGCGTGACGCGCAGTCCGCGGGGCTCAGGTTCCAGTCCGGTAAGGGGAATCGGAGCCACCGCGGACTGATCCGTCGTCGTGTTGTACGACTGCGGTTTCGATGCCGTCAGCAACCGTCCGACCGGCTCACGGACAGTGCCGCCGCGCAGATCCAGTACGACGTCCAGTGGCGCGACCGGATCCAGATTGCTGATCGACACCAACGCCCGCCCGTCCTTCACCGAGGCCGACGCCGACACCAGCTCCATCGACTTGCCATCCAGTTCGTACGGCGTCGGCCGCTCAACGACATGCGTCGGCACCGACACCGCATCGTGGTGCCCCTTGTTCATCTCGAACACGTGGTACGTCGGAGTTCGCACGAGACCGCCGTCCTCATCTGTGAGCAGCATCGCCTGCAACACGTTGATCGTCTGCGCGATGTTCGCCATCACCAGCCGTTCGGCATGCCGGTGAAACACATCGAAGTGCAGGCTTGCCACCAGCGCGTCCCGCATCGCGTTCTGCTGATACAGGAACCCGGGGTTCGTGCCCGGCTCGACATCCCACCAGGTGCCCCATTCGTCCAGCACCAGGCCGACCTTGCGCTCGGGGTCGTACGCGTCCATCACCGCGGAGTGGCCGCGGATCACCCGCTCGATGTCCTGCGCCTTGATGATGGTCCGGTAGTAGTCGTCGATGCCGAAGTCGGTGGCCGCGCCCTTGTGTTCCCAGGTCCCAGCCACTGTGTAGTAGTGGAACGAGATCGCCTGGAAGATGTTCTTCGGATCGCGTCCACAGCCCAGGCAGCTGATCGCCTTCATCAGCGCCTCGGTCCAGGCGAGGTCGTCGTCGGCCGCACCGGCGGCGATCTTGTACAGCTTGTTGTCGCCGTGGTCCCGGCAGAACGTCGCGTACCTGCGGGCCAGATCGGCGTACGCCTCGGCCCGCATGTTGCCGCCGCAGCCCCAGCTCTCGTTGCCGATGCCCCAGAACGGGACCTTCCACGGCTCGTCGCGGCCGTTCGCCTTGCGCTGCCGGACCATCGGGCTGTCGCCGTCGCGGGTCAGGTACTCGACCCATTCACTCATTTCCTGCACGGTCCCGCTGCCCACGTTGCCGTTGACGTAGGGATCCGCGCCGAGCAGATCGCACAACGCCATGAACTCGTGCGTGCCGAAGTGGTTGTTCTCCTCGACATTGCCCCAGTGCGTGTTGATCATCGACGGGCGATCCGCCTTCGGCCCGATCCCGTCCTTCCAGTGGTACTCGTCCGCGAAACAGCCACCCGGCCAGCGCAGGTTCGGGATGTTCAGCGCCCGCAGCGCCTCGACCACGTCAAGCCGGATACCGCCCTCGTTCGGCAGCTCGGAGTCCTCGCCGACGTAGAAACCGCCGTAGATGCACCTGCCGAGATGCTCCGCGAAGTGCCCATAGAGATGCCGGCTGATGGTCGGACCCGGTACGTCGAGATCGATCACGACCCGGGCGGACGCTTGTGTGTTCAAGGCTCAGCTCCTTCGGTCTCTTACAGTGGTCGGCGTGAAGAAGACATCCAGCGTCGTCACCATGGCCGATGTGGCGCGGTCGGCGGGGGTGTCCACTATGACCGTTTCGAACGTGATCAACGGTCGACCGCGCGTGGGCGCCGCGACGCGGGAGCGGGTGCTGACCGCGATCACCGACCTCGGGTACCAGGTCAATCTGGCCGCCCGGCACCTGCGCGCGGGCAAGACCGGAGTCGTCGGTCTCGCGGTTCCGGAGCTCGAGCGCCCGTACTTCGCCCAGCTGGCCGGCCGGCTCGCGGATCGGTTCGAGACGCACGGGCTCCGGATCGTGATGGAGCGCACCGGCGCCAGTCGCGAGGGCGAGCTGGACGCGGTCGCCTTCTCCCGGCTGCGGATGTACGACGGGCTGGTGCTGAGCGTGGTCGACAGTGATCCGGCCGAACTGACCCAGCTCCGCAACGACGCGCCCGTGGTGATGATCGGCGAGCGGGCGCTGCCGTCGAAGTACGACCACGTGATGATGGACAACGTCGACGGCGCCCGGCAGGCGACCGCGCACCTGCTCGCCACCGGCGCCCGGCGGATCGCGATGCTCGGCGGCAACCCCGACTGGACCGCGAACATGCCCGCGCTGCGGGCCGAAGGGTACGAACTCGCGCACACGGAGGCCGGCGTACCGATCGATCCGGAGCTGACCGTCCGCTGCCGGTTCGGCCTGCAGGACGGGTACGACGCGATCCGGTCGCTGCTCGACCGTGGGATCGCTTTCGATGCCGTGTTCGCGCTCACCGATGTGGTTGCCTTGGGCGCCCTTCGGGCCCTGGCGGATGCGGCGCTGCGAGTGCCGGAACACGTTCAGGTGATCGGCTTCGACGATATCGACGAGGCGCCGTACCTGGTCCCGGCGCTGTCCACCATCAACCCGGGCCACGAGGAGATGGCGGACGCGATCGTCGCGCTGCTGATCGCCCAGATCAACGGCGGCCCGACCGGCGAGCCACAGGAACTGATCACGCCGGCGCGGCTGATCCAGCGCGGCACCACCAAACCACTCGACTGATTCCACGACGTACCTCGTCACCCGGGGAAGTTCATGGCGAAGGTATATCGATAAATCTGAGCTAGCAAGACCTTGACCGGAAGGCGATGCGGACCTCCAGCACTCATCAAGGCCGCCTCACGGCGCCGCCCGAGGGCAGGCTGAGCGTAAGGGCGGCGCCGCGAGGCGGGTTACTGAGTGCTGGAGGTCCGCAGTCCCGTGAGCTAGTCCGCGATCAGCTTGGCGATCTCGGTCAGCTGGCTGTCGCTGAGCGGGCCGAACGCCATTGCCCCGGCGTTCTCCTCCGCCTGCGCGACCGTGCGGAAGCCGGGGATCGGGACCGTCCGCGGGCTCCGCGCCCACAGCCACGCGAGCGCGCCTTGCGCCAGCGTCCGGCCGTCACTCTCGAGGACATCACGGACCGCCGATACCTTGTCCCACCACTCCGGAGCAGGTGTGCCGCCCTCCGCGAAGAACCGGAGCCAGGACGGCGGCAGTGTGCGGATGTCCGCGCCGGTCGCCGGCCGGGAGGCGTCGCGACGACCGAGGATCCCCATGCCGAGGGGAGTGCGGTTGACGCTTGCGAGGTCGGCGCGCTCGCACAAGGCGAACATCTCCGGAGCGTCGTGCAGGACGCTCGCCTCGTGCTGGACGGCCGAACAGTGCTTGCCTTCGGCGAACAGCTCGGCGCTGTGCACGGTGTCCGTGCTCCAGGCGTAGCTGCGGATCAGCCCTTCCCGGACCAGGTCCTCGCACGCCTCCCGCAACGGCTGGGCGATCTCGTCGGTCGTGTCGAAGTGCAACTGATACAGGTCGAGATAATCGGTCCCGAGCCGGTCGAGCGAGGCCCGAACTGCCTTGTGCACATACTCCGGTGAGCCGTCCTGCTCCTGCATGACCCGAGCGGTCTCGTCGAAGGTGTTGCCCCACTTGCTCGCGATCACGACCTGATCGCGACGGCCCTCGAGTGCCTTGCCCAGTACGCGTTCGCTGTGGCCGGCCCCGTACACATCGGCGGTGTCGAAGAACGTCACGCCGAGGTCGATCGCCCGCCGGATCGCCTGTACCGACTCCTTGTCGTCGACCTCACCCCAGCCCAGCGGCTTCCCCGCCTCATCACTGAACGGACCGCCGATCGCCCAGCACCCGAACCCCAGCGGGCTGACCTCGATCCCGACTCGTCCTAATCTGCGCTTCTCCATGCGTCGAGCCAATCATCGGCCAACTCATCCGTCCAATGAATCTTTCGCCATGAGTTGATGCACTGGGCGAATGAACCTCATTCGATCCCGGTGACTGTCCCGCCGTCGTCGGTGACGTAGAGCCCCTTCGACAGATCGAGTACGACGAGCCGGTTGCCGAACGGATCCTCGACCACCGCACAGCGCCCGACCGGGATGTCGAACGGCGCACTGACGAGCCGGCCGCCGCGGTCCACGATCTGCTCCGCGGCCGCATCGGCCGAGTCCACCAGCCAGCTCGGGGCGTACTCGAGATCCGTGGCCAGCACGATCTCCGTGTCGCTGGCCGGCAGCCGGAGTCCGGCCTGTCCGATCTCGTCGTTCCGCCAGATCAGCTCGTGTCCCAGGGCGTCCCGGTAGAAGGCGAGCCCGCCGTCGAGATCCGGCACGCGCACTGTGACGGCATCCACCGCGCGAAGAAGTCCGGTCATGAGGCAGCCGCTCGTGCGGCGAGGGCCCGGTTCATGGCTTCGAACTGGGGCTTGATGGTGTTGTTCAGCATCGAGCGGGTGAAGGGGATCGCGGCGCCACGGAACACTTCCTCCTGGATCAGGCGAGTGCGGCCGTTCGGCAGTTGCTCGAGGCGGAAGGAGTGTTCGCCGTCGAAGATCGCGCCCGGCGGGATCTTGCCGATCCAGCGGAGCTCCTTGTTCGGCTCGACGGCCAGGAGTTCGGGGGTGAACTTGGTCTCGCCGCCCTTGGTGTCGCGGAGGACATTGGTGATGGTGTTGCCTTTGATGAGTTCACCGGTCGACGAGATGATGAACGGGTTCCACTCCGGGTAGGACTGTCGATCCGCCAGAACTTTCCAGACCTGCTCGGGACTCGCGTTGATGTCGAGCTCGGTGTGCAGGACGAACGGGCGGGCGACGGTGAAGATCGTGTAGCCGGCGAGTAGGACGACGACGGCGCCTACCGCGGTGAGAATCTTGGTCGACTTCTTCTTCATGACTGCTCCAGATCGGGTCCGAGGGTGCTGAGCACCAGCTCCCTCACGTAGTCGGTGGTGATCGGCTCGCCGGTGACGAGGAGCCGGTAGTACAGAGGCCCGACGAGCTGGTCGACCAGCACGGCGGGGGAGGCATGTCCGGGGACTCGGCCGTCGGTTTGGGCCTGCGCGAGTACGGCGGTGACTGCCGCGTGCCGCTCGCCCCACAGCGCGCGGATGCTCTCGCCGACCCGCGGCTCACGAGCGGCAGCCGCGGCCAGGTCTGCGACCAGGGTGGTCGGGAGAGCGTTGAGCGTGGTGGCGATGCCGGTGACCAGATCGGTGAGATCCCGCCGCGGGTCACCACTCGGCTCGAACGGTACGGCGGACCGCAGCTCGGTGATCATCGCGATCACCAGCTCGGCCTTGGTCGGCCATCGCCGGTACAGCGTCGTCTTCGCGACCTCGGCCCGTTCGGCGACCCGGTCGATCGACATCCCGTCGTACCCCCGCGCGCGCATCTCGCCCATCGCGGCCTCCAGCACCCGGCGCTCGATCCCCGCATCCCGCGGCCGACCGCGTCCAACCATCGCCACCCTCTTTTCGCTACTGCGGTGTCGAAAACAAATTTACGCAACTGCGGTAGCGAAAAGCAACACTGACATTGGTTGTCAGGGTTTGCTGGGACCGTGGTGGAGTGCTCAGCTCGCGGAACCACAAGCTGCTCCTGCCGGCAGCCTTCATCACGTCCCTCGGCAACAACATCCAGCTCCTCGGTGCCGCGCTCCTGCTCGTCCGCGCGCAGGGATCGATGCTGGATGTCGGGTGGCTCTTCATTGCGGTGGCGGTCCCGCAGGCCGTCCTCTCGCCGTACTTCGGTCGGTTGGCGGACCGGTTCGACCGGCGCCGGTTGTGGATCGGCTGCGATCTGATCAGTGCCGTCGCGGCGCTCTGCCTCCCGCTGGGTCTGGCCCTCGGTGCTCCGCAACAAGCCCTCATCTATGCCACCAACTTCGCGCTGGCCGTGGTCGCCGCGCTCTTCATCCCGACCAGCGCGGCCCTGGTCCGAGAGCGTGTCCCCGCCGCTGAGTTGCGCTCTTTCAACGGCCACTACGAGATGGCGCTCCAGTGCGGAATGTTGCTCTCAGCATCGGTAGGCGGCTTCGCGCTGCAGTACTTCGGTTCCACGCCGCTGTTCGTCTTCAACGGCCTGACGTTCGTTGCCTCCGCACTCTTTGTCGCCGCCGTCGGTCCGGCCCGAAGGCGTGTGCAGTTGCCCCTGCCCACGGCACCAGCGGCAACCCCCGCCTCAGGCCTCCGTCCTCTTCCCTTAGGCCCACTCGCGCTGCTCTTCGGGCAAGGGCTCGTGGTGGTGACTGTCTTCAACGCTCTGCTACCGGTGTTGCTCGTCGGCGAATGGCGTCGAGGACCGGCGGTCCTGGGCGTGGTGGATGCGGTCGGCGGCGTGGGTTTCCTGTTGGCCGCGGTCGCCTACCGATGGTCCGCCGTACGGTTCGGTGATCTTCGGCTCGCGGTCGTCGGATTCCTGCTGTGCAACGTGTTGCTGGTCATGCAGCCGCTCTTCGGGGTGAGCGCGTTGATGGGGCTCGTGCTGGTCGGAGCGTTCGTGTTCGGCCAGGCGCGCATCGCCACCAGATCCCTCCTCATGACCTCGGTCGACGAGTCGCGGGTCGGCCACGCCTTCGGGGTTGCCAACGGGTACGGGCTGGCCGCGACGGTTGTCGTCATGTTGGTGACGTCGGTCGTCACCGGCCGCACCGACACGCGCTACGGCTTCGCTACCCTGACCGCGATCAGCGGGCTGGCCGCCGTACTCGCGATCGTCTGGATCCGGCGGTCAACCTTTTCCAGCGGTTCCGCATCTCATCAGCATGGGGCGGGAACAGTCGTTCGATCATCTGGCGGAGCGGTACGACCGGTTGGGGGAGCTGACTGACGACGCGGTCGCCGACTGGCTGCCGACCGTCCTGCCCGATCGCCGCCGTCGCGCCATCGACCTCGGTTGTGGAGCCGGCCGGCACGCGGTCGTCCTCGCCGAGTACTTCGACCACGTCGACGCGATCGACCTCTCCGGCCCGATGATCCGGCTGGCCCGCCGCAAGCGGCCGCGGTCGAACCTCAGCTATCTCGAGGCCGGCATCCTCGACATCGCCGGGCAGTACGACTTCGTCACCAGTTCGGCGACACTTCACCACGTCGCCGACCTACCCGCCGTACTGCGTCATATCCGCTCGCTCGTCGCGGTCGGCGGCCGCGCCGCCCTCGCGGACACCGTCTCACCGCGCCCGGCCAACCCGCGGTGGCGCCTCTACGGCAACGAGATCCGCAAGCTCGGCCGCAACCTGATCCAGCGCAGCCCCGGCGATGCCTGGGAGATCTTCCGCCTGTCGACCGGCGACTGGCTCGACCATCGCGTCAGCGACCGCTACCTCAGCCGCACCACCTTCGAGCAGGCGTACGGCGCTGTCTTCCCCGCCGGCCGCTTCACCCGCGTCGGCAACCAGCACGCGGTGATCTGGTCCCGGCCTGAACCAACAGGACTTATATAAGTACTGTTATGATCGCGCCATGGACGACCCTACCGAGCAGAGTCAGTGGCGGCCGCTACATCAGTTGCTGGCCCGGATGGATGCCGAGATCGGGCAGATCTACATCGATCGGGAGATCAAGGGCCTGAAGCCCAGCTATGTGATGGAGTTGTTGCGGCTGCATGCCAAGGGCCCGATGACGATCACTGAGCTGGCCGAGTCGGTCGGCCGGACACACTCGGCCCTCAGCCAGAAGGTCTCGGCGATGCGCACGGCCGGCCTGGTCCGGACCGTGCCCGGGACCGATGCCCGCAGCAAGAAGGTTGCGCTGACCGCGAAGGCGAAGAAGATCGTCGAGTTGCTCGCCGCCGAGTGGCGCGCCACCGAGGCCGCGATCGCCGAGCTGGAAGCCGAGATCCCGTACGCGATGGCGCAGGTCGTCCAGGACGTGGAGGCAGCCCTGGCACGGAAGAGTTTCCACGATCGGATCGCCGAGAAGCTCGAGCTGGAGCAGTGAGCGTCAAGCACGCGTTCATCGACCTGGAGCCGCTGCGGACCGTTCCGGTGTTCCGGCGGTTGTGGCTCGGACAGGTGCTGTCGGCGTTCGGTGGGCAGTTGGCCTTCGTCGCGGTGATGTTCCAGGTCTGGGACGAGACGAAGAGCACCGCCTGGACCGGCGCAGTCGGCCTGTCCCAAGCGTTGCCGTTGATCCTGCTCGGCCTGTTCGCCGGCGCTCTGGTTGACCGGGTCGAGCGCCGGCGGTTCTACCTGATCACCACTTGCGGGCAGCTGATCACTGCGGCCGTGATGGCAAGTCAACTGGTGATCGGCTCGGTGCCAGTCGTCGTACTGCTCGGGCTCGTTGCCGCGCAAGCCTCGTTCGGCGCTGCCGCCGGACCGGTGGCGCGGACCGTCCTGCCGCAGTTGTTGCCTCGCGAGCTCCTCGCCGCCGGGATCGCGCTCAACCGGGTCGGCTTCCAGGGTGCGATGTTGATCGGCCCCGCGATCGGTGGGCTGGTTGTCGGTGCCTGGGGTACGGGAGCTTGTTACTTGATCGACTGTCTCAGTTTCCTCGCCGCGCTGTACGGCGTACTCGGTCTGCCGCGGATGCGGGTCGCAGCGATCGCCCAACCCGGACTGCACGCTGTGTGGGAAGGGCTCACGTTCGTGGTGTCGACGCCGGTGATCCGGGGTGCGTTGATCACCGATCTGGCGGCGACCGTGCTGTCGATGCCGATCAGTCTGTTCCCGGTGATCAATGCGGAGCGGTTCGGCAACGATCCGCGGACGCTCGGCCTCTTTCTCACCGCGATCGCCGTGGGTGGTGTCACCGCGTCGGTGCTGTCCGGCACGTTCACCCGGTTGCCGCGGCACGGGCTGGTGATGCTGGCCGGGTCGGCGGCCTGGGGGATCGCGCTGGCGTTGTTCGCGTTCTCGCCCGCGCCCTGGCTGGCGTTGGCGTTCCTCGCCGTGGCCGGTGCCGCGGACACCGTTGCCGTCGTCTCCCGAAGCACGATTGTCCAGCTCCACACCCCGAGCGAACTGCTCGGCCGGGTCAGCGCCGCCGAGCAGATAGTCGGCCAGGCCGGCCCCGATCTAGGCAACCTCCGCGGCGGCCTCGTCGCCCAGTTCACCTCCCCAGTGACCGCCCTAGCCTCCGGCGCCCTCCTCTGCGTCGCCGCAGTCGCCGCGGTAGCCGTCACCACCCCAGGCCTTCGGACCTCTGAGGCGCTAACGACAGGAGGTAGTCCGGCGCAGCCTTAGGCTTCCCGCCTGAACATGCCGCCCGCATCGGCCGCCGGACGCACACCTCCTGTCCTTAGGGCTAATTGGGACGGGTGAGCGCGACGGTGCGGAAGCCGGCGTTGCCCATTGACGACTCGGGGGTGTTGGAGGAGCGGGCGGCGTTGCGGTAGCGGTTGCAGTATGAGTCGTGGCAGAGGTACGAGCCGCCGCGTATCACCCGGGCCGCGCCGAGGGACGGGCCTTGCGGGTCGGCGTCGGGGGAGAACTTGTAGTACCGCGGGCCGAACCAGTCACCACACCATTCCCAAACGTTGCCGACCGTCTGCCACATGCCATAGGCGTTCGGGGCGAAGCTGCGGACCGGCGCGGTGGTGAGGTAGCCGTCGTCGAGATCGTTGCGCTGAGGGAACTCGCCCTGCCAGATGTTGCAGCGCCACACCCCGTCGTCGCCGATCAACTCGTCGCCCCACGGATAGCGCACGCCCTCGAGACCACCGCGGGACGCGAACTCCCACTCGGCCTCGGTCGGCAGACGACGGCCGGCCCACCTGCAGTAGGCAACGGCATCGTTCCAGCTCACATGTACGACGGGATGGTCGTCGAGCCCGTCGATATCGGACCGGGACCCGCCCGGATGCCGCCAGTCGGCACCGCGCACCCCGGCCCACCACGGCGTACCCTCGGCCGGCCCCATCACCTCATTCGGCTCAGCCTGCAAGGCGAGGTGGAACACCGCGGAGTAACCGAAGGTCTCCGCCTCGGTCCGATACCCCGTGGCATCGACGAATCGCGCGAAGTCGTGGTTCGTCACCGACGTTGCGTCGATGCTGAACGCGGTCAGCCGCACCTGATGCAGCGGCGTCTCACCATCGCCCTGGTTGCCGTCCCCATAGCTGTCGCCCATCACGAACTCGCCGCCCGGCAGCACAACCTGCTCCACCTCGTGCTGCCCGCGCTCCGACGGCACCGGCGGCGGCGATGAGCTCCCCACCACCGGCCGCGACGGCGCACAACAGGACGGCAGTTCGTCGGTCATACGCCCAGGCTATGACAGGGTCGGCGGGCCCTGTTCGATGCGGCGCATGACTGGGTCCAGGCGGTAGAAGTCGGTGCCGGTGATCAGCTGCCGCTCGTCCCACCAGGTCGCGCCCGCTTCTGCGAGTGGCTCGATCAGCGCGCGGGACTTGGCGGGGTCAGCGGAACTGATGCCGCCGACAATGACGTCGTACGGCGTGGTGCTGTCGTCTCGTTGATCGTGGAGGAAGGCAACGAGTTCGCGCAGTTCCTCGACCGGCGGGGCCTCGCCGTGATTGGCGTTCTGGAAGAGCGGTACGGCGCCGTCCCAGCGCGCGGCCCGGCGCATCGGAGCCTTGCGGGGCCAGTACCCGGCGATCCACACCAGCGGCCGTGGCTGCTGAACAGTTGCCGGCAGCAACGTCACGTCGTCGACCCGGTAGTGCGGTCCGTCGTGGTTGACCGTCGTACCGGACCAGTACGCCGCCAGCAGGTCGAGGCCCTCGTCGAGCTTCTGGGCCAGCACCTTCGGATCCGTCTCGTCACCGAAGCTGCCGAACTCGTCCTCGATCGGCCCGCCCAGCCCGGCGCCGAAGATCACCCGTCCGCCGCTGAGGCCATCCAGCGTCGCAACCTGTCGGGCGAGCTGCTCCGGCCGTCGCCGCGCCAACGGCGTCACCAGCGGTCCGAGCTTGATCCGTGACGTCGCCATCGCGGCCGCGGTCATCAGCATCCACGGATCGCCGAACGCCTGCCCGCGCCGGCGCTCCTTGCTGTGGACGACGTGGTCCCAGAGGAACAGCCCGTCCCACCCCGCCTGCTCAGCCGCGACCGCCACCCGCGCGACCGTGTGAGCATCCGCGAAGTCCCCGAAGTTCGGCACATTGATCGAGAAGCGCATGCCCGCCATCCTCACGCATCCAGCCGCAGTTCGACGAACGGAATAGTGTCGCCGGGCAGCAGATACCTCTCGACCTCGACGAAGCCGTGCGCCTTGGCGAACCGCAGCCCGTCCTCGTTGCTCGCCAGGATGTGCGTCTCGATCCCGCGTCCGTCACCCGCGTGCGTGAGGCAGCGCTGATAGATCGCCTCTCCGAACCCGCGTTGCCGGTATGCCGGAAGCACGCGAGCGATCACCGTGACTGCGGCGGTCTCCTCGGATGGCGGTCGTACCGTCGAGCAGCCGACCAGTACGTCGCCGTCGTACGCGACCTCGAGGACGTTCCGCGTCGTCCGCTCACGGATGTCGTCCACCGACAGCGGCGCGGTCGGGATGATCTCGTTGTGGACCAGTTGCCAGTCCAGCAGGGTCTGGTCGTCCTGCACGGGCACGATTCGAAGGGCGGGCACCATCCCGGCATAGTAGCGTCGGGCCTTGTGCGGATCCTCTTCATCGGTAACAGCTTCACGGCGCGTAACAACCTGCCCGGTCTGCTCAAAGGGCTGGCCGGTGCGCGCGGGATCGACCTGAGCCACAAGCTGATCCAGGCCGGTGGCGCATCGCTCCGGCAACACCTCAACGCGGGCCAGGCGCTGGATGCGATCGCGACCGGCGGCTTCGACACCGTCGTACTGCAGGAGCAGAGCACACTGCCGATCAAGAACGCGGCCCGTTTCCAGGAGGGGGCCCGGGATTTCCACGTTGCGATCGCCGAGGCCGGCGCGCGGACCGTGCTCTACCAGACCTGGGCTCGGCGCAACGCTCCCGAGACGCAACAAGCCCTGACCAGCGCGTACGCCGCCAGCGCGGTCGAGCTGGGGGCGACGCTCGTACCGGTCGGATCGGTGTGGGAACGCTTCCTCGCGGAGCACGACGCACCGGTGCTTCATGACGACGACAACAGCCACCCCGCACTGGCCGGCAGTTACCTCGCGGCGTGCGTGTTCCTGATTGCGTTGCTGACCGAGGACCCGGTCGGGATCGACGTACCGGTGAAGGGCCTGGACGTGGATACCGCGGCTCTTCTCCAGCAAGCGGCGTGGGACATCTGCGAAGAGTTGGCGAGCGGGAAATAGACCGCCCGACCTCCGGAAAAGTCACGGCAACATGTTGCCTAAACCGTGCCGTGCTTGTCAGGATGGTCCGGTGACGACCAATGATCAGGGACCGGCCGCGCCGGTGGCGGCGACCGTCCTGCGGCCGCTCCGGCTGCGGGACGTTCGACTCGAAGGCAGCTTTCTCGGCGATCTGCAGGCGACCAACGGCACGGTGTCGATTCCGAAGGGCGCCGAGCATCTCGACGAGCAGTGGGACAACTTCCGCAACGTGGCCAAGGGCGTGACGGACGTGGAGTACCACGGGCCGAACTACGAGGACGGTGAGGCGTACAAGTGGCTCGAAGCGGTCGCGTGGGAGGCGGCGCGCGGCGATGATCCGCGGCTCCTCGACTGGCTGGAGTCCCGGACGGAATTGATCGCCGCGGCGCAGGACGAGGACGGCTACCTCGGCACGTTCGTCCAGTCCGGGCGGCGGGATCAGCGCTACGGACAGCTCGACTTCGACCACGAGATCTTCAACATGGGCGCGATGATCCAGTCCGCGGTCGCGCAGTACCGGGCCACCGGACGAACCGAGCTGCTCGACGTCGCCCGACGGGCAGCGGATCACCTGCACCGGACCTTCGGCACCGGGCCGGATCAGCGCGAGGGCTTCTGCGGTCATCCGGTCGCGGAGCTCGGGCTGGTGGAGCTCTACCGGACCACGGGCGAGCAGCGGTACCTCGATCAGGCCAAGTACTTCGTCGACGCGCACGGCCGCTCGATCCTTGCTCCCGGCAACCCCGGGCGTGCGGCCTACCTGTCTGACCGGATTCCAGTTCGCGAGACCACGGCCCCCGAGGGGCACGCTGTACGGGCGATCTATCTTGCCGCGGGCGCGACCGATGTCGCGATCGAGACGGGTGATTCCGAGCTGCTCGACGCGCTCGAGACGCAGTGGAAGAACATGGTCGACACCAAGATGTACGTGAACGGCGGCCTCGGCAGCCGCTGGGACGGGGAGTCGTTCGGTAGCCCGTACGAGCTGCCGAGTGACGTCGCGTACGGCGAGACCTGCGCCGCGGTCGCGAGCGTGCAGTGGAGCTGGCGGTTGCTGCTGGCAACCGGCAAGGCGCGGTACGCCGACCTGATCGAGTGGCAGCTGTACAACGGCGTACTGCCTGGTGTTTCACTCGATCGGTCGAAGTACTTCTATGTCAACGCGCTCCAGGTTCGCGCGGGCTCCGACGAGTCCGACAAACGGGCCCCGAGCAACGGTCGGCAGCCGTGGTTCGGCACGAGTTGTTGCCCGACCAACCTGATGCGGACGTTCGCCTCGCTGCAGCACTACGTCGCGACCAGCACGAGCGACGGTCTGCAGATCCACCAGTACGCGGCCGGCACGATCGCGAGCGATGAGCTGAAAGTGAGCGTCGCGACGAACTATCCGGTCAGCGGTCGCGTTGTGATCACGGTGGAGGAAGCGGCCGAGACGACCGTTGCCCTGCGCATCCCCGCGTGGGCGCACGGCGCCGAAGTCACAGTGGGAGCCGAGGTGGTTCCTGGTGAGCCCAGCACCTACCTGAAGCTCAATCGTGCTTGGCAGGCCGGCGACCGGATCGTGCTCAACCTCCCGATGACACCTCGCCTCGTGCACGGGCATCCGCGCGTCGACGGCATCCGCGGCTCGGTCGCCATCTGCCGAGGTCCCTTGCTGTACGCCGTCGAGCAGATCGACCAGCCGGACGGTGTCCAGGTCGACGACCTGATCATCACCAGTCCCCGACTCGATGAGGTTGCGGGCGACGGCGTACCACTCGTCACGGCTCGCGGCGCCACGTGGCAACCGCAGGAGGAGTTGTACGCCGATGAGCCGGCCCGACCGAGTGGCGTCGTACCGATCACTGCGTTGCCGTACTACCAGTGGGCCAACCGGGAGGTCGGGCCGATGAAGGTCTGGATTCCTTATCAGCCGGCGGTTTCATCCGTGGACGCGCGGACGACGAGCTGACAGGGCACCTGCTCGAGTCCTGAGTGCGGCCGTCCTTCGATTGCGTCGAGCAACCGTTGGGCGGCCACCCGGCCGACGTCCATGAGCCGGAGGTCGACGGACGAGAGCGGGGGTCGGGCGCCTTCCGCGATCAGCTCCCAGTTGTCCGTGCCGGTGATCGCGACGTCCTCCGGGATGCGCCGGCCCAGCTCACGCAGGGCGTCCGCACCGCCGCGGGCGAGCAGGTCACTGCCGTAGTGGATCGCGTCGATCTCCGGGTTGCCGCGGTACAGGATGTGGGTTGCCTGCCGGCCCCACGCCTCGGTCCAGCCGCCGTACATCGCTGCGCCGGTCAGCTCGAGCCCGGCCGCGGCTAGTGCCGAGGTGAGGCCGTCGTGGCGTCGCCGGGCCGGCTCGAAGCGTTCAGGGCCGGTGACGTGGGCGATGCGGGTCCGTCCGACCCGGAGGAGGTGTTCCGCGGCCAGGCGGCCGGAGGCGGTGTCGTCGACGACGACCGAACAATCGGTGTCGTCGGCCGACGGCGTCAACGCGTAGACCACGGGGACGTCCCCGGCGCCGGCCAGTGGTGGCCGGCGGTTGAAGTTGCGGCCGGTGACGATGAATCCGTCGACCCGGCGACCGAGCAGGACGTCGACGTAGTGCCGTTCGCGAATCGGGTCGCCGCGGCTGTCGCAGAGGAACACCGAGATCCGGCCGGCTCCCAGCGCGTCCTCGGCGCCCAGCATGACCGGCACGCTGAAGCGCTCGAAGCTGTCGGTGGTGATCATGCCGACGGTGTAGCTGCGCCGCTCGAACACGCTGCGGGCCAAGGCGTTCGGCCGGAAGTCGATCTCCTCCGCCGCCTGGCGGATCCGGTCCCGCGTCGCCTGACTGATCTGGCCGGTGCCGTTCAGTGCCTTCGACACCGTGCCGGGGGACACCCCGGCCCGGGCCGCGACATCACGCACCGTCGCCCGCCGCTCCTGGCTCACCCGATCCCCCTCCGTCCGTGTTTCCGGAAACACCATACCCCGCTGGTACGACGGAATTCCTGCTGCCTCAGGTGTTGACACTTGACCGGTCTGATCAGATCCTCCTACAGTCAGGAAACATGTTGCCGGATTGTTTCGGTGACCCACATCGCCCGAGGAGGGCTCATGTCAGCAACGATCGGCCGCCGCCGGCTGCTGCAGCTCGGCGGCGCGGCCACGCTCGCCGGCCTGGCCGGATGCAGCGGCAAATCCCTGGGGGACAGCGGCGGTTCCGGTGGCGGAGCCAAGCAGTTGCAGTTCATGTTCTGGGGCTCGACCGCCGAGCAGAAGGCGATCGGGAACATGCTCAAGGCCTTCGAGCAGGAGAAGTCCGGCGTCACGGTCAAGCCGGTATTCACTCCGGCCGACTACGACACCAAACTGAACGCCCTCGTCGCGAGCAACCGCCAGCCCGACCTCTGCTACATGCAGAGCCCGATGGGCTACCGCCTCGCCGAGCAGGGCAAGCTCGTCAACCTCTACCCGTACTTCGATAAGTATCCAGACCTCGCCAACCGTCTGCCCGGCACCTACTTCTGGTGGGACAAGGGCAAGACCTACGGCACGCAGAGCGCCAACGAGATCATGGCCCTCTGGTACAGCAAGGCGGCATTGAAGGACGCGGGCGTCGACACCCCGCCGGCCGAGGCGAGCAAGGCCTGGTCGTGGGACACGTTCGTACAGAACGCCTACAAGCTCACCCTCGACCAGAACGGCAAGCACCCGGACGAGGACGGCTTCGACCCCAAGCGCATCCGCCAGTACGGCGTCTCCGCAGGACTCGGTCCGACGGTCTACCAGCCGCTCCTGCTCAGCCGGGGCATCGACTTCACCGACGAGACCGGGCGCAAATCCATGCTGGACTCGCCCGAGGCGATCGGTGTGTTCCAGGACCTGGCCGACCTGATGTTCAAGCACCGGGTCGCCCCGACCCCGGCCCAGCTCGGCAACAACGCGCCCAGTACGACGGTGCAGCTGAAGACCCGCCGGGTTGCGATGGTCATCGACGGGCAATGGACCCTGCTGGATCTGAGCCAGGGCAAACTCGACTTCGGGATGGGCGTGCTGCCGTCGTACGGCAAGCCGATGACGATCACGCTCGGCGGTGCGACCGCGATCTTCTCCTCGACCAAGCACGAGCAGGAGGCGGTCGAGCTGTACCTTTTCCACGACAACCCGACCAAGGTCGACCTGTTCAGCTCGGGGCTGTGGATGCCGTTGGAGAAGCGGTACTACACCGACCCGAAGGACATCGACGTCTGGACCAAGAACGACGCGCACCCGGCGGAGTACAAGACCGCCGCGATCGACTACACGGTCAACAACTCGGCGCCGTACTTCTACCAGAAGCTGCGCAACATCGAGGCGATCGACAAGGTGCTGACGCCCGCGATCCAGGTGATCCAGCAGGGCAAGACCCCGGCCGCCGACGTACTCAAGCCGCTCGCCGCCAAGCTGAACGGCGGTCTGCTGCAGGGCACGTACCCGACCAACGGCAGCTGATGCGGGCGGAACGGCGCTGGGGATGGTTGCTGGCGGCACCGGCGATCCTCGGGTTCGCGATCTTCACGATCGGGCCGATGGTCGCGTCGCTGATCTTCAGCCTGACCGACTGGAAGATCGGGGCACCGGCCCGGTTCGTTGGCCTCGGCAACTACGACAAGCTGGCGCACGACCACCTGTTCTGGAAGTCGTTGAACGTCACCACTTATTACACGCTCGGCGTCGTACCGTTGACACTCCTGGTCGGGTTCGCGGTCGCGGTCCTGGTGAACCAGGGTATGCGGGGCCGGTCGGTGTGGCGGACGCTGTACTACCTGCCGACGTTGGTGCCGGCGGTGGCGAGTTCGGTGCTGTGGATCTGGATCTTCAACCCGGACTTCGGTCTGCTGAACAGCCTGCTCCGGCAGGGCGGTCTGCCTACCTCGAGCTGGATCTACGGTGAGAAGAGCGCCGTACCGTCGCTGATCCTGATGAGCACCTGGGGATTCGGCAACACGATGGTGATCTTCCTGGCCGGGTTGCAGGGCGTGCCGCGGCAGCTGTACGAGGCGGTTGCGATCGATGGTGGCGGGACGTTGGCGCGGTTCCGCCATGTCACGTTGCCGTTCATGACGCCGGTGATCTTCTACAACCTGGTGACGGGTGTGATCGGCACGTTCCAGGTGTTCAACCAGGCGTACATCATGACGCAGGGCGGGCCGAACAACGCGACCGAGTTCTACATCTACTACCTCTACACGAAGGCGTTCACCGACAGCGAGATCGGGTACGCGAGCGCACTCGCCTGGGTGTTGTTCGTCGTGGTCCTGGTCATCACCGTGCTGCTGTTCCGAAACGCGCGCCGATGGGTGTACTACGAGATGGGAGCGGCCCGGTGACTCGTCGCGATGGGAGCGGGTTGGTACTTCGCCGCGATGGCAGCGGTTCGGTGGTTCGCCGCGATGGCAGTGGTTCGGTGGTTCGCCGTACGGCGGTGTGGGTCGTGCTGGCCGTGGGCGGGCTGGTGATGCTGATGCCGTTCGCCTGGCTGGTGCGCAGCGCGCTGATGGACGACAACCAGATCTTCGTGTCACCACCGGAGTGGATCCCGAAACCCTTTGCCTGGGGCAACTTCAGCGGGGCGCTGGGGTCACGGCCGTTCGCGCGCTACTTCCTGAACACGATGATCATCGAGGTGCTCGTCGTCACCGGGACGGTGCTGACGTGTGCGTTGGCGGCGTTCAGCTTCTCCCGGCTACGGTGGCGCGGCCGCAACCTGATCTTCGGGTTGCTGCTGACTGGGGTGATGCTGCCGTACGCCGTCACGCTTATCCCCACGTTCGTGATGTGGGGGTCGGTCGGGGCGCTGGATACGTTCGTACCGCTGACGCTGCCTGCCTGGTTTGCCGGTGCGGGGGGCGGGGTGTTCAACATCTTCCTGTTCCGGCAGTTCTTCCTGACCATCCCGTACGAGCTCGACGAGGCGGCGTACATCGACGGCGCGACTCCGTGGAAGGTCTTCTGGGGCGTGATCATGCCGCTGTCGAAACCGGTCATCGTGGTCGTGGTGATCTTCACGTTCATCGGCGTCTGGAACGACTTCCTCGGCCCACTCCTCTACCTCACCGACGACAGCAAGTTCACCCTCGCGCTGGGGCTGGCCGGCTTCCAGTCCAGCTACACAGCCCAATGGGGCTTCCTGATGGCGGCGTCGTTGGTAGTCATCCTCCCCATCATCCTCATCTTCTTCGTCCTCCAGCGCTACTTCGTAGAAGGAATAACCCTCACCGGCGTAAAGGGCTAGAGCACACCGCCCCGAAAGGACACCGCCTTCGGCGGCGACAGCTCCTTAGCCGCCTTCGGCGGATCGCGGGTGGTGGATCCGCGCCTATGTACCCCGCCGGGCAACTGGCGCACGCGGAGGACCTACCACCTGCTCGTCATTTGCGACCTACCAGCCCAGGAACGGCTATTGGCTCGCGGGAACCGAGGATCAGGCGGATACGCCGACGCGGTTGGCGAAAGAGCGCAACCCAGTAAAGCCACCGGTGTCGGGCTGCTGGAGCAAGTTCCGAGTGATCACCTGGATATGGCTGCGGTGACGTACTTCGTCGGGGGCGGCTTGCTCGGCGGCAAGCAATGCCCGGTAGCAGTGCTCGGATCGGCCCCATTGATGATAGGAGCGGGCGATATCCGTCCAGTACTGTCCGCGGCGCTCAACAGTGGTGATCGTAGCTGGATTTATTTGGCGGGCGATGTCGATCGCGGTGCCTGGATCGCCGAGAACGCGAGCGATGCTGATGCGGTAGAGGTCGACCCCGACACGATCGAATGTAGGGTTCCGTCGATTCGTTCCGGGCAGGATATGGCGTGCCGCGTCAGCTGCCTCGTCGATCAGCGTTCGGGCCGAGTCTCGGTCACCCGCCATCGCGGTGGTGTAGGCGGCCGTCGACATCAAGGAACCGTAGACCGACAGGTGATCCGATCCTCGCCGGAGATCGGGCTGGAGAGCCGCAGCCGTGTCGGTGACGAGCTGGTTGGCCGTCGCCGTGCGGCCGGCTCGTCGAAGAACCATGGCCCACGCTCTGCGGGCAAATGCCTGAGTGAGGATGTCGTCGCAGGAATATGCCGCCTGGAGGGCGCGGTCGGCGGTGGTCCAGGCGAGGTGATCATGTCCGACCTTGATCATCAATTCCGTTGCCAGTGTATAGAGCTCGGCGAGTTGGGTAGCCGTCCGATCGCTGGGCCGGCTGGCATGAGCTGCCATCGCAGGAGGCAACAGGCGAGGAAGAATCCCGGTGACTTCGGAGTACCGGCCGTCCCTGAAGAGTGCTTGGGCGGCCGCCACATCTCGCCCTAGTCGATTCAGAACCGCAGTTGTCGGTGCATTCGCAGGCGGTTGAAGAACCGTCGATTCCAGCGCCTGGAGGGGGTCGGCGCTAGCGGAGTCGCCGAACACAGCAGACCCAGCCAAACCGCCAATTCCGGCGAGCAGTGTGCGTCGACGCATCGGGTCGATCTCCTCGTCCATCCGCAGGATGGATCTGAGACTAGCGTCGGGTCGTGGATTCGCCACGCTCCGTGGGCTCGTGTCGGCCAAGCCAAGTAGATGTGCAGGAATTCCCAACGCATCAGCCAGACTGCGCAACACATGCAGATCTCGCAGCGGCTGACGGCCGGTTTCGAGCCGGGACACGGTGGACGGCGAGTAGCCGCAACGGGCACCGAGCTGCGCCAGGGTGAGGTGGTGCGCTTCGCGAACTCTGCGAATGATCATGCCGAGATCGCCCGAAGCGAGCGCCGCTCGAACGGGGGCGGTGCCCCAGATTGGGTCCGTGATGTCGTCCATCACTGTGTCCCTTGCTCGAGCATGGGTTATCAGAGTAACCGGGCGCATACGTTCGGTGCGACCCATTTGCGTCCTTTGCAAGTGGGTGCCATGGTCCGCAACACTTCTGGCCGGAGCGCAAGTCGATCGAGATCCTGAACCCAGGCGGCGGAGATCCCCAACCCCTCGCCGTCCTGGGAGACGACGATGAATTCCATCGAGATGAACGCTGCAGAGTTGTCGGCTGCCGGGCTCCTCCATTCCGAAGACGGCGTCAAGATCAGCCGATACGCCATCTTCATTCCGTACGACGAACGAGGTGTGTGTCGCCCGGTCACGATCCATGCGAACGCCGTGGTCGAGGCGTTCACAGTGATCCATGGTGGGTCGGTGATCGGCGGCGGGGCTACCGTCGAGACGCAGGTGATCGTGGGCAAGCCCGAGTTCGGCTACGCCGTCGGTCACAGCTACGCCGGCAGCGGTGCAACAACGACAATCGGCGAAGGGTCAGTTGTCCGATCGGGTGCGGTGATCTACGCAGCAGTGGACATAGGGGCAGAGGTCCTGGTCGGCCACCACACGCTCTTGCGTAGCGCGGTCAAGGTCGGCGCCAACAGTCAACTTGGCCACAACCTGACTGTGGAGAGGGCGACGTGGATCGGGCGAGAGGTGCGCTGCTCGCCGGGCTCACATATTACGTCCTCGACACGTGTCGAGGACCGGGTCTTCCTCGGCGCGGGAGTCCGGACCATTAATGACAAGACGCTCACTTGGCGCCATCCGTACCGCACTCCAGAACTCCTGCCCCCGCGGTTCGAAGAAGGTGCCCGGGTCGGCACAGGTTGCGTCGTCCTGGGCGGTGTCACCGTCGGTCGCGACGCGTTGGTCGGGGCCTCATCGCTCGTCACCCGCGACATCCCGCCTGGCGTTGTCGCCTACGGTCACCCAGCTCGCGTCGTCGGTCAGGTCACGCAGTGAGCGGGGCAGGCGAGGCCCTGACACTGTGGCTCCAGCCGTTGCGTCACGCACTCGACCCGACTGGCGAGGTTGACTGGCCGCGACTCGGTGACCTCGCCTCCTGCCTTGACGGCGCCCTGGACGCATATCCTGTTGGGCCTGACATGCCGCCGGGGTCGGAGCGAAGCCAACGACTCCTCTGTGTACGGCGCCATTTGGTGTCGCGAGGGTTTGGTGACGGCTCGGCCCTGTGGCAGCTGCTCGCGCAATTCGTCTGCGGATATCGCGACATCGATCTGCGTGACGCCACAGGTCTGGGGCACGGCAGACTCATCGCCTGCCACGCCAGACCTTCGACCCGGCGGCGGTGGGTTCCGCGACTCCTGATCGGTGAACTCGCCGGGATCGCGATCACTGAGCCACACGGAGGTTCCCGTGTGATCGAAACCCGTACGAGCGCAGTCCTGTCCGCTGATGGGTACCTGCTGGTCAGCGGACGGAAGTGCTGGATCAGCAGGCTGAATGAGGCGGCAGTTTTTGTCGTCTTCTTCCGCGATCCTGACGGTCGGCTGGCAGCGGCTCCGGTCGATGCTGAGGACCTCGGTCTGCGGCGTACAGAGCTTCCGCCGTCGGGGCTTGCCGGATGGTCCTGGGGTGTCCTTGACCTCGACGGAGTGCGGGTGCATCCCGATGACATTCTGGTAGGCGACGGGATGCTGCTCCTACGCAACCACTTCGCCACGTACCGACCGTGGGTCGCGGCGACTGCGCTTGGCGGTGCAGCAGCAGTGTTTGACAGTGTCACCACGATTCTCGCCACCCGGAACATCGACCGGATTCGTGACAACGCTCTGATTACCATCGGCCGTACACATGCTCAACTCGCTACCGCACTATTGGGTTGTGCGGTAGCTGAGCATCTCGCGTCGGCCGGCGACTGCAGCGCCGAGATATGGGGCGCTGCAACCAAAGCACACGGTGTCGACATCGCTCATCAGGCAACAGTCGAGCTCGCGCTTCTCGCAGGCGCAGCCGGATTCCGGGCCGACTCACAGATTGCGAAGACACGCCGTGACTTGGCAGGGCTGCTGTTTGCAGACGGTATCCATGACAGCCTCTACCGCAGCGCGGGCAAACACTACACAAACGCTTCGCTCATCGAGCTAGCCGCACCAAAGGAGCTGCCGGACGTCGAGACACCTGGGCGGATCAGCGCGGCAGGGTGAGCGATCAGGAGAGGGGGATGCCGTCCTCGCAGAGTGTCGTGGTTCCTTTGTGGGCAGCGTCGACTGCAGCGGAAATACGGTTCGCCAGGAGCGGCTTTGCGAGCTTTCTGACGTTCTCGAGTGAGTAGAAGCCAGCTGAGAGGATCTCGCCTTCGGCCGGTATGAAGCCGGCCAGGTCGTCGCCCTCATTGAACACGCCGCCGTCGAATACGAACATCACACCTTCTGGGCGGGAATCCTGCGGCCGAACGTAGTCGACCACCAAGAGGCGGCCCGCTGGTCGGTTGATGCCGAGTTCCTCGGCCACCTCCCGGGTCGCGGTGTGCCATGGCGATTCGTCGGCTTCGACGGCACCGCCCGGGATCTCCCAATTCGGCTTGTACGAAGGCTCGACCAACAGGACCTGATCCGCTCGATCACGAAACAACACGCCAGCTGCCATTCGCTTACGAACCAGTCCAGCGACGTACTGTTCTACCGGCAGAACCTCGGTCGTGTGCGAAGACGAAGATCCGGTCACCCGGGCACCTTAGCCCAGCATTTGGGTCGCCCTCCCCTTTGCCGCCGTCTGCAGGTGATCGGTCGCCGCCGGAGGCGGGGTCGTTTTTACTTGGCGTCGTGGAAGACGAGGCCTAGGGTGTGGCGTTGGCCGGTGCGGATGGGGGAGACGCCGTGGCGGACGGGGGAGGCTGACCAACCCCGGGTGGAGCGGACGGGGCGGTCTCGGGTGGTGAAGACCAGGCCGTGGCCTTGCGGGATGAGGGTTGCGGTGCCTCGGGACTGGGCTCTGGGGCGTTGTTCGACCAGGAGGAATTCGCCGCCGGTGTGGTCTACGCCGGGGTCGTTCAGGTTGATCACGACCTGGAGTGGGAAGACCTTGTCGCCGTACAAGTCGCGGTGCAGTGCGTTCCAGTCACCAGCGCCGTACCGCAAGAGGATCGGCGTCGGGCGCGTCTGGCCGGCGCGGTGGCAGATGTCGAGCCACTCGTCGAGGGTGTCGGGCCACTCCGCCTCGCGGCCGAGTTTGGCGTACCAATCGCGTGCTATCGGCAACAGCCGTGGGTACAGCGCTTGCCGCAACGCCTCGACCTCCGCAGGGAACGGCCGGTCGAAGTACCGGTACTGACCCTCGCCGAATCGATGCCGTGCCATGTCGATCGTGGCGCGGAAACGGCTGACGTCGTCGTACAGAGCGGCGATGCCGGCCGCCTCCGCAGGCGTCAGCAAGCGAGGCAGTAGCGCGCTCCCGAGATCGTTCACCTCGTCGGCGACAGCATCCCAGTCCGCCTTGGCCACACGTTGCGCGTATCTGTCCATACCTAGGGAACGCGCAGAGCCCCAGACATGTGAGTCCACCAGGCGAGACGGCAGAGTCAAAGTCTACTAACTCACTAAACTTAAATGACAAACCGGAGCAGAAGGGGCCGAACCGTGACCGCACCGAACTGGTCGTTCGAGACCAGGCAGATCCATGCCGGGCAGACGTCCGACCTGACCACCAAGGCCAGGGCGTTGCCGATCTACCAGACCACGTCGTACACGTTCGACAGCACCGACCATGCGGCGAGCCTGTTCGGGCTGAAGGAATTCGGCAACATCTACACCCGGATCCAGAACCCGACCCAGGACGCGGTCGAGCAGCGGATCGCGAGCCTGGAAGGCGGCACGGCCGCGCTGCTGGTGGCGTCGGGTCAGGCCGCGGAGACGCTCGCACTGCTCAACATCGCCGAGGCCGGCGACCACATCGTCAGCAGCCCTAGCCTGTACGGCGGCACCTACAACCTGTTCCACTACACGTTCCCGAAGCTCGGGATCGAGGTCTCGTTCGTCGAGGACCCGAACGACCTGGAGTCCTGGCGGACCGCGGTCCGGCCGAACACGAAGGCCTTCTTCGCCGAGACCATCGCCAACCCGAAGAGCGAGATCCTCGACATCGAGGCCGTCGCCGGGATCGCGCACGACGCCGGCGTTCCGCTGGTTGTCGACAATACTGTCGCGACGCCGTACTTGATCCGGCCGATCGAGTACGGCGCGGACATCGTGGTGCACTCGGCGACGAAGTACCTGGGCGGGCACGGTACGGCGATCGCCGGCGTGATCGTGGACTCGGGGAAGTTCGACTACGCCGCGGACCCGGAGCGCTTCCCCGGCTTCAACACACCCGACCCGAGCTACCACGGTCTCACCTACGCCCGCGATCTCGGCGTCGGCTCCGACCTCGGCAACCTCGCGTACATCCTGAAGGCGCGAGTCCAGTGGCTGCGCGACCTCGGTCCGGCCGTCTCGCCGTTCAACGCGTTCCTGATCGCCCAGGGACTCGAGACGCTGTCGCTGCGGATCGAGCGGCATGTCGACAATGCGATCAAAACCGCGCAGTGGTTGGAGAATCGCGATGAAGTCGAGAGCGTCGCGTACGCGAGCCTCCCGTCGTCACCGTGGCACCAGCTCGCCGAGAAGTACTCGCCGCGCGGCGCCGGTGCAGTGGTCGCGTTCGAGATCAAGGGCGGTGTGGAAGCGGGCAAGCGTTTCGTCGACGCGCTCCAATTGCACAGCCACGTGGCGAACATCGGCGACGTACGCTCGCTGGTGATCCACCCCGCGTCGACCACGCACAGCCAGCTGTCCGCCGAGGACCAGCTCGCGTCCGGTGTCACCCCCGGGCTGGTCCGGCTCGCGGTCGGCATCGAGCACATCGACGACATTCTCGCCGACCTCGAGGCCGGATTCGCCGCCGCCAAGTCCGCGTGAAACATTCTGTTGCGATCGGCAACCTAAGCCTCGAGAGCGGTACGACGCTGCCCGGCGTCCGGATCGCCTACGAGACCTGGGGCCGGCTGAACGTTGCCCGGGACAACGCCGTACTGATCTGTCATGCGCTCACCGGTGATGCGCATGTGGTCGGTCCGACCGGTCCCGGGCAGCCGACGCCCGGGTGGTGGGACGGGCTGACCCGCCACCTCGATCCGGCCGACTGGTACGTCGTCGCCGCCAACGTGCTCGGTGGTTGCCAAGGGACCACCGGGCCGTCCAGCGACGCACCGGACGGACGTCCCTGGGGCAGCAGGTTTCCCGCGATCACCGTCCGGGACCAGGTCGCCGCCGAAGCCGCGCTGACCGATGCCTTGGGCATCGATCAGTGGGCGGCCGTCATCGGCGGCTCGATGGGCGGTATGCGCGCGCTCGAATGGCCGCTGATGTACCCGGACCGCGTCGGTACGGCGATAATCCTCGCCTCAACCGGCTACGCCACGGCCGACCAGATCGCCTGGTGCGCACCGCAACTCGCGGCGATCACGGAGGACCCCGACTGGCAGGGCGGCGACTACTACGACACCGGCCGTTCCCCGGTCGCCGGCCTCGGCATCGCCCGCCGGATCGCCCACGTTACCTACCGCTCGGCGTACGAGCTGGCCACCCGCTTCGGCCGCGATGCCCAACCGGGCGAGGATCCGGCCACGGGCGGCCGGTACGCCGTCGAGTCCTATCTCGACCACCATGCCACCAAGCTCACGAACCGCTTCGACCCAGGTTCGTACGTCGTCCTGACCCGGGCGATGAACAGCCACGACATCACCCGCGGCCGCGGCGACCTGGCCTCCACCTTGGCCGGGCTGAAGGCTCGCCTGGTCGTGGCGGCCGTCGACTCCGACCGCCTCTATCCACCAGCCCTCTCGGACGAGCTTGTCGCCGCCTACCCAGCGGCGGACGGCGTCCACACGATCACCTCGCCGTACGGTCACGACGGCTTCCTGATCGAACTCGATCAGGTCGGCGACCTCATCGCCCGGACCCTCAAGGTCAGCACGACCGCACAACCTTGAAGCACTACCGCGCGACCTTGAAGCACTACCGCACAACCCTGAAGCGGAAGTTCATCCCCTCGGTCGTGAGGAGCTCGAGCTTGGTCGGGTCGACGCCCGGACTGTCGTAGAAACGCGTGCCCTCGCCGAGCAGCACCGGGACGATGTGCAGGACGATCTCGTCCACCACGCCCGCCTCCAGGCTCAACCGCGGAACCGCGCCGCCCGTGACGACGAGGTTCTTGCCGTCCGCAGCCTCCAACCCGTCGGCGACGACCTCGCGGATGTCGCCCGACACATAGGTGAACTCCGGGACCGGGTTGCTCACCGGATCCTTGCGCGTGTAGATCAGGACGGGTCCGGTCCAAGCACCGCCGTACGGCCGGTTCTCGCCGACGGCGTCGACCAGCCGCCCGCCGCACATGAACGCGCCCGTGGTCCGGATGACGTCGGCCGCGAGTTCGGACGGCGGTGTCGAGCCGAAACTCCAGTCCAGCTTGTCGTCGCGGTCCCCGATGAAGCCATCGAGGGACATCGTCATGTGCCACACGACCTTGCCAGTCATCGTGCGCTCCTTTCCTCACCCACACCCTGTCGCGGGGCGAACCTATGTGTCTAATGCCAATCTGGGTGCAGAAGGATAGATACCATCGATACATGCTCGATCTCGTCCGGCTGCGAGTGCTGGCCGCGGTCGCCGCGCACGGTTCGGTGACCGCGGCGGCCGAGGCCCTGCACTACACGCAGCCCACCGTCAGTCACCACCTCGCCCGGCTGGAGGCCGCGACCGGCGCGAAGCTGATCCAGCGCGTGGGCCGTGGCATCCGGCTCACCCCGGAAGGTGAGGTGCTGGCTCGCCGGGCGGCCGAGATCATCGGCCGGGTCGACGCGGCCGACGCGGAGCTCGCCTCGTTGGTCGGTCTGCAGTCCGGCCGGGTCCGGGTCGGCGCGTTCAGCTCGGCGTTGAGTGTGCTGGTGCCACCGGCCGCGGCGGAGCTCCGTCGCAAGCATCCGAACCTCGAGCTCGAGCTGTCCGACGTCCATCCGGTCGTCGCGGCCCGGCAACTCCGCGAGGGCGAGATCGACCTTGCGATCGTGTTCCGGTACGACGACGACGTCCCGGACGACGGTCTCCGGTACATCCATCTCTTCGACGACCCGGTTCACCTGCTGAGCCGTCGTACCGGAGAGACCCTGACCGACCACCGCGACTCGCCATGGATCGCGGGCTGCGTGAACTGCCGGGAGGAGCTCCTCCAGCACTGCGCGGATGCCGGATTCACGCCGAACATCGCGTTCACCAGCGACGACATCATCGTGGAGCAGGCCTTCGTCGCGGCCGGTCTCGGCGTCACGACCATGCCCGGGCTGGCGCTGCGATCGCATCAACTGGAGGGCGTCGAGGCCACCGAACTGTCCATCGCGGGCCGGGTCTACCTCGCGACGTACGGCGAACCGCCGGATCCGCCCGCAACCACCGCGTTCATTGCGGCCCTGCAACAAGTGGATTGAGAACCGCGGTCGTGGGCACCGGGAGCGCATGCGGGAGTGCGTCGAGTCACGGCATCGCCGGATCTGGCGAACAGCTGTAGGGCTGCTGGCCGTACTCGGCATGGCCGCAGCGTTGGTGTTCATCGGTTGGTCGACGGATCTGGTCGTCTTCGGTCTCGCGGCCTTCGTGGCCGGGTCTGCTTCCTTCAGTCTGGGGATGGCGGGCGAGCGGCCGGTTCGCGAGGTGGTTCAGGACGTTCCTCGCTGGGCCGGCATCGGCGGTCTGGTCGCGCTCGCGATCGCCGGGTACGGCGTAGCGGTCGGGCTGGACACGTTCGCCCTGCTCGGGGTGATTGTTGCCTCATCACCTCAAGTCGTTGCCTGGCTCAGACCTGCCGAGGTCAGTGAGCCGGCCAAGGCCCGCGTTCAACGGGCGACCCAGCCACTCGTCAAGGTGCCGCCTCCGGCACCGATCGACCTGCCGGCGGTACCGTCGTACCAGTCCGCCGTACGGCAGACGGTGAGTGAACTGACCGACGAAGAGCTCTGCCTGGCCTGGCGGCGCAGCTTCACTCAGTTGCGGTGGGCAACGGGACCGGAACGTCGACAGGTGATGGCCGACGTACGCCGTGCGTACCTCGACGAACTCGAACAACGGCACCCGGAGGAGTTCGCCGCCTGGATCGGCTCCGCCCGGGCCGCGGGTGACCCGGCCAAGTTCTTCAACCATCACCCCAACTGAATCCCCTCACACGACAGGCGGGAGAGCCGCAAAGTGGCGAGTACGGACGCCGACCGCAGCACACGCACGTTCTTCGGGCAGCCGCCGGTGCTCGCGAACCTCTTCGGGGTCGAGCTGTGGGAGCGATTCTCGTTCTACGGCATGCAAGGCATCCTGCTGATCTACCTCTACTACACGGCAGATCGCGGCGGCCTGGGCATCGACGAGGGCACCGCCACCAGCATCGTCGGCGCGTACGGCGGTCTCGTCTACTTGTCGACGATCCTCGGCGCCTGGCTCGCGGACCGCCTGCTCGGTGCCGAGCGGACCCTCTTCTACGCGGCCGTCGTCGTGATGCTCGGCCACATCGCGCTGGGCGTGATCCCTGGCCTGGTCGGCGTCGCGGTCGGGCTGGTGCTGATCGGCTTCGGCAGCGGCGGGGTGAAGGCGAACGCGACCTCCCTGGTCGGCACGCTGTACAAGGAGAACGACGATCGCCGCGACGGCGGCTTCTCGCTGTTCTACCTCGGCATCAACCTCGGCGCGCTCGCCGGACCACTCCTCACCGGCCTGCTGCAGAAGAACGCGGGCTTCCACTACGGCTTCGGCCTGGCCGCCGTCGGCATGTTCCTCGGTCTCGTTCAGTACGGCGCCGGCCGCCACCGACTGACCGGCGCTGCGCGCGAGGTGCCGAACCCGTTGCCGCCCGAGTCGCTCCGACGTGTTGCCGTCGGCACCGGTATCGGACTGATCGTCGTCGTGGCGATCCTCGTGTCAGGCATCCTGCCCGCGTCCCGGTTCGCCACCGCGGTCGCGGTCATCAGTGCAGTTGCCGCGGTCATCTATTTCGTGGTGATCCTCAGCAGCAAGCAACTGAGCGACATCGAACGGCGCCGGGTGTTCGCGTTCATCCCGCTGTTCATCGCGAGTGCGGCGTTCTGGTCGCTGTACCAGCAGCAGTTCACCGTCGTGACGATCTACTCCGACCAGCGCCTGAACCGGAACATCTTCGGCTGGGAGATGCCGGTGTCGTTCGTGCAGTCGATCAACCCGGTGATGATCATCGTGCTGTCCGGCGTCTTCGCGGCGATCTGGACGAAGCTGGGTTCGCGCCAGCCGTCCACGCCGGTCAAGTTCAGCGCGGGGCTGGCGATCATGGGGATCGCGTTCCTGCTGTTCCTCACCATGGCCGGCGGCGGTCCGAACAGCGCACCGCTCCTCGGCCTGGCCGGCATCCTGCTCGTCTTCACGATCGCTGAGCTGCTGCTCTCGCCGGTGGGTCTCTCCTTGTCGACAAAGCTCGCACCGGCAGCGTTTCGGACCCAGATGGTCGCGCTGTTCTTCCTGTCGATCGCCCTCGGTACGGCGATGTCCGGCGTACTCGCCAAGCTCTACACGACGGACCACGAGACGGCGTACTTCGGCATCATCGGTGGCGTCGCCATCGTCCTCGGCGCTCTCCTCGCGCTGGCGGTCCGCCCGATCCGCAACCTGATGAGTGGCGTGAACTGACCGCGCGGGACCGGCTTCGGGTGGCCGCTCAGTCCTCGGCGAGGCGTTCGAGGAGGTGGATCAGGGTGGATTGCTCGTCGGGGGTAAGGCGGGTGAGTTGGGTTGCCATGGCTTCGCGGCGGTTTTGGCGGAGTGTGGTGAGGATCTGCGTGCCCGCCGGAGTAAGTGTCACGAGGGTGGCGCGGCGGTCGTGTGGGTCCGGCTGACGGGCGACCAATCCGGCCGACTCGAGGTCGTCGACGACGGAGGTGGCCGAGCGGGGGACGATGCCTAGCTTGGCGGCGAGCTCACTGAGCCGGAGCGGTTGGTCGGCGGCGCCGAGAGTACGCAACACCCGGAACTGCCCGTGGGTGACGGTGTCGCCCAACCCTTCCCTGGACGCCCGCCGCTGCCGACGAACGATGCCATCAAGCAGCGCCGCCAGCTGTTCCGTGTTCTCACCCGCACCATCCACGCCCCGAGCCTAGTGCCGCCCACCCCGAGACGACCCTCCTCACGCGCCTGCCGCCCATGGTGGGGGAATAGCTGGGGATCTTGTGAGGTTAGCTCATAGTGAGGTAAACTCAGTATATCTTGTTCCCCGATCGAAAGGATCTGCATGTCACAGATCTCTGGACTTCCGGGTGGGGGAGGCGGTGGCGGGCGTGCGATGCGCTCGCTGCTCAAGGACTCCTCCGTCCGGCATCACAAACTGTCAGCGGGCACGCTGCGTCGCATTCTCAGCTTTGCCCGTCCGTATCGCGGCTATCTGGCCGCCTTCCTCGTCCTCGTCGCCCTCGACGCCGGCACCGGCGCCGTCACCCCGCTGCTCTTCCGCGCGATCATCGACCGCGGCATCGTCCCGGGTAACTCCCGACTCGTCGTGTGGCTGGCCCTCGTCGTCGGACTGCTGGCGATTGTCAACAGTGCGGTCACGCTCGGCGAGCGGTGGTTCTCCGCACGCATCGGTGAGGGGCTCGTCTACGACCTGCGTACCGCCGTGTTCGATCACGTGCAGCAGATGCCGGTCGCGTTCTTCAGCCGGACCCAGACCGGCGCGCTGATCCAGCGCCTGAACGGTGACGTCCTCGGCGCCCAGCAAGCTTTCACCTCGACCCTGTCCAACGTGGTCAGCAACGTCCTCAGCGTCACCCTCGTGCTCGGCGCGATGTTCGTGATGTCCTGGCAGATCACGCTGCTCGCGCTGGTCGTGCTCCCGCTGTTCGTCGTCCCCGCCCGGCTGATGGCCGGGAAGTTGCGCGAGGCAACAGCCGAGACGTACAAGCTGAACGCTACGATGGCCCAGACCATGGCCGAGCGCTTCAATGTCGCCGGCGCCGTCCTGGCCAAGGTGTTCGGCCGCACGCAGGACTCGTCCCGGGACTTCGCCGGCAAGGCCGCGCGGGTCCGCGACATCGGTGTCACCACTGCCATGTACGCAAGCATCTTCCGCGTCTCCCTCACCCTGGTCGCAGCGCTCGCTGTCGCCCTGGTGTACGGCGTCGGCGGCGTGTTCGCGGTCGCCGGGACCCTCGGCATCGGTACGGTCGTCGCCCTGACGGCGTACCTGAACCGGCTGTACGGCCCGCTCACCGCACTCTCGAACCTCCAGGTCGACGTGATGACCACCCTGGTCAGCTTCGAGCGCGTGCTCGAGGTCCTCGACCTCCCGCCGATGGTTGCCGATCGCAAGGACGCGAAGGAGCTCCCGGCAACAGTCGAGCCGTCCATCGAGTTCGATCACGTGTCGTTCCACTATCCGTCCGCCGATGAGGTGTCACTGGCCTCGCTCGAGTCGGTCGCGACCCTGTCCGCCGAGACCGGCGAGGACGTCCTCAAGGACGTCAGCTTCACCGTCGAACCCGGCCAGATGGTCGCCGTCGTCGGCCCCTCCGGCGCCGGCAAGACAACGCTCTCGTCCCTGGTTTCCAGGATGTACGACGTCACCGGCGGAGCTGTCCTGGTCGGCGGCTACGATGTCCGCGAGGTCACCCAGCGCTCGCTGCGCGACGTGATCGGCGTGGTCACGCAGGACTCGCACATGTACCACGACACGATTCGCGCCAACCTGCAGCTCGCCCGCCCGGAAGCGACCGACGACGAACTCCACGAGGCCCTCGAAGCCGCGCAGATCTCGACCCTGGTCAACAGCCTGCCCGACGGCCTCGACACGGTGGTCGGCGACCGCGGCTACCGCCTCTCCGGCGGCGAACGTCAGCGTCTGGCGATCGCTCGCCTCCTCCTCAAGTCCCCGTCGATCGTCATCCTCGACGAGGCCACCGCGCACCTCGACTCCGAATCCGAAGCCGCCGTACAGGCCGCGCTGGCCAACGCTCTGGTCGGCCGGACGTCACTCGTGATCGCGCACCGGCTGTCCACCGTCCGCAACGCCGACGTCATCCTCGTCCTCGACGAGGGCCGCATCCGTGAACGCGGTACCCACGAAGAACTCCTGGCCAGCAACGGCCTGTACGCCGACCTCTACGCGACCCAGTTCGCCAAGGCCGCCTAGGCAGACTCGAGCCGGAGCGCACGGAGCTCCGGCGTGGCCGGGCCACCATGACCTCGGACCAGCAAGGTCAGCCCGGACCAGCCCGGCGGGATCCACAGTATGTCGGGGTCCCCGCCGGAGAAGGTCGGTCGATCGCCGAGCCACACCCGTCCGACACACTCGCCGGACGCCCAGCCGGTGACCCGGACCTGGCTCCCTTCCGGCCGGAGGACAAAGCCTTTCTCGGACGCCGGAAGGTGTACGTCGAGCCACGCTTCCTCACCCGGTTGCAACGTCAGCGGCAGTTCGATCGCCGACCCGGAAGGGCCCTGCGACGCGAACGCGGTCAGCAGCTCATCGTCCTGTACGGCGCAAGTCCAACCCAGCACCGGCTTCAGCGCAAGCAACTCGGCGCGGAGACGCTCACCACTCGGGTGATGCGGAACCGTCAGCGAGATCTGCGTCGTACCTGCCGGCAACATCACCCACGGGTCCTCGCTACCGACCGCGATCGGTTCGCCGTTGTCCATTGTCACCGCGATGGGTTCGTGGATCCCGTTCAGATAAACGGCTGCTGGCGTATCCGTGTCGACACGGCGCGTGTACGTGATCGGCGTACCGATGCGCGTGCTGCTCCACCCGGCGAGGACACGTGTCGGCGCCGGATCGCCGGCCCAGTGGCCTTCGACCGTCCATAGCGCGGAGATGTCTTGGGCCGAGACGACGGTCCACACTGTGCCGAGACCGCGGAGTGCGCCGAGGCGGAGTGCGGGCAGACGGGCGTCGTCGAAGTTGGCGTGGCCCCAGATCTCCACGGTGGCGTGGAGGTCGCCGTTGAGGCCGCGGGTGTCGATCCGTTGGGTGGCGCCGAATCCGGCCAGCGTTTGGACTCGTCCGCCGATCGACAGGTCCACGACGTCGGCCGCTCCCACGAGCAGCAGTTCGTCGGTCAGCTTCGCGGTGGTCGTGTAGCTGCCACGACCGCGATAGACGCCGAGAGACTCCAATGTCGGCGGGAGTTCATGCGTCCCGGCCGGAGTCGACGGTGCTACGGAGGTGCGTCGTCTGACGATGCCATCCACGGCGGCGGGTACGTCCGGCTCGGAAACCTCCGGCGGAGGCTCCACGGTGACCACGACGCCTTCGACGATGCGCGACGATCCGACCGGGATCTCCTCCGTGGTGTTGCCGATGACAACGGTCACCGGCACGGACGAGCAGAACAGGAGGTCCTGCTTCGAGTCCATCAGATCCGCCGACGCGAACCGGAGCGTCGTATTCGCGAGCGGTAGGTCGAGCAGCATCAACGGACACGAGTCCGCCGCCACCGCAAACGACACACCCTCGACGATCGCGCGCCCGTCCTCGGCGCCGAGGTTCGGTACGGCGACCAGTCGCCCACCGCCCGCCAACTCCAGCACCGAATGCGACGAGCTCGTCGGGAAGTCGGCAACCACCTCCACCGGCTCACCGGGTGTAGCCGACGCCAGCCGCGGTCCAAGCGCCTCGAGGACCCACGCCAGCACCTGAGCCTCGGCGTACTCCGGCCGCTCGACACCCGTCGACGAGACGTAACCATTGAAGTCGTACCCGTGGCTCATGAAGTTGCCCGGCTGACCCCAGTTCCCACTCGACGGGGTGTAGCCGAAGTTCCACCCGGACGACTGCAGGTACGGCGCGGTCAACGACGCACCGCTGGCGAGCAACCTTCGCAGGGTCCGGTGCCGCCGGTTCGTCTCCGTGATCAGCAACGGCAGTCCGCGATCCGCGAGCAGGGCCGCATACCGGCGTACTTCTTCCTCAATGAATGGCGAATCGTCGTTCGGATAGAAGTTGCACGCCGGTACGACGCCCTCGACGTTGCCCGTGGCACCCAGGAGATCCCCTTGCCCGGCGCAAGCGATCAGCGGTACGTCGATACCGTGCGCATGCGCCTGGTCTCGTAACGCGGTGATGTACCCGGATCGGTCCGTGCAGTCGAAGAAGTCCAGTTCGTTCTCCAACTGAACCATGACGACTGCGCCGCCTGCGCCGTACTGGCGGGCCGCGAGCAACGGCAGCACCTGATCGAACCACGCCGTCACAGCCGCAATGAACTGCGGCTCGTTCTGCCGAACCCCGAGCGATGGGTCCAGCCCGAGCCAGGCCGGCAACGCACCGCCGTCCCACTCGGAGCAGATGTAGGGCCCTGGCCTGGCGATGACGTGCAGTCCCACCTCGTGGGCCAGGTCCAGGAACGCACCCACATCGCGCCGACCGTCGAACGACCAGCGGCCGGGGGAGAGCTCGTGAAAGTTCCACGGCAGGTACACGTCGACACAGGTGTAGCCGGACCGCCGGACCTGCTCGAGCCGCGCACGCCACTGCTCCCGGGGTAGCCGGAAGTAGAACAGTGACGCACACAGCACGACCTGTGGCTCACCGTCGATGACAATGCCGTCCCGACCCAACGAAACAGAACTCACAGCGCTCCCACCGTCGCCTGAAGTTGTCGCTGTACAACGTAGTAGATGAGCTTCAGCCGAGGTCGCGGATGTGCAGGACTGCGCCGTTGTCGAGGTCTCGGTCCAGCAGTGACCAGATGACGCGGGCAACATTCTCCGCCTTGGTCAGCAGGCCCTGTTGGTCCATTTCCCGGAAGCGGGCGGACTCCGGCACCTGGTCGTCGGTGACGGAACGCAACTCGGCCTGCATGTCCGTGTCGACCGCGCCGGGTGACACAGAGATCACTCGGCAGCCGGGATTTCGGCGTTGCTGTTCCAGGCCGGTCGTGCGGACCCATTGGTCGATCGCGGCCTTGCCGGCGCAGTAACTGGATTCGCCCTCGTGTGGTCGCTGTGCGGCACCGGACGACATCATGATCAGGTGCTGCTCGCAGTCCCGCCCGGAGGCTGCGGTCAGGAACGCGTGACCGAGAACCTGAGCAGCGGCCGAGTTGAGCAGAACGTTGCGGGTGTACAACTCGGTGTCGACGCGGTCGGCCGGGCCGAGTGGTGTGAGCGTGCCGGCGTTGTGGACGAAGACGACCAGGTCCGGCGACAGTTCATCCATCCGTTGCTTGAAGTCTTTCTCGACGACCGACCACGAGGCCGGATCGGCGAGATCGACGGCGACATGGTGCGCGCCCGGCGCACCGCCGCGGCGAGAGATGTCCACGAGTTCGGCTTCGAACGGCATCGTCGTCGCCAGCGCGGCCCCGATTCCGGCCGATGCGCCAGAGATCCAGACCAGAATCCTGCCGAACGAATTCACTGCCTCCACCCGCCCCAGGGCAGACCAGATTCCAGCATCATGCAGTTCCCCCTGCAATGCCAATGAGTCCCCTCGGTTAAGCAGCGTACGTCGGAATCCGCCCAGATCGAACCCCTGTCAGCGATTCTGAGATTCGCCGGCCAGTCCGTTGCCCCGGGCGCGCAAACGCTTGACCTGCCAGCGAACTCACAGCCAACACTCGGTCAGGCAAGCCGTCCGGAGAAACGAGTAGGCCCCCACCGGTGCCGTCGGCAACTGCTCACGTTCGGAGCGTCGCTCCGAGTCAGCAGCTGTCGATAGCATCGGTGGGTGAATGCCACGGAATGGAACTTCGAGTGGGACCCGACCCTGTACGCCGGAAGCGCGGAGCATTATGCGGTGGGCCGGATGGCCTACCCGGTTGCGTTGGCGGAGGCGGTGCGAGATGAGCTCGGGTTGGACGGGACCGGGCGGTTGCTCGACGTGGGCTGTGGTCCCGGGGCGCTGACGCTGCTGTTCGCGCCGTACGTCGAGGAAGTGGTCGGCGTCGACGCGGACGGCGACATGCTCAAGACCGCTGCTCGCCGGGCAGAACAAGCCGGAATCGACAACACGAGCTGGCGGCAGCTACGGGCGGAGGAGTTGCCGGCTGACCTCGGGACCTTCCGGGTGGTCATGTTCGCGCAGTCATTCCATTGGATGGATCGGTCGCTCGTCGCCGATCGGGTTCGTGGCATGCTGACGCCGGATGGCGCGTGGGTACATATCGGCGCCACGACGCACCGAGGACTGGACGGTACGAACGATCTTCCGCATCCACGCCCGCCCTGGAACGCCATCGACGAACTCGTGGCCCGCTACCTCGGCCCGGTCCGGCGGGCCGGCCAGGGAGTGGCCCCGAGCGGCACCCGTCCAGGCGAAGAGGACGTCATGCGTGCCGCCGGCTACTCCGGTCCGACCCGAATCGTTGTCGGTGGCAACGAGATCGAGGAACGCACCGTCGACGACATCGTTGCCTCGGTCTTCTCGCTCTCCAGCTCGACCCCGCACCTGTTCGGCGCGGAACTGTCCGCGTTCGAGACGGATCTCCGCGCTCTCCTCACCGAAGCCGCCGACGACAACCGCTTCTCCGAACAACGCCGGGAAATAGAAGCCGTCATCTGGCGCGACGTCCGGTGACGTCGCCGAGCGGCCGCGGGCATGGGAGCCTGCGGCCGCTCAGCGGTTCTTTCGAGGGGTGACGTCCAGTCGTGATTACTGGATGTCGTCGTCCTGACCGTCCAGGCCGTCGAGCCGGTCCTTCGCGAAGTCCGTACCCTGCTCGATCTTGTCGCCGTGCTCGCCGCCGGTCTTCTCGTTGGCGAACTCACCGGCCTTGTCGACGCCCTCGCTGACCTTGTCGCCGTGCTCGTCGACAGCTTCGGTCGCCTTGTCCTTCAGGTTGTCGAACATACCCATCGTGTTTCCCCGTTCGTTCGATGGTTGCCTGAACTACCTATCGCTTCTGTCGTACCCGATCACGGCGATCCCACACAAGGACTGAGGACCCTTGTTCTCGAGGAATCACTCGGCAAACGGATTCCGATCCGCGCTGATGGCCGGAAGCAACGATTCCGCAAGCTTGCTGTAAAGGTGACGCTGGATCATCGGACCGAAGCTGATCCGGGCCACCCCTTGCGCGGTGTAATCGGCGAGGGAGTTGGCCCCCTGCCCGTAGCCGACGTTCACCGGGCCGGAGATCTCCTTCACCAGCGTGCCGATCAGGTCGAGATCGCCGACGCCGATCGGGTACACACAATCGGCGCCCGCGGCCAGATAGCGGGCGGCGCGGTCGAGCGCCGTCTGGAGCTGCTCCTCCGGCGTGCCGGCCTTGCGCACGAAGGCGTCGATGCGGGCATTGATGACCAGTTCGGTGCCGGCCGCGGCACGGATCGCGGCGAGGAAGTCGGCTTGTTCGGCCGGATCGATCATCGTGGCGGTGGCCGGGTCTGAGTCCTCGAGGTTCAGGCCAACGGCGCCGGTCGCGAGGAAGCGCTCGACGAGTTCGGCCGGTGCGAGTCGGTAGCCACGTTCGAAGTCGATCGTGACAGGAACCGACACAGCACGGACGATCTGGGCGGTCGCCGCCAGGACGTCGTCGACCGGGGCCTCTTCGCCGTCGCCGTACCCGAGGATTGTCGACGTTGCGAAGCTGCTGGTCGCGACCGCGGGGAAGCCCGCCTGCTCGACCATCCGGGCCGAGGCCGCGTCCCAGGCGTTGGGTAGGACGAGCGGTGTGCCGGGCACGTGCAACGCCCGGAGTGTGCTTGCTGACATGGGTTTCTCCGTCTTAGCGAGATTGAATGATGGGAAGGCCGAACGCCGGGAACAAGGCAGGCTGGTGGAAGCCCATGACGGAGGCGATGCCACCCTTGGCCAGGGTCAGGACCTTGATCGAATGGGCGTGGTAGAGCTTGTCGTCGCCGCGGATGTACAGCGCGAACGCGGGCTGCCCGTTCGCCGATGTCTCGACCAGGATCCGCCGGTCCGGCCCGTCCAGGAGCTTGGAGTCCAGAAGCCGCAGTACGTCGCCACGCCCGCTGAACCAGGTGGGAATCGGCGGCATCTCCCACCGGGCGTCCGCGGTGAACAGCCCTTCCAGCGCGACGAGATCCTTGCTCTCCATGGCCGCCGAGAACTGATCGAGTACGGCCCGCCGGAGCGGTTCGTCCGGTTCGCTGACGTCCTCTTCGCTCGGTCGGAGCCTGGCCAGCTCGGCGCGGGCTCGCTGCAACGAACTGTTGACCGCGGCGGTCGTTGTGTCGAGCAACGTCGCGACCTCGGCGGCCGGCCAGGTCAACACCTCGCGAAGGATCAGGACGGCGCGTTGCCGCGGGGGAAGATGTTGCATCGCGGCAACCATCGCGAGCCGCAGACTCTGTCGATCGCCGACAACTGTCGCTGGGTCAGCGCCGAGCATCTGATCGGGAAACGGTTCCAGCCAAGGGACTTCGAGCGCTCGCGGATGGATTTCGTCCGGATCGTTGCCCGGAGCACCGAGCGCGGACGGAATCACCCGACGGCTGCTGTGCTGCAGGAGGTTGAGGCACACGTTGGTCGCGATCCGGTAGAGCCAGGTCCGAACGGTCGAGCGCTGTTCGAAGTCCGCGTGCCCACGCCAGGCACGCAGGTACGTCTCCTGGACGGCGTCCTCCGCGTCATGCAGCGAGCCGAGCATCCGGTAGCAGTGCGCCACCAACCCACCTCGATGCAACGCGAACTCGTCCTCGAGGTTCATCCAACTCCCTCCGCCACCTTGGTCACTACCGGTCCCTGGGTACGGCGTCGCGCGGTGATGCCGAGCCCGGACAGCGCCCCGAGCAACGACAGTACGCCGCAACCCGCCAGCGCCCGGGTGAAACCATGACCGGCGTACCCGCCGGCGGAGACGAAGACGGATCCGAGTACGGCGACGCCGGCGACGCCACCGAGTTGGCGGGTCATGCTGTAGACGCCGGAGGCGATTCCGACGGACTCCCGGGGGAGTGCACCGACGCCCGCACTCTGCGCGGCCGGCATCGCCAGCGAGATCCCGCAGCCGCTGATCACGAGCGGCAGGACGAACTCGTAGTACTCGTGGGTGCCGTGGCTGATCAGGCTGAGCCAGAGCATGCCGATTGTCTGCAATGTCAGACCGACCACGACCAGCGGGCGTTCACCGACGCGGTCGACCAGCCGACCCGCGAGCGGACCGACGATGAAGAGGGTCGCGGTCCACGGCAGCAGCTTCAGACCGGCCATGAACGGGCCGGAACCGAGCACCACCTGCATGTACTGCGAGAGGAAGAACACCGCGCTGAACAACGCGGCGCTGAGGAAGAAGCCGGCCGAGTTCGCCGCGCTGAAGGTCGGGATCCGGAAGAACGGCAGCGGGATCATCGGGTGCTCGGTCCGCTGTTCCCAGGCGGCGAAGGCACCGAGCAGTACGACGCCGGCAATCAGGGATCCGAGGACCTCGGCGCTCGACCAGCCCTTGCTCTGGCCGTTCACCACGCCCCAGACGAGTCCGAGTACGGCGAGGCTGATCAGGATCGCGCCGGTCAGGTCGAGTCGGCGGACCGGGCCGGTGCTCTCGGGGATCTTCCGCAGTACGAAGGGGATCGCGACCAGGCCGACCGGGACGTTGATCCAGAAAATCCATTGCCAGGCGAGGCCTTCGGTGACGGCACCGCCGATCATCGGGCCGGCCAGGACCGCCAGGCCGGTGAGGCCGCTGAACACGCCGGTCGCCCAGCCCCGGCGTTCGGGTGGGAAAGCTGCTCCGAGCAGGCCCATTGCAAGTGGCATCACGACCGCCGCGCCGACGCCTTGGACGGCCCGGGCCGCGATCAGGAGCGGGAGCGTGTTGGCCATCGCGCAAGCCACCGAGGCTGCGGTGAAGAGGCCGAGGCCGGCGGCGAACGTACGCCGTCGACCCCACCGGTCGCCGATTGCGGCGGCCGTCATCAGGAGCATCGCGAAACTGAGTGCATAGGCGTTCACCGTCCACTCGAGTTGCTCGGCCGAGGCGCCGAGATCCGCCCGGATGGTCGTCAGCGCCGCCGCGACTACCAGTACATCCAGTGCCACCATGACCGAGCCGATCGAGGCCAGGCCCAAAACCCATCGTTGTTCACTTGTCGTCCGCACAGGTCCTCCAGAAATTCGCTGTCACCCGTACAGACAGCGGCCGACCGGCAAACTCATCGGTCCGATGACACCTGATTTCCGGTGGGTTACCGACGACGCATGCGGCGTTGGGCGGCTGCGGCGGCGCCGCTGGTGAGGATGAGGAGGAGCGTGGCCAAGGACCAGCGGCGGAGAACCTGGACGGTGTGGTCCTCGGGCTTGGGTACGGCGGCTGCCCGGGGAGCGAGGGTGAAGTCGACGGGAGCGCTAGGTGGGCGCGATGGGACCGGCGTCGGAGTTGGGGTCGGGGTCGGCTGGACATCGGGAGGCGGAGGAACCACGAGCGAAGGAGTCGGCGTGGGGGTGGGTGAAGACCGCCGGCTCGGCGACGGAGTGGGCGTGGGAGTTGGAGTAGGTCTTGGCCTCAGGGTCGGAGTCGGAGTCGGAGTCGGCCGCGAGCTGGGCCTGGAGGACGGCGACGGAGTAGGCGATGGGCTTGGTGTCGGCTTACGAGTGGGCGTCGGAGAGGGTGTGGGCGGTGGCGGTGGCGGGGCAGCCTGACGGAGGCAGCCGGCCGCGTCGCTGTCGGCCAGAGCCCGCCCCGACGTCACCTCGCGAGACGAGCCGTCGAAGCCGATCCGGTATAGCTGACTCGCCCGTCCATGTCCCGTGTGGACGGCGTACAGCCCCGACGATCCCACCACGACCGAGCTGTACGAGTCCTGCCAAGGGATCCCGGGCACGCTGGCGATCACCCGTACCGCGCCGGTCCGCGGCGACAGGCTCACAACCTTCGCCACATGCCCGTACGTTGCCACCCCGTACAGCACCCCGGACACCGGATCCGCCCCGAAGTCCTCGACCGACAACCCGAGCACCGGCAGGTGCACGACCTGCACGACTTGCCGGTACGTCGAACTCCGCGGGTCGATGTCCACTGTGTAGAGCCGATGCAGATCCCGCACATACAGCCGCGACCCCACCACCGCGCCAGCCGTCGGATCCGCGATGCCCCCGACCCCGCGCCGTATCTCGCCCAACGACGTGACCCGACCGGCCCGGGTGACCGTGACGAGCAACGGATGCCGGAGCAGCCAGCCGTGCTTGTCCCGGGTCGCGATCCCGTAGACGAGGTCCTGATCCCGTGCATACCCGGCCGCCTGGATCTGGTAGTCGAGCCGCCCGACCTCGGTCGTCGTACCGGATGGCAGGTCGACCCGTACCAACCGCGACAACGAGTGGTAGCTCGTCGATTGGAAGTCCAGGTACGAGCACTCCGCGGCGGCGGTCGACGGCTCGGCCAGAACCACACCGACCAAGGCGGAGGCGGACGCAAGCGCGGCAACCACCGCGGTGCTAACAAAGGCCCGTCGGACGTCAGCCACTGTCGCTCAATCGGGCCAGCGCCGACAGGAACGCGTCCGGACCCACATCGGCGCCACCGCTGAACGGGTTCTGCAACTGGTAGATCGCGAACAGGAGCAGGCCGATCGCTCCGGACAGCATCGACACGATGAAGGCGTACGAGTACAACCCCGGCCCGCCGAACATGAACATCAGCGCCACCGACATGACACTGCCGATCAGGATCGCGAACCACACCACCGCGCTGACCCCGCTACCGCTCGACGTCAGCCGGACCTGCCGCGCCTGGTACACGTTCCAGACCTGGTTGGCCGCTTCGACCCGGCGATCCTCCTGCCGTTCGCTCGTAGTCTTCGCCTGCTCGACCGTCCGCTGCAGCTCGGCCAGCACCGTCCAGCCCTCGCTGCCGACCTCCCGTCCCGACCGCATCGCCGGCCACTCGCGCTCCGACACCTCGGTCGCGTACGAACGCGTCAGCGTCTGGATCTTGCCCCGATCCGCCGCGGCCAACGAGTTCCCCGCCCACTGCACCGCGACCAGCGCGTTGGCTTCGTCGTACGTCGTCTTGTCCGCCGTGTCCATGCCGTCGAACAACGAGATCAGCACGAACGCCGCGATCACCACGTTGACGCCGCCGACGACCGTGAAGACCTGCCCGGCGACCTCGTTGTTGGAGGCAAGTCCCTCCCGTTGCCGCCACCTGCGCAGCACGACCGCGAGGATCGCGGTCACGATCATCACGCTACCGACCCACAGCAGCCCGCTCAGGAAGAGGCTCATAGCTGCCTCACCGCCGCCGGCAACGTGAACCGCACGTTCTCCCGGGTCACTTCATGCTCGACCACCTCGACCGGCCCAAGGGCTGCGATCCGCGAGATCACCTCGTCGACCAGCACCGGTGGTGCCGACGCACCCGCGGTCAGTCCGACCACCTCCACCCCGTCGAGCCACTCCACCAGGACGTCGGAGGCCCGGTCGACCAGGTACGCCGTCGTACCGTTGCGCTCGGCAAGTTCCACCAGCCGCCGCGAGTTCGACGAGTTGGCCGACCCGACCACGATCACCAGCTTCGACCTGGACCGGGACGAGGACGTCTGGGCCAGCGGCTGGGTCGACACCCCAGAACCCGAGGACCGCACCGACATCGACGAGCTCTGGCAGA
>NZ_JBFAXQ010000043.1:0-48560 GCF_040680855.1 Kribbella sp. NPDC051952
GAGCACGCCACCCGAGCACGTCACCGGGCGCGGTTGGAGCGGGCTCGGATGAGGTGATCCCGGTTGGGCCGGGCTCAGTTGGGCAGGGCTCGGTTTGATGGGTTCGAAGCACCTGGGCGCGGACATGAACCTCGCCTGGCCGACCGCCCAGATCGCGGTGATGGGCGCCCAAGGTGCGGTGAACATCCTGTACCGGCGTGAGCTGGCCGGTGCCGAAGACCCCGAATCCCGCCGGCAGGAGCTGATCACCGAGTACGAGGACCAGCTGGCGAACCCGTACATCGCGGCCGAACGCGGCTACATCGACGCCGTCGTCAAGCCGAGCGAGACCCGCGCCGAAATCGTCCGCGGCCTGCGCCTGCTCCGCACCAAACGCGACACCCTGCCCCCGAAGAAACATGGGAACATTCCCCTGTGACCACCATTCGCGTCGTCAAGGGCGATCCGACGCCTGAGGAGCTCGCCGCGCTGATCACGGTCATCGCGGCCCGGGCCGCCGCGCCCGCTCCTGCCGCTGCGCCAGACCGGGCCAGCAACTGGGCGACGTACTGGCGAAACGCGCGAACCCCGTTCCGCCCCGGCCCGGGACAGTGGCGCGCAAGCGCTCATCCGTAAACACTGGCCCCATGGCTGACTACGCGGTCAACAAAGCAGCGGTCGAGTACGCACGAAAGCTGATCGACGGGCGGCAGTACGTCCTGGACAGCGACTGGGGTGAGGTGCAGCCGCGGGCGGACGACCAGAACGCCTTCCTGGAGAAGCACAGCTGGGAGGAGTACGGCGCCTGGCACCTCGGCCTCACCGACGGTCCGGGCGACGAGACCAAGGCCCGCTACGCCTTCGTCTTCGGCGACTTCCGGCGGATCCACCGCGTCGGGCTGATCGCCTGCGTCTACCGCGCCGCGGAGTGGCGCCACAAGGCGGTCGAGCTCGCCGCCCACGACCTACTCCAGCAACTCGACGCCAAGACCGGCCTGAAGGCCTAGTGCCCTCCGACGCAGGGCACTAGCTCCGCCGGAACCGGACGAGCGGGTAGACCGGGGTCTCGTCGTTCGTACGGCGTGGGCCCGGGAAGGTTGTCGCGCCGTCGAGGACCAGCCCGTGACGGGCTGCCGCGGCGACCAGGTGGGTCAGAGCGTCCTGGGACCGGAGCTCGTTCGGGCCGCGGCCGTCGGCGTACCGACCGGCGTCGCTCTTCTCGGTGGTGGTGATGAAGACACCGCCCGGCCGGAGGACGCGCGCGACCTCGGCGACGATCGGCTCGCTGTCCTCCAGCAGGTGCAGCAACCAGATCGCCACGACGGCATCGCACCGCCGGTCAGCGATCGGGAGCGTCTTCGCGTCCGCTGCCGCAACGTGCCCGGGCAGCCGGACCCGCGCCCGCTGCAACATCGCCGCCGACAGGTCGACCCCGTGCACTAGGTTGCCCAGAGCAACAAGCTCCGCGCCGACACTTCCCGTCCCGACGGCCAACTCCAGCAGCCGTCCGGCGGACGGGAGGAGGGACTGGACGGCATGGGCCGCGGCCTCGGCGCGGGCTTCTCCGCCGCGGGTCTCGTCGTACGTGGAGGCGACGGTTTCGTCGTACTCGTAGGTGTTCGACAGCTGCCAGAGGGCCGGCCACGGAATGTCCACCTGGGCGAGCATGCGGCGCAGCAACGGTAGGGAGAGGCCGACCACGTTGTGATAGTCGCCTTCGACGCCCGTGACGAACGGGCCGCCCAGGCCGTCGACGGTGAACGATCCGGCGACGACGAGCGGTTCTCCGGTGGCGACGTACGCGTCGATCTCATCGTCGGTCAGGTCGGCGAAGTGGACCGTCGTCGACGCGAGCTCGCGCTGCTCGACCTTCGCGTTGGTGTCGATCAGGCAGTGGCCGGTGTGCAGCACGCCGCTCCGCCCGCGCATCGACCGCAGTCGCTCCCGCGCCGCGTCCGGCGTACCGGGTTTGCCGTACGCGACGCCGTCGAACTCGAGCACCGAGTCGCAGCCGAGGATGGTCGCGTGCTCGGTCAGGTTCGCCATCACCGCCCGCGCCTTCAGCGTGGCCAGCAACCGGGCGAGCTCGCCCGGGCTCTCCGCGGTGATGTTGTCCTCGTCGACACCGGAGACGATCACCTCCGGCTCGACGCCGGCCGAGCGCAACGTCTGCAACCGGGCCGGCGACGACGAGGCAAGGACGAACCTCACGGGATCGGGCTTCACAGCTTCGCGAGGGCTCGGCGCAACGGGTCGAGACCGATCGACCCGAGGTTCAGCGCGTCGGAGTGGAACGTGCGCAGGTCGAACGCGGATCCCTTGCGCTGCTTGGCCTCCTCGCGCGCCTGCAGCCAGATCCGCTCACCGACCTTGTACGACGGTGCCTGTCCGGGCCAGCCGAGATAGCGGTTCAGCTCGGCCCGCAGGAACTCGACCTCCATCCGGCAGTGGGCGCGGAGGAACTCGAACCCGAGCTCGGCGTTCCACCGCTCACCCGGGCGCCAGCCGAACGGGTTGTCCCGCGGGACCTCCAGCTCCAGGTGCATGCCGATGTCAACGATCACCCGCGCCGCCCGGAATCCCTGCGCGTCCAGCATGCCGAACCGCGCGCCCGGGTCCTCGAGATACCCCAGTTCCTCCATCAGGCGTTCGGCGTACAGGGCCCAGCCCTCGCCGTGGCCGGAGACCCAGCAGGCGATCCGCTGCCAGCGGTTGAGCAGGTCCGTGCGCAGCATCGTCTGCGCGCACTGGAGGTGATGCCCAGGCACACCCTCGTGGTAGACCGTGGTGACCTCACGCCAGGTGGCGAAGTCCTGTACGCCGTTCGGCACGGCCCACCACATCCGGCCGGGCCGCGTGGTCAGGTCCTCGCTCGGCGGGGTGTAGTAGATCGAGCCGTCCGAGGTCGGCGCGATCATGCACTCGAGGGTCTGGATCTCGGCCGGGATGTCGAAGTGCTTGCCGCCCAGCTCGACCACGGCCGCGTCGGACATCTGCTGCATCCAGTCCCGGAACGCCTCCTTGCCGTGGATCTTGCGGGCCGGGTCGTTGTCGAGCAGCGCGGCGGTCGCCTCGATGCTGCGGTCGCCGCCGTTCAGACCGGCCGCGATCGTCTGCATGTCGGTCTCGATCCGGGCCAGTTCCGCCCAGCCCCAGGCGTACGTCTCCTCGAGGTCGACCTTCGCACCGAGGAAATCGCGCGACGCCAGCTCGTACACCTCGCGACCGCACGCGTCCCGCTCCGGCGCCCGCGGGGCGAGCTCGGCGGTCAGCCACGCACCGAACTGCTCGTACGCCTTCCGCGCTGAGGCAGCCGCAGCCTCGACGGTCGCCTTGACCGGGCTGTCCGACGCCTGCGCGGCGAGGCCGGCGAAGAAGTCGTCACCGTCGGCGCCGGTCCAGCTGGCGATCCGCGCGGCCAGGTCATTCACCTGGCGCAGCGCCGAGACGCGGCCCTGACCGGCCTGCTCGAGGACGGTGTCGCGGTACCCGTCCAGCGCCGTGCCGACCTGGTTGAGCCGGATGGCGACCGTCTCCCAGTCGCTCTCCGTTGCCGTCGGCATCAGGTCGAACACCTGCCGGATCTCGGCCGGGACCGAGGCGATCGCGTTCAGTTGGTGCTGTGGGACACCGGCCTCGTAGCGCTCGAGCTCCAGCCCGAGGCGCTCCAGGAACGCGTCCTTGGCGACCTCCTCGCGCGGGCTGCCGGTCTCGGTCGCGCGGGCCTCAGTCACCGCGCGCTGGGTCAGCTCGATCAGGCCGTCGAACCCGGACGGGGAGTAGTCAGGTAGCTCGTGATCGTGGCCGGCGATCCCCATGAAGGTCGCGGAGGCCGGCTGGAGGGCGACGTACTCCTCGAGATAACGCTCGGCGAGCTGGTCGATCGGGCTGTTCGGCGTACTGGCCGCGGTGGTCGCTTCGGTCACGTGACCGACCCTATCGCGCGGGGTCCGCGCGACTGACCCGATTTGTTGCCGATACTGTGCAGGTCGCTGTCCAGTCGTGAGGCAGCCCATTTCCTGGAGGAAGGGCACGGCGTTGTCCCAGCCACCGTTCGGCGGTCCCCCCGGCCAGAACCCGCCGTACCAGCAGCAGCCGGGGCCCTATGGTCCGCCGCAGGGCCAACCCGGTCCTTACGGTCCTCCGCAGGGGCAGCCGGGTCCGTCCGGTCCGTCTGGTCCTTATGGTCCTCCGCAGGGGCGTCCTGGGCCTGGGCCTTACGGGCCGCCGCAGGGGCAGTACGCCGTACCTCCGCAGTACGGACCGTCCTCGATGGCGCCGCAGCAGGGGCAGGGGTTCGGCTGGGGACCCAACTTCGGGCCGCCGGGTCCGGGTGGGCCCGGGTTCCAGCCGGGCTGGCAGCCGCAGCGGCCGCGGAAGAAGTCGAAGGGACCGCTGATCGCGATCCTCAGCGTCGTCGGTGTGGCCATCGTCGGCGCGTGGATCTTCGGCGTGATCAAGAAGAACGCCGACAACGACTACACGCCGCCGGTCAGCTCCCGCCGCTACACGCCGGAGCCGACCACCACGTCGGAGCCGACCTCGGGGCCGACTTCGGAGCCGACCGAGGAGCCCACGGAGCAGCCGACCTCGACGTCTACCTCGACCGAGTCGCCTTCCGAAGGTCCGTCGGACGCGACGATCGTGGGCAAGAACGCGCTGTACAAGGTCGGCCAGATGCGGACGGTGAACTGCAAGGAGCCGAACGTCCGGCCGACCACGACCCGCCTCGCGGCCGAGTACTGGGCCAGGATCAAGCCCTGCCTGGACAAGTCGTGGGCACCGCTGGTGGCGAAGGCCGGCTACACGTTCAAGGCGCCGGCGATGACGTACTGGTCCGGCACGAGCACCACCACACCGTGCGGCGACGGCCCGGTCAGCGTGCCGTTCTACTGCCCGAGCAACCACATGATGTACATGAAGGTCGACGTGTTCGCGAAGACCTACAACGAGTACCCGGACGCGGAGTCGAAGGCGTACGCACGGATGTGGTACTCGCGGTCGATCGCTCACGAGTACGGGCACAGCGTGCAGAACATGACCGGGATCCTGGCCGCGTCCAGCCGGCTCCGGTACGAGCAGACCGACTACGCGGGTCAGATGCGGATGACGCGTCGCTCGGAGCTGCAGGCGAACTGCTTCGCCGGTGTGTTCCTGGCCGCGAACAAGCGCAGCTACCCGATCAACGGCCTGATGCTCGCCGTCTGGAAGAAGTGGGTCGTCACGGCCGGCGACAAGCCCGAGCAGGGTGACCACGGCAGCGTGGCCAGCCAGGCGCGCTTCATGGGCAAGTCCTTCACCAATGCGAATCCGGCGTCCTGCAACACGTACTCGGCCTCACCGGCCAACGTCAGCTAGGTCAGCTCGGGCGGTCTGGGCAGCGCAGGCGGTCCAGGTCAGCTCGGGCGGTCTAGGTCAGCTCGGGTGGGGCGACCTGCCGCCAGGAGTCGACGAGGATGTCGTGCAGTTCGTCGGCGTCCTCGAGCGCGTCGAGGCGGGCCCGAACCCAGTTCGAACCCGCCTCGTGCGGCGGAACCCAGAACTTCCCGGGTTCCGCCGCGATCAGCTCTTCGCGCTCCAGCCGCGGACACCGCACCGCGAACGAGGTCTGGTCGTCCGGCACAGTGACGAACATCCGTCCGGCCACATCGAACGTCGGGTGTCCCCACCGCTTCTTCTCCACCGTCTCCGGAAGAGACAGCGCAATCCGTCGTACGTCGTCAGCGTCCAGCACCCCGATACCTTAAGCGGCGCGCTTCCGGCCCGGTAGCAGGAGCGCGACGATCGCGCCGACGGCGACAATCGCCGCACCCGTCCAGACCGCGGGGACCAGACCGGCGGCGTACTCCGTCGGCGACTCGTAGGACCCGGCCGACGCGAAGACCGACGCCAGTACGGCGACGCCCATCGCGACTCCCACCTCGCGGATGGTGTTGTTCGTACCCGACGCCACCCCACGGTCCGCGTCGCTCGCACTCGCCATCACCACGCTGGCCGCCGGCGCGAAGGTCAGTCCCATGCCGACTCCCGCGAGTACGAACGGCAGGACCATTTCGCCGTACTGCGTTGTCGCGGTCGTGATCAGCGCGAGCCAGCCCAGCGCCACTGCCAGGAGGACCTGACCGGTGGCGATCAGTGCGCGCGGTCCGACTTTGTCAACAATCAGACCAGCGATCGGCGCGACCACCATCGGCGCCATCGTCCACGGCATCGTCCGGATGCCCGACTGCAGCGGGCTGTAGCCCTGCACGACCTGGAAGAACTGCGCCAGCAGGAACACCGAGCCGAACACGCCGACCGAGAACGTGAACGAGGTGATGTTCACGACGCTGAACGCCCGTACGGAGAACAACCGCAGCGGCAGCATCGGAGCGGCGGTCCGCCGCTCCCAACCGACGAACGCGGCCAGCAGGGCCACACCGGCAACCAGCGAGCCCAGCACTCCACCGGAGGTCCAGCCGTCGTCAGCACCGTGCACGACGCCCCAGACGATCGACAGCACGCCGGCAGTCGCCAGTACCAATCCGAGCAGGTCCAGGCGCTTCGCCGTACCCCTCGACTCCGTCAGGACGCGCGCGGCGAACAGTACGGCGACCACGCCGACCGGCACGTTCAGCCAGAAGATCCATTGCCAGTTGAGGCCGTCGACAACGGCTCCACCGACCACTGGACCGACTGCCACGCCTAGTCCGGAGATGCCACCCCAGATTCCGATCGCGGCGCTGCGCATCTTCTCGGGTACGGCGCCGGCCAGCAACGTCAGCGACAGCGGCATCACGGCCGCCGCACCTACGCCCTGAATCGCGCGGGCGCCGATCAGCATCCACGGCTCGGTCGCCAGCGCACAGGCCGCCGAGGCCAGCGTGAACAACGCGATCCCGGCCAGGAAGATGCGCCGCCGGCCCAGCTTGTCGCCGATCGCCGCTGCGGTCAGCAGGAGGGCGGCGAAGGACAGCGTGTATGCGTTCACGAACCACTGCAGGTCGGACAGCGACGCACCCAGCTCGGTCTTGATCACCGGCAGCGCGTTCGTCACGACCAGGTTGTCCAAAGTGACCATAAAGGTGGGAATCCCCACCGCGGTCAGGACGGCGCCGAGCCCAAACTTCCGGGTCCGCACAGCCCGCGTTTCCAGCTCATCAAGAGCGGTCGACGTCATCTCTACTCCTAGTTGTAATCCACTGATAACAAGTTCGTGAGACCAAAGTATGCATCCACTGATAACATGTCAAGTGAACAGTCGGACGAACCGAGGAGTGAGCATGGCGACCAGGGTGCGGCTGACGGCTGCTGAGCGCGGCGAGGAGGTGCTGCGGGCGGCGGTCCAGGCCTTCGGTGCGTCCGGCTACGAGGGCACGAAGACCGACGAGATCGCGCGGATGGCGGGCGTCTCCCAGCCGTACGTGATCCGCCTGTTCGGTACCAAGCAGCAACTCTTCCTTGCCGCGGTCCAATCCGTCTGCGAACGAATCGAGCAAATCTTCCGCGAGGCCGCCGCCGAGTCCCCCGAACTCCGCAGCCTCGGCCACAACTACGAGCGACTTCTCTCCGAACCAGAACTCCTGCTGGTCCTGCTCCACGGCTTCTCCGCCAGCGGCGACCGCACCATCGGCGACTGCGTCCGAGAGCGCTTCGGCGCCATCTACACACTGGTCCGCGAACTAACCGGCGCAACTCCACAAGAAGCCCGTGAGTTCCTAGCCACCGGCATGCTCCTAACCGTCATGTCAGCCATGCAAGTCCTGGGCCCCAACGCCATCCCCCTCCCCTGGGCCCAAGAACTCCAATCCACCTTCGGCAACGACAACGAGTAGCACCGGGTCCACCCCACGCGTGCTCCCGCAGTCGCTCCTTCGTCGCGCCTACTCCGCACGCTCCCACCCACCCTCGAGCGCGCGCTGCCGCGCTTCTTTACGCGCTGTCGCGCTTCGTCGACTGCACCGCACTCCCGGCAACTGCGGTCAGTTGAGCCACACCAGATGAGCCGTGGCCACAGGTCCTCACACAGCCGCCCAACGGATACCGCACGCTAGCAACGGCTGGCCAGATTGAGCGCCCGGAAGGCTGGCATGATGTCAGCCATTTGGCTGGGTGAACTGGGCGTATTTCGGTGCGGCGATAGCGAGGATTTCTCTGCAGGCGTCCGTTACTGGTTGGGGGCCGGTGAGGGCTTCTCCGACAAGGAGCCAAGCTCCTGCGGCAGCGTTCTGGAGGCAGCGCTTGCCTAGGTCGTCGGCTCGGTAGCTGGCGCCCTGCACGAGGTGGAAGAGCAGGTCCAGTACTGCGATGCGTACGTGTTGAGGGCGTTCGTCGATCAGCGCTGCCAACAGCACGGAGATGCTCGGCTCAGCGGCGGTGAAGATGTCGTCCTGTGCAAAGACCTGATTCTCCAAGCTCGACCAGACACTCTGCATCGCACTCGGCGGCCAGCTGGCAACGAACTCGGCCAGGACTCGACCGAAGTCCGAAGCAGGACCACCGGCCAGCTGATACGTCGGCCAATCCACCCCCTCGATGACCAAGTCTGCGACGGTCAACGCATCCTCCTCCGAACACCTGACAGCCGGCCGCAACCTGCGCCAGCCGGCCAACGCCACGGCCGCTGCCACCGCTTCAAACCGTTCTCCTACTGTGGCTCGGGCTCTCGTCGGCGATGAACCCATTCTTCGCCAGGACCAAGTTCGCGCGCGCGGTCTGGTGGAACCAAGACTGCGGTGAATCGGACATCGACCGGTGGACGGAAGTCTGCGAGCACGTACGTTTCAGCTTCAGCTGGGACGAGAAGTTCCTCATCTCCTGCGGACTCGTAGATGAATCGAGCTTCGGTCAGTGGGTAGGACGGCCGCACCGCGACCGCCCGGAGTCCTGGCGTAACCAAGTCCCAGAGCGCCCTCTGGAACGACAAGAGCACCTCGGTACGGAACGCGGCGAGATCGGTTCTCATTGCCCGCCCCGGAATGAAGCCAACGCTTCTGTCGTCACGACCACGCTTTGATGGTATTCCGGCTGCGGGCTCGACACCCATGCCCCTCCAGCTGGGCGGAGATGACTATGGCTAGCAACTCGGCTGCGAGTTCCAAGGCGGGCCGGAACAACTCCACCGGGTCGAATCCGGCGCGATCTACGACAGTGGCCGTTAGGGTTGTTGGGGTGGTGGGGTCGACTGTGGGGAGGGTCGGGGCTCGTGGGTGGAGGTCGGTCGGTTGCCGAGGTTTACCGGGGGTTTGGGGAAGGTGAGGCTGCGAAGGGTTCGCCTTTGTATGGGCGGATTGCTGTTGCGGTGAGCGAGTCTGAGGTGGCGCTGCGAGCTATTGAGAAGGTGCCGGTGCGGAAGCGGCGGCCTGGGGTGGTGTTTGCGGCTTTGTATTACCTGGCGCTTGCTGGGCGGGCGCCGGAGTTGGCTGCGGCGTACGCCGCTGGGGATGGGGATGCTGCTGTGGGGGCGGCGATTGAGGCGTTGGTGGGGATGACTGACGCTGTTGCGGAGGTCGCTGTACGTCGGCCGTTGCGGGGTAACGAGGTTGGTCACGGGGCCGTGTTGTATCCGGCTGTTGCTGAGGTTGCGTGGCGGGCGGGGGCGGGGGCGGTCGGGTTGATTGATGTGGGGTGTTCGGCTGGGCTGAATCTCTGCGTGGATCGGGTTGGTGTTGCCTATGGCAACGGACAGTCGTTGGGGGATCCGTTGTCGCCGGTGCAGGTGGTGGCTTCGGTTGTGGGTGATCGGGCCATTCCGACGCGGGCGATGCCCGAGGTCGTCGTGCGGGTGGGCATCGATCGTGGGCCGGTTGATGTGACCGACTCGGATGAGGTGCGTTGGTTGCGGGCGTGTGTGCCGCCGGATCGGGTGGAGCAGGCTGCGCGGCTCGACGCGGAGTTGGCGTTGGCGGCGGCGGATCCTCCGGTTCTGTTGCAGGGTGACGCCGTCGAAGTGTTGCCTGAAGCGCTCGCTCGGGTGCCTTCGGACGTCCTGCCGGTTGTCACGACTACGTGGGCGTTGTCGGCGTACTCGCTTGAGGATCGTCTGCGATTTCTGCAGCGCCTCGATGAGGCGGCGACTGATCGGGCGGTGGCGTGGGTTTCCGTGGAGGGGGTTGGCGTGGCGCCGGCGGTGCCGACGTTTGGGGATCGGCGTGCTTCTGGGCACAGCATCATCGGTACGGCGGTGTTCGATCATTCGACGCTGCGGGTCGAGGGCGTTGGGCGCAGCTGGTCGCAGGGCCGGATGCTGTCGTGGCTGGCGGACTCAACTGTCCGAAGCTGTTGAAAGGGGGTTGAAACCACAAGCCCCTATGGTCGCTACAACCGGCGTACTGGATTTCCTCGAAGGAAGCCCTGGGGCGATGTCGGATCGGGGCCGGGGTGTTCGTAGCAAGAGTGTGCGGCTGCTAATACAGCGCTGCAACCTACTCGAGGAGAGCATCATGACCGCGACCTACACGTTCGACATCTTCTGCACGCTCGACGGCTTCGGCTCGTACAACGAGAAGGGCGACTGGGGCGGCTACTGGGGCAAGGCGGGCCAGGACTTTCTCGATCGCCGCGTCGCCCTGTACGCCGGGGAGCAGCGGGTGGTACTCGGCGCCAACACGTACCGGCAGTTCCTAGAGATCCTCGGCCCGAACCCCGGGGAAGCCAACGTCGACGACCCGGTGAATCTGCGGATGATGAGCGTCCCGACGACGGTCGTGTCGACCACACTCGACGGACCCCTCGACTGGCCGAACGCGACCCTCGCCAAAGGCGACGCCGTCGAGGTAGTCGCCCGCCTCAAGGAGGAGTCCGACGTACCCCTCCGCTCCCTCGGCAGCGTGTCCCTCAACCGCTCCCTGATGGCCGCGGGCCTGGTCGATCAAGTCCAGGTGACGATCTTCCCGGTGATCTCCGGCCAGACCGGAGTGGACCCAATCTTCGGTGGGGCAGCCGACTTCGACCTCGAACTACTCGAGACCCGCACCCTGGACGGCAACACCCAAGAACTCATCTACCGCCCAACCCTGCACGCCTGACTAGTTGCGGGTCAGTTTCTGGCCAGCGGCGAACCAGATGGTGAGGGTTGTCAGGACCAGGGCTCCTACGGTGACCAGGAGGGAGCCCTTGATGGCTGCGCCTTGGACCAGGGCGGCGGCTACTGCTACTACCGGGACGATCAGGACGGCGATTGCTGTGGGCAACAGCCAGCGGCGGAGGGCTTCTCGGTGGATCTGGGCGTACGACGGGACCTGGGCGGCGAATGAGGTTGCCAGGTGGAGCACCAGCAACGCGATCGCGGTGAGGGCGAGGCTCCAGGTGATCTCGGCGGGGGCTCGCAGGAACCAGCCGAAGGTGACGATGAGCATGAACACCAAGCCTGCAAGGGAATCCGGCAACACCACCGTGGCGGCGAGCATTGGTACGCCGATGATCGGGATGAGATCCATTTGGTCCCACGACTGTAGTGGTGGCACCACCAGAGCCACGGTCCCCGCGAAGGCGATCACGAACCGGGCGAGCAGCGCGGCCCGCCCCGAGGACCGCGCCTCCACCAACCACTGACTGATCTTCTCCGCCGCCGTCACGACACCACTCCCCGGTCCGCAGCTGTCACGTGTCTCGCGGTCATGAGCGCATCCTGGGGGCTGAGGCCAGGCGGGAGGCGTCTCGGAGGACTTCGTCCAGGGTGCCGGCGCCGCGCCAGCGGACGGTGGGGACGCCTAGGTCGCTGAGGCGGTCCAGGTCTCGGCGGCGTTCCAGGAGGCGGAGGCGCCAGGCGAGGGGCCACGTGCGGGCGTCGTGTTCGTCGAGGTCGATCACCGACGCGACGTCGGGTGGCAACGTGTCGACGGCGATCACAGTGCAACCCGAGTGGACGAGGGTGACGACGTACCCGAGCATCACCTGGCGGAGGAGCGGGCTGAGGACCAGGACCAGGCTGTCGGACCTGATGCGGTTGCGGCGGGCCAGTTGGTTTTCGTCTTGCTGGCGACCTTTGCGGTCCGCGTGGACGAGGGTGTCGAGGATGCGGCGCAGGTGGCCGCGGCCGCTGCCGGAGCGGACGCCACGGACGAGGTTGCCGGTGTCGATCAGTCGAACGCGGTCGCCGTGGCGCAGGTAGTGCTCGGCGATCGAGGCAGCCGCGCGTACGCCGGTATCGAGGCTGCTCGACCGTCCGTCGATTCCTTCGCTGATCCCGATCTCGCCGCCGGTGTCGAGCAGGATCACCACCTCGGTGTCGCGGTCCGACCACGTCGACGTGACGTGCAGTTCGCGGGTCCGCGCGGACACGGACCAGTTGATCCGCCGCAACCGGTCGCCAGTACGGAACGGCCGAACCCCGGCCAGCTCCGTCCCCTCACCCGGCCGCCGTGACCGATGCAGTCCCACCAGACCAGCCGGACGAGGTACGGCGTCAACCGCCTCGAACCCTTCACGCAAAGGCAACGTGGTCACGGCCAACGGCTCAGCCGACGTCACCTGAATCCGATAAGCGCCGAGCACCGAAGTCGCCGCAACCGCAGGCTTCTCCAACGCCCGCAGACCCCAGCGCTTCGAACGCAGACCGACCTCGAGCGTGACCGCACCATCCGTCACCGGCTCCGCGATCGCAGCCTGCGGCGGGTCGTACTGGAACCATTGGGATCGGGGCAGCGCCGCCACAATCAGGTCGATATCGGGATCGACCGACCCGGACACCCGCAGCCGGTACGTCGTCGCCTGGCCCTCGAACAGCACGTCCGCATCGAGCTCGGTGTGCACCTCGGGCCGCTCCCGTGGCCGGAAGTACCGCCCCCAGACCGCAACGAACGCCAGCGGCAATCCAAAGACCGCCGCATCCGGCCGTCGCCAGAGCACCGCAATGCCGAGCAGCACCGCGGCCACGCAGATCCCGCGGATCTGCGCATGGGTCGGTTGCCACTTCATCAGCGGGATGCGCCGACCACGGTCGGCGGTGCCGCGACCGTACCGAGGACCGTGCGGACCACGGTCGCACCAGTGACCTCATGCAGCCAAAGCTCCGGCCGCACAGTGATCCGGTGCGCCAGAGCCGGTACGGCGACAGCCTTCACATCCTCTGGTACGACGTAGTCCCGGCCCTGGATCACGGCGTACGCACGAGCTGTCAGCAAGAGCGCGAGTGAACCACGCGGGGATGCGCCGACGAGGACCTGCGAGTCGCGACGGGTCGCTGCTGCGAGCTCAACGCAGTACTGCCCGACGGTGTCGTCGACGGTGACTGTCTCGACCGTGCGTTGGGCTGCGCGGAGACCGGCTGCGTCAGTGACGGCCTCTACGGTCTGGTCTTCGGTCCGGCGGCTCATCCGGCGACGCAACACCTCCCACTCTTCCTCGGCGCTCGGGTAGCCGAAGCCGATGCGGAGCATGAAGCGGTCGAGCTGCGCCTCAGGAAGGGGATAGGTGCCTTCGTACTCGACGGGGTTCGCAGTGGCGAGCACGTGGAACGGAACGGGCAGCGGGAAGGTCTGGCCCTCGACGGTGACCTGGTGTTCCTGCATCGACTCGAGCAGCGCCGCCTGGGTCTTCGGTGGGGTCCGGTTGATCTCGTCGGCGAGCAGCAGGCCGGTGAAGATCGGGCCGGGCCGGAAGACGAACTCCGAGTCCTTCTGGTCGTAGACGAACGCACCGGTGACATCGGACGGCAACAGGTCAGGGGTGAACTGCACCCGCCGGAACTCGAGCCCGAGCGCCTGCGCGAACGACCGTGCCGCCAGCGTCTTCGCCAGGCCCGGGTAGTCCTCCAGCAGCACGTGCCCGCCCGCGAGGATCCCGGCCAGCACCAGCTCGAGAGCGTCGGCCTTGCCGACGACTGCCTGGCTCACCCGCTCCAGCACCCGCTTGCTCAGGTCGGACACCTCATCGAGCGTCAGCTCGCGATCAGTCACAGTTCCTCACAGGTTCTCGATGGTGTGGATGGCGGCCTCGATCTCGTCGAGGGACGCGGTGCGTTTGTCGTCGCCGGTGATCAGGTCCCAGAGCCGGTCGCCGGTCATCGCGCGCGCACGGTCCGGCTCGAGCGCCGGGTCGATGCCGTGGCGATGGACGAGGCGATCGGTGCACAGCTCCAGCAGCAGCGGCCGGATCCGCCGGATGAACGTCTGCGAACCCTCACCGGCCCGGCGCTCGCGGCTGGACTCCTGCAGCCAAGTGGCGATGAACTGGGTCCGGTTGTCGTCGCTCCGCGCCCGCAGCGCGGCCAGATGCTCGTCGTGCCGGGTCGGCCAGTTGGTCTCCAGCACCTGCGGCGAGATCAGCCGGATCGCCAGCGAACCGAAGGCGATCGCCAGCGCCGCCGCGACGAACCACAACGGCCGTGGCGCCATCCCCGCGGCCGCGAACACACCGACCAGCAGCAGACTCGCGAGCACGGTGATCCCGACATGCTGCAGCAGCACCTTGTTCCGCAGCCTCGACCGGATCCGGCGCTCTTGCGGATCCGGTGGCGGCCCCTTCTCCTCCAACGGCGACCACCGGTACGACGTCATTGCTCCGCCCCCGCACTATCCGCGGTCACGGGGGCCAAGGCTTCGTCGCGCACCCGTCTGGCCACGGCCAGCTCGTCGCGCAGGCGAAGGAGAGCAGCGCGCGCCTCAGCCCGGGCCGGCTCGGTCGAGCCGTGGGTGGAGTAGCGGGCCTCGCGATACAGCTCGCCGAGCCGCACCAACTGCGGCTCGGAGATGCCGCCGACGCCAAGAACGCGCACGGTGAACTCGCCCGGCGTCTCCGACGGATCGCGTGCGATCCCCGCCGAAGCAGACGCGTCCTCCAGTGCGACCCAGCAGGCGATCACCGCATCGGTCGCGGTGCCGGAGTCGATCCGGGCCAGGCCCGTGTCGACGGCCTCCGCGAGCCGGTCGGCCTTCACCCGCTCCCAGTCGGCCTCCTGGTCCTCGGGCTGCGGGAGCTCGACCGCGCGAAGGACGCGGTAGATCAGCCAGCCGACGAGCACCGCGACGGCCGCGATCGCCATCCAGATCAACGCCTGCCAGAGCGCCTTCACCCAGTCCGGGACCGGCCGCGGCTTCCGCTGTTGCTCGGGCGGCGGTCCGACCGGTGTCGGCGCTTGCACGGACTCGCTCGGGGTGATGGTGGGCAGCTCACGCGGGCTGGACTTCAGGGTGCTCTCGCTGACCGGCCGGACCGAACCACCGGCCGACGCGAGCACCACGAACCCACCCGCCGCGACCCCGACCAGCAGGATCGCGGCCAGTGCCAGTGCACCCCGCCGCTGCGTCTGCATCTGGGAAGGCTAGCCGATCAGAAACCCGTATCGAGGAACGGGAGGCGGTCGGTGGAAAACGCTTGCGAGGTCGTGGCCAGCGCGCCGGCCGTGTGTTCCTCGACGAGTCCCGCACGGCCGAGGCGAACCAGGGACGGCCTGCCGAGGTAGATCGCGCCGAGCTCGCGGACGTCGATGGTCAGGTCAGGCGACCGCGTTGTCGTCGAGCACTCGGCGCCGTCCGGCCCACCGGTCAGGTGCCAGCTGCCCGCGTTCCACGGGAGGAAGTTGTCGGTGACCGCGAGTACGACATCGAGATCCCGCGCGTACGTCCGGGCCGCGAGTGCTCGTGCGACGTCGACCGGGCGGATCCAGACGCCGTCCCGGGTGATCGCTGACGGGGCACGGGGATCGACGAGCAGGTCCAGCAGCGGGTCGTCCGACGCGAGCGTGTCGCAGTGCGTCTCGCTCAGCAGGTCAGGATCGAGCAGGTAGCGCCAGAGCGCGGCATGTGACGCGAGGTCGACGGCATGCACGCGGTCGACGTCCACAAACCCCTTGTCGGCCCGTTTGGTCCGGTAGTACGCGAACCCGGTCACCTCACCGTCGCGCTCGGCCACCACACACCGCCGCTTCGATCCGTTGGCCGGATTGGCCGTCACGGTGTCGCTGATCGCATACCCCTGGAAGCGCTCGTCGTGGTGGAACATCCCGGGCCGCTCGGCCGCGAGCTTGTTGCGCAGCGCCGCACACGTCGCGAGCGACTCCTGCACGTCGACCCACCGGATCCGTACGTCGTCGATGCCCGCGACCGCCCGCATCTCCCGCGACTTCTTCGGTACGGCGATCTCTTGAGCGTCGCTCGCAAGTCCGTACCCGAAGCGGCCGTAGATCACCGGCTCGCTCGCGGTCAGCGCGGCCAGTGGCTCCCCGGCCTCGTGGACCGCGTTCAGTTGGGTACGCATCAGATCACGCAGGATCCCCCGCCTCCGATGGGTCGCCACAACGCCGACCATCGTCACCCCGGCCACCGGCACCCCGGCCACCCCAGGCACAGTCATCCGCAGCGAGAACGTGCCGGTATGACCGACCAACTGCCCGTCGTTGAGCGCGACATAGCTCCGCTCCGGCTCCCACACCTTCCGCTCGGCCTCGTACTGCGCGTCGGTCCACGGCGCCGAGAACGCCATGTCCAGGAGCCCCAGGAGCTCCTCCCACCCACCCTTGTACTGCCCGATCTCGATCGCCATACCCCCTTACCTACCAGACGATCCGCGTCAACCGCTCGGGATTTCCTCAGGAGTGCCGGAAGAATGCGCACCCAGTTCCTGATGAGGGCGCCGGCCGGCCCTGCCCCGGGGCCGGCCGGCGCCCGCTCGCGGACTACCGGCGTGCTCGACCAGCGGGCTACCCGCGTGATCGGACCAGCGGGCTACAGCGTGATGGACCAGTTCGTCAGCGCTCCGGTGTCCCCATAACCGTTGTCGCCGATCCGGAGCGTCCACGTACCAGCCGCAGTCTCGTCGGCAGGCACGTCGTACGTCTTCGACGTAGGCAGCGGGTGGCAGGTGTTCCCGCCGTACCGCTGCAGGTAGTACCACTTGCCGCTCGGGGAGACGACGCTGATGTTGAGGTCCTCCAAGCAGGTGTGGTTGCCCTCGACCTTCACCTTGACCGGTGACGTCGTACGTCCGGACGCCGTCGACCGGACCTGGCTCACGGCCACCTGGAAGTCCCGGATCGGGTAGTCGGTGCCGTTGGCGTAGGTCCGCTCACCCGGGTCCGGGTCGCCGGGATCGCCCGGGTCGCTGGAACCGGTCAGCAGGGTGAGGTTCCACTTGGCCAGGGCCTCGTTGACCGGCTGGAAGATCGAGTTGTCCTCGTTCGGCGTGCAGGTCGAGTTCCCGCCGGAGTGCAGGCCGACCGCCTTGTCACCACGCAGCCAGGCACCGCCGGAGTCACCGCCCTCGGAGCAGGCGTCGGTCGTGGTCAGGCCGTCGATCACCACGTTGCCGTAGTCAATGGACTGGTTGACCGCGGTGACCTTGCCACACTCCCAGTTCGGCGCGGTGTTGCCCGAGTGGCAAACGGTGTCGCCGACGATCGCGTCGGCCGAGCCGGTGACCGTGACGGCCGGTTGTCCCCAGGTATTCACGTTCGGGGAGATGGTCCAGCCTGGCTCGGTGACCGCGACGACACCCATGTCACCCTCGCGGGCGTTCACACTGCGGGTACCACCGACGTTCGACGTACCGATCCGGTTGGACTGCCCACTCGCGCCGTACGCCGCCTGGCTGGCGTCGTTGGTGCAGTGGCCCGCGGTCAGGAAGTGCTTGTTGCCCGCAGAGTCGGTCGCCGGGAAGCCGACCGAACAGTTGCTCTCACTGCCCGGCCACCACGGGTCACCCGGGTTCACCTCGCCGGACTGCTGCCGGAACGTCGTGTGCACCTGCTCGACCCGGACGCCGGCACCAAGCGAGGCGAAGGCAGAGGTCGTACGCCGAGACTTGACGACAACCTGGTTGCTGATCGGGTCGATCCCCCAGCTCTGCAGGTCAGGTTGCGTGCGCGCAATCGTGTCCACCTGCGCGAGAAGGTGATCGAGCTGAGCTTGAGACCGACCGACGTACTGCGGAACCGCACCGGCGGCTCGTACCTGCGTAGCGGCCGCATCGTTGACCACGGCCACTGTCAGGCGGCCGTGGTCGATCCAGCGCCCGGCCTGACCAGGTGACGGGGCGAGGCGAGCGGAGACCTGGTGTGGGTCGGCGGAGGGGGCGGCATCGGAGTAGGCGGCCGCGCGACCTGGTATCACCACCAGTGCACCGCTCAGAAGAACTGCTGCCAACTGCCGTTTCATGGTTGTACTCCTTGCGTTCGGGCGGGGACGGTGGACCCGAACGTAGGAGGTGATTCAGCGGCACGGAATCGGCAGAAGCCCTTTCACAGTTAAGTTTCCGGGCCTTAACGGTTCACTTCTCCCAGCTCCACCGGAAGCCGTAGCGGCCCGGCCCGAAGTTGAGTACGACGCCATGCACCTCGTCGTCGACGTCGACCGTACGGGCGACCTCGTCCGCGTCGTCCAGCTGGGAGAACGCGGTGCACGTCACCGGCAACCGCGCGGGATCGAAGCAGATCTCGAGCACGAACTCCCGCACCGGCAGGCGGAACTTCCGCTCGTAGTTCGTCGCCGGCGGGTACGGCGCAACGTTGACGAGCTCGTGCTCCGTGATCACGGTCTCGCCCTTGCGCAGCGGACGGTCGAAGAGCAACTCGGCAACCAGGAGCCCGTCCGCGGGACGCCGTACCGTCCGACCGAGGCGGCAATGCCGGAGTGGACGAATCACCGGGAGCGCGCGGTCGTGCTCGTCGAGGTGCATGATCACGACCCATCGATCCGGACCGTCGGCCTCCGCCCGCAGCACCTGACGGGAGTGGTACGAGCGTTCGCCGCGATCGGGACCGATGAACACCCGGTCGTGCTGACTGATCCGGGTCAGCCGCTCGTCCCACCGCAGATCCACCTCGCTCACCGCGGCCTCGACCGCGTCGGGGCGAGGCCAGAACGCTGCTACATCGGGCCGATTGGGCACAGTGCTCAGCCAACGGCCGCGCCGGCGCGGTGGCCCCAGCGACGCGGACAGTGTCCCGGCGGGCAACTCCAGCACTGCCTCCAGCAGCTCAACCGCCGCCCGCGAGTCACGTCGCTCGGGTTGTGACCGCCCCGACTGCCAATAGCTCAAGGTCGCCAGACTGACCGACACCCCGTTCGCCAGCAGGCGCTCCCGGATCCGCTCGAGTCCCAGCCCGCGCGCCTGGATGGCCGCACGCAGCACGTCCGCGAACTCGGGCTCACCCATGCTCCGGACCCTAGGCAACGACTCCGGCCGCGGCCAGCCCTCGGCCCTTTAACTGTTAACTCCGGCGATGAGACACGGGACACGTTGAGGGAGCGCGAAGGGCGGAAAATGCCGCCATACTAGGAAAACCGGGCTTTTCCCGGCGCTGGACTGATGAAAACCGTTTTCATATACTGTCGATTGTGACCGCCCACATGAAGACTCCGTTGACCCTGCTCACCGGTCTCTCCAGGACGCTCCGCGAGCCGGTGCTGGAGGCAATGACGGACGCCACCACGGTCGCCGTGGTGGTCGACCAGGACGAGCTGCTCGCGCGCGGCGTGCTGTCGTGGCGAGTGCAGGACGCCTCCGGTCCGATCGACGCGGGTGAGTTCGCAGTCGGGGACGACTGCGGTGCGTGCCAGCTGATCGAGTCACTGGTCCCGCTGCTCGAGGCTCTGGTCGCACGCGCGCAGTGGGATCACGTCGTACTCGCGGCGCCGCCGGCGATGGAGGCGCGTCCGCTGGTGACCACACTGCTTGCGGCACTGCCTGAGCTGCGGGTCGACACGGTCACGTGTGTGGTTGACGCTGTACTGCTGGTTGAGCAGTTGTCCGGTGATGAGTTGCTGGCCGAGCGTGGACTCGCGCTCGGGCCGCCGGACCGGCGCAACGTCGCAGAGCTGACCGCGCGGCAGATCGAGTACGCCGATGTCTGCGTGCTCGCCAACAGCCATCGCACTCCGACACCAGAGCGGCTGCACAACCTGCTGCTGCACCTGAACCCGCGGACCACAGTTGTTGCCGCCGATCCGGCAGGTGTTCCGACCGGACCGGTCGCGCGGACCGAGCTCTTCGACTTCACCGCGGCAGAGGCGTGGGCCGGTGAGCTCGCGTCGTCCGACCGCGTACAGCCCAGCGGGGATGGTGTGACGACCGTGCTGTGGCGATCGACGCGACCACTGCACCCGACCCGGCTGAACGACGCACTCGAGGACATCGTGAACGGCGTAGTCCGCAGCCGCGGCGTGGTCTGGCTGGCCAACCGCCCGACCCAACGGGTCCGGTGGGAGTCCGCCGGCTACAGCGCCTCCCTGGGCATGCTCGGCGAGTGGTCCGAGACCGAGCACCTCGCGGAGTGCACGGTCGTTGCGACGGGCATGGGACTGGACCCAGCGCGCCTGCAGTCCATCCTCGACGCCTGCCTACTGACTGAGTCCGAGCTGGCCAGCCTGGATTGGAAGGACCTCGAAGACCCCTTCGCCGGTGTCCTATAGCCGCATGTTCAACCACGAGCCGCCGCGGTACGACTGCCCGTTCTGTCACCTTGCGGCCGGCGGCGAGGACGGCTGGTCGAAGCAGCAGGACATCGTGCTGCGCACCGACCTGGCGATGGCCTTCACCAGCGCGCGGTGGTGGCCGAACAACCACGGCAACGTTCTCGTCGTGCCCACCGAGCACCACGAGAACCTCTACGACCTACCCGCTGCTGCCGGTCATGCCGTCCACGACGCCGTCCGCGAGATCGCGATCGCGATGCGGCACACCTATGGCTGCGACGGCGTCTCCACGAGACAGCACAACGAGCCGGCGGGTAATCAGGACGTGTGGCACTACCACGTGCACGTCTTTCCGCGGTACGACGGCGACGAGCTCTACGCGAGGGCTCCGCTCGCCGAGATCGCCACCGACGCCGAGCGCGAGCCCTATGCGCGGAAACTGAAGGAGTACTTCGCCTCAGCCCAGCAGGGGTAGCCGATCGGCGTGCGCGCCGAGCATGTCCAGGTCGTCGTCATCCAACCCGAGGCGTCCGGTGGCCTTCAGGATGTACGTCGTGGTGTCCCACCCGATCACGTCCCACGCTTCAGGCCCGAAGAGACCGTCCAGGGTACGAGCGGTGACCTGGAGCGCCTCGGGGTCCGGCTCAGGAGCGTCCGGAAAGTTCAGCGTCAGGTCGAGGTGATGGATGGTTGCCTCTAGCACCAACGTGGCGACGAAGTCGGTCGCGGGCAGCACGTGGCCCTGCGTCTCGATCCGGTGCCCCTTCGTAGCCAGGCCCGCCGCGGCCGCTCGCACCGCCGCCTCGGAGACCTCGCGCCAGTACTGCACGAGTACGCCGGGCTTCCGGTAGGCGGCCGCAACACCCCGCACGAAGCTCGTGTCCGGCTCGGAGTCCTGCGGCGGAAAGTCCCGCCAGTAGCTGACGAAGTCTCGATCCGGCTCAGCCACCGCCGGGCTGGCGAACGCGATCAGTGCCCGCTGGGCGTCGTACAGGAGATGCACGAGCAGTGGGCCGACCGGCATGCCGGGGCATCTGGTCTCGCGTTCGAAGTCCGCGTCGCTCAAGCCCTGCACGGTCTCGGTCAGCCGGCCGTACGAACGCCCCAGCGTCGCCGCCAGCGCGTGCGGCAAGGCCCCTCGCTCGGGTGCCTTCATCCCGGCCTCCTCGGTGTGCTCCTTCCGAACCTAACCCCGGAGACTGCCGCGATGTTCCTAGCCCCGGGCAACCCGCAGGTGCTCGGCCGCGATCGCCTCGAGGTGACTGAGGTCGGACGACACCGTCGCGAAGCTGTAGCCCTGGGCCAGCCGGGCCTGCGCGCTCTCGCCGTCGAAGGTGTGGATGCCGGCCGCGATCCCCGCCTCCTGAGCCGTCCGCGCGATCAGCTCGAGCGCCTCCTCGAAGGGCTCGGCGATCTCCGGGTCGCCCGGGAACCGAGCACCCAGCGCCAACCCGAGGTCCGACGGACCGACGTACACGCCGTCGAGGCCGGGCGTAGCGCAGATCTCGGCCACGTTCTTGAGTCCGAGCGGCGTCTCGATCATCGCCAGGACGACGGTCGCCGCGTTCGCCTCCGCCGGCACCGAATTGATCCGCAACGAGGCACGCAACGGGCCGAACGACCGTACGCCGGTGGGCGGATACTTGGCCGCCCGCACCGCCCGCGCCACATCGTCCGCCGTGTCGATCAACGGCACGATCACCCCGGCCGCACCCGTGTCCAGCGCGCGCCCGATCGGCGTCGGGTCGTTGGCCTCGACCCGGACGAGCCCGACCGTCCCACCGGAGCCGATCGCCGAACCCGCGTCGATGGCCAGCAGTCCGTGCAACAGACCCGTCGTACTGATCAGACCGTGCTGCCCGTCCAGTACGACGTAGTCGTAGCCCAGCGCCGCGATCCGCTCGGTCGCCGGCGGCGCGTCCAGCGTCACCCAGTAACCGACCAGCTTCTCCCGCGAACGAACCCTGTTGGCGAACTCCCGAGCAGTCACCCGACCGAGCCTAGTGCTACACCGGTGGGACTCCGTGGCGGCGGTGGGAGAATGTTCGGTCCTTGGACTGGGCTGCGGCGAGGCGGGCGATCAGGTCGTCGCGGAGGTTCTCCGGCTCGACGATGGCGTCGATGACGAGGTCCGCGGCGAGGCGGAGGATATCGATATCGGTCTCGTACTCCTCGCGGAGCTTCGACACGTACTCGACCCGTTCGCCCTCGTCGGCGATCTCCTGGATCTTGTTGTAGTAGACCGCGTTGATCGCCGCCTCCGGCCCCATCACCGCGATCTTCGCGGTCGGCAGCGCGATACACGCGTCCGGCGAGAAGCCTGGTCCACACATCGCGTAGAGGCCGGCGCCGTACGCCTTGCGGACGATCACCGACACCGTCGGGACGGTCGCCTCCGAGACCGCGGTGATCATCTTCGCGCCGTGCCGGATGATGCCGGCCCGCTCGACCTCGCTGCCGATCATGAAGCCCGGTACGTCGCACAGATACACCAGCGGCACGTTGAACGCGTCGCACAGCCAGATGAACCGCGCCGCCTTGTCCGCCGAGTCCACGAACAGCACGCCGCCCTTCACGGCCGGCTGGTTCGCGACGATCCCGACCACCTGACCGGCCAGCAACCCGAACCCGGTGACAAGCTCCGGCGCGTACGACGGCTTGACCTCGAAGAAGGTGTCCGCGTCGATCAGTGCGTCGATCACGTCATGGATGTCGAACCCGACGCTCTCCTCGGCCGGCACCAAATCGCGGGTGAAATCGCGCGCCGGCAGGGAGGCGTCGTACGACGGGGGCCGCGCCTGCCACGAACCGGGGAGGTAGGAGAAGTACTGCTTGGCGAGGTCGATCGCCTCGGTGTCGTCGGCGGCGAGCAGGTCACCGCAGCCCGAGACGCTGGTGTGCATCCGGGCGCCGCCCATCTCCTCCAGCGTCACCTTCTCACCGACCACCATCTCCGCCATCCGGGGCGAACCCAGGTACATCGAGGCGTTGCCGTCGACCATGATCACGATGTCGCAGAACGCCGGGATGTACGCACCGCCGGCGGCGGACGGGCCGAACAGGCAACAGATCTGCGGGACCTTGCCGGACAGCGCGACCTGGTTGTGGAAGATCCGCCCGGCGCCACGACGGCCGGGGAACAGGTCCACCTGGTCGGTGATCCGTGCGCCGGCCGAGTCGATCAGCCAGAAGATCGGCAGCTCGTCGCGGAGCGCGACCTCGGTGATCCGGACGATCTTCTCCACCGTCCGCGCGCCCCACGAGCCGGCCTTGACGGTCGGGTCGTTGGCGACGAGCAGCGCCGGGCGACCGTCGACGAGCGCACGGCCGGTGACCACGCCGTCGGCAGGCAGGCCGGGGTTGAGCGCGTTCGCCAGCTGCGCCTCCTCGACGAAACTGCCCTCGTCGACGAGCAGCGCGATCCGATCGCGAACGTAGAGTTTGTTCTGCGACGCCAGCTTGGCCGCAGCCTTCTCGGGCGGGCCGAGCGTCGCCTCGCGAGCAACCTTGACCTCTGTCCAGTGATCCCGCGTCATGCGGCCATCATTCCACCGGGAGGCCGAGCGAACGGGCGATCAGCATGCGCTGCACTTCCGATGTCCCTTCGCCGATCTCTAGGATCTTGGCGTCGCGGTAGAAGCGGGTGACCGGGTACTCCTCCATGAAGCCGTAGCCGCCGAAGACCTGCGTGGCGATCCGCGTCGCGGTCACCGCCGACTCGGTCGCGTACAGCTTCGCCACCGACGCGGCCTGCTTGAAGTCGGCGACCGACGCACCGGCATCCTTGAGTGCCGCGGCCCGGTAAACGAGCAGCTCGGCCGCGTCGGCCATCACCTTCAGGTCGGAGATCTGGAACGCGACGCCCTGCTTCTTGCCGATCGGAACACCGAACGTTTTCCGCTCACCGGCGTACTGCACCGACAGCTCCAGGCAGGCCTTGATGCACCCGAGCGCAACCGCGGCGATCGCGACCCGACCGTCGTCCAGGGTGGCGAGGAACTGGCCGAACCCCTTGCCACGGGTCCCGAGCAGGTTCTCGGCCGGGACGCGTACGCCGCTCAGCGACAGCGGATGCGTGTCACTCGCGTGCCAGCCCAGCTTGTCGTACGCCGCTTCCGCGACGAACCCCGGCGTACCACTCGGGACGATGAGCGTGGAGATCTCCGGCTTGCCGTCGGCCCGCTCACCGGTCCGCGCGGTCACGGTCACGCAGCTCGTGATGCTCGAGCCCGAGTTCGTGATGAACTGCTTCGAGCCGTCGATCACCCACTCGTCGCCGTCGAGCACCGCACGGGTCTTGGTCGCGCCCGCGTCCGACCCGGACTCCGGCTCGGTCAGCCCGAAGCCGGCCAGCTTCTGGCCCGCGACCAGGTCGGGCAGCCAGGTGGCCTTCTGCTCGTCGGTGCCGTAGGTGAGGATCGGGTTGATCCCGAGCCCGACCGCCGCCTCGAGCGTGATGCCCATCGACTGGTCGACCCGGGAGATCTCCTCGATCGCCACACACAAGCTGGTGAAGTCCCCGTCCGCACCGCCGTACTCCTCCGGCGCGGTCAGCCCGAACAGGCCGAGCTTGCCCATCTTCTGCACGACCTCCACCGGGAAGTAGTGCTTGCGGTCCCACTCGGCCGCATGCGGCGCGATCTCCGCCTCGGCAAAGTCACGAACACTACGCCGGAACTCGCGATGCTCCGCGGACAACTCGAACATGAGGGTCTGCTCCTTGTGCTTGACGCTTACGTAAACGTAAAGCAATCTGGGGTGTGTGCACAATACTCGGGTGCCTGAGACCTGGTCGATCGCCGAACTGGCGGCCGAGTACGACGTCACGCTGCGAACGATCCGGTTCTACGAGGACCGCGGCCTGCTCACGCCCGAGCGCCGCGGCACCGTTCGCGTCTACCACCCCCGCGACAAGGTCCGCCTCGGCCTGATCCTGCGCGGCAAGCGGCTCGGCTTCTCCCTCGACGACATCGCCACGATCGTCGACATGTACGACGCCGAACCCGGCGAGGAAGGCCAGCTCGTCTACCTCCTCGACCAGATCACCCACCGCCGCGCCGACCTCGAACAACGCCGCCGCGACATCGACGAAACCCTCCGCGAACTGGCCGAGGTCGAACGCCGCTGCCACACCGACCTCGCCGCGCTCCGCAGCCGCTGACTGTCGATCCGGCGGGTTCGCATTCGTGTAGGGGGTGAGAACTGACCTACTCGAGGAGGACGTCATGGGTGCGATCACAGTTGTCTGCAACCTCACGCTGGACGGTGTCATGCAGTCGCCGGGCCGGCCGGATGAGGACACGCGGGACGGCTTCCAGCACGGCGGCTGGGGCGTGCCGTACAGCGAGGACGCGATGGGGCGCGTGCTGGGCCGGCGGGCCGGGGCAAGCGGCGGAATGCTACTCGGCCGCCGGACCTACGAGGACTTCGCGGGGTTCTGGCCGAAGCAGCCGGACAACCCGTACACGGACGCGCTGAACAAGCAGCAGAAGTACGTCGTCTCGTCGACCCTGACGGACCCGGATTGGGTCAATACGCACGTGCTCGGCCTGACCGACATCGCAGAACTCAAAGCCGAGCAGAACCTGATCGTCCTCGGCAGCGGCGAACTCGTCCGCTCGATCCCCGACCTGGTCGACGAGTACATCCTGCTCATCCACCCGCTGGTCCTCGGCACCGGCCATCGGTTGTTCGGGGACCTGCACCAGCCGCTCACCCTCACCCACTCCGAGGCGACCACGACCGACGTGGTGATCAATACCTACCGGCCGGGCACCGTACCGAAGGACAGGTAGTAGTCCGGGGTCGGAGCGCTCTCACACCGTGGCGGCGTACTCGATCTCGCCGGATCGGCCACTACTACCTGTCCTTGGGTACAGCGCAGCCTCGTAGCGGCGGAGTGCCAAGGCGGCCAGACGGGGGTCGGCGCCGAGGGGCGGGCTCACCGGACGACCGGCGGAGAGGCGGAGCACCCGGTCGGCGAAGGCGCCGGGGGCTAGGAGGTAGGTGGCGATGGCTAGGCGGCCTGGGGTTCGGCTTAGGACGGATGGGAGGCGTTCGCCGGCGCCGGAGACGTGGCCGACGGTTACCGGGCGGTCGATGCGCTCGGACAGGAAGCTAGCCGTGGAGGCGCAGTCGGCTAGGGCGCGGGGGTCGGAGGAGCCGGCGGCCGCGAGGACCACGTGGTCGATGCGGCGGAGGTCGCCCAGGCGGTCGGCGAGGATTTCCGCCAGGACGGGATCGGGGCCGAGGGCCGGGGCGCTCTGGACCCGGCCGGGGTAGCGATGCACCTCGGCGGCCAGGTCGACGTGGACGTGATAGCCGGAGCTTAGTAACAACGGCACGACGACAGCCTCGTTGCTGTCAGCAACCACGCGCCGAACCAGCGACGGAAGCGCCGGCAGGTCGACGTCCACGAATCCCAACGACATCGGGATGTCGGGACGTTGTCGCGCCATCAACCGGACCAGGTCATGAACAACCCGGATGCCCCGCGGATCCGCCGTCCCATGGGCCGCCGCAATCAGGTCGACCGCGCCGGTCGGCCGTCGGCGCGGCAGGTGCGGCGTCATGTCGGGACCCCGGCGGGTTCCACTGCCAGGCGGTAGCCGCGGCGGACTACTGTGCGGACGAGCTCCGGACGGCCAACCGCCGTACGCAATCGGTTGACCGTGACCTCTACCGCATGCACGTCTTCCGCACCGGGCAGCACCGCGAGGAGCGCGGGCCGCGAGACCACATCGCCACCGGCTGCGACCAGAGCGGCCAGTACGGCGCGAGGTCCAGGACCGAGCGGCAACACCACCCCATCCAGCACTGCCGCACCACCCCGGATCACCAACTGACCGAACTCCGTCTCGATCGACCGAGCGTTGTCCTCAGTCAGCCGATCAGTCACGATCCGAATCAGCGCCCCCAACCGATACCGATCCGGAACCAGTGGCTCCAATCCCAACGCCGCAAAGGGTCCTGCGGTGATCGGACCAACACACGCGTTCAACACCCGCCCCGTCCGCAACGCCGACACCAACGCGTCGTACTGCCCGGTCAACGCCGCAGCATCCAACATCGCCTGCGCACCGGGAGCCGACGTGTGCACCACCGCATCCACAATCCCCGTGCAGACCTGATTGATCATCCGCTCGACCACAACCGGATCAGGCGCCGGACCCCACCGATAGACCTCCAACCCGCGCACGGACGCCCCGGCGGACCGCAACGCATCCTGCAGCGACGGATCCGACAGCCCATGCAGTTGTACGACGATCTTCCGCCCGTGCACGCCTTGGTCGCGCAGCCACTCCACCACCTCGGCCGTCGTCTCCGACCGAGCCGACCAGTGCTCGACGAGCCCGGCCGCCCGGATCGCACCACGAGCCTTCGGCCCGCGGGCGAGCAGACGCGACTGCTCCAGCGTTCCGAGCAGGTCCGCCGCCAGGCCGGCCGTATCGGCCGCCTCGACCCAGCCGCGGAACCCGACCGCAGTGGTGACCACAACGTCGTCCGGCGGGTTGGCGATCACCCGCCGGGTCGCCTCGATCAGCGCGTGGTCGTCGGCGACCGGCACGATCTGCAGCGTCGGCGCGTGCATGACCTTCGCGCCGCGCCGTTCGAACGAAGCGATCAGGTCATCCGCCCGTCGATGCGCGCTGATCGCGATCGTGCATCCACTGAGTGGTCCGGTCCTAGTCACCGAGGTTCACCGCAACCTGTCCGTCGACGACTTCAATCCGGTACACCGGCAGTGACACCGCCGGATCGTCCAGGCACATACCGGTCCGCAGATCGAAGACCTGCTTGAACATCGGCGACGCGACCGTCGGCACCTCGCCCCGGCTGCCGACAATGCCCCGCGACATCACGTTCGCGCCACTGAACGGATCTTGGTTGCCGATGGCAAATACAGAGCCGTCGTGAGTGCGGAAGAGGGCGATCTGTACGTCGCCCATCAGCGCGGCGACTCCACGCTCGGGCAGCAGGGCGTCGTACTCACACACCACAACGGCGGTCGCTACGCTCATCGGCGTACCTCCAATCGAGGGCCGGCCAGCAGCACCGGCTCGAGCTGTCCGCGTTCGGCCGGGGTGGCGGGGCGCGGTTGGTTGCGTTCGACCACGTACCGCAGGTCGGCGTCGGGCTGATCCGGTGCGTTCACGAACGAGACGAACCGGGCCAGCTTCTCGGGATCGTTCAGGGTCGCCTGCCACTCGTCGACGTACGCATCGACGTGCTTGGCCATCGCGGCGTCCAGGTCGGCGGCGATGCCGAGGCTGTCGTTCAGTACGACGTCGCGGACATGATCCAGTCCTCCGTCGAGCTCGCGCATCCAGACCGCGGTCCGTTGCAGGCGGTCGCCCGTACGGACGTAGTACATGAGGAAGCGGTCGATCGCCCGGAACAGCTGCTCGTCCGTCCGGTCGGACGCGAGCAGCTCGGCGTGCCGGGGTGTCATGCCGCCGTTGCCACCGACGTACAGGTTCCAGCCCTTCTCGGTCGCGATCACGCCGACGTCCTTGCTGCGCGCCTCGGCGCATTCCCGCGCACAGCCGGAGACACCGAGCTTGAGCTTGTGCGGCGATCGCAGTCCGCGGTAGCGCAGCTCCAGCGCGATCGCCATCCCGACCGAGTCCTGTACGCCGTACCGGCACCAGGTGGAGCCGACACACGACTTCACGGTCCGCAAGGCCTTCCCATACGCGTGACCGGACTCGAAGCCAGCGTCGACCAGGCGCTTCCAGATCGCCGGCAGTTGCTCGATCCGGGCGCCGAACAGGTCGACGCGCTGACCACCGGTGATCTTCGTGTACAGGCCGAAGTCGCGGGCCACCTCCCCGATCGTGATCAGGCCTTCCGGCGTGATCTCGCCGCCGGGGATCCGCGGGACGACGGAGTATGTGCCGTCCTTCTGCATGTTGGCCATCACGTGGTCGTTGGTGTCCTGCAGCGTCGCCCGCTCGCCGTCGAGGACGTGACCGGCCGGGTCCACGCTGGCCAGGATCGACGCGACCACCGGCTTGCAGATGTCGCAGCCGCGGCCGGTCCCGTGCCGTTCGACGATCTCACTGAACGTCCGCAGCTCGGTGATCCGGACGACGTCGAACAGCTCGGCTCTCGAGAGTGCAAAGTGCTCACACAGGGCCTTGCTGACCTCGACACCGGCCTTGGTGAGCTCGGTGTTGAGCAGGTTCTTCACGATCGGCAGGCATGAACCACAGCTGGTCCCGGCGCGCGTCTTGCCACAGACCGACTTGATGTCCGAGCAACCCTCATCGCGGACGGCGCACCGGATCGTGCCCGCAGACACGTTGTTGCACGAGCAGACTGGTGCGTCGTCCGGCAGCTCCAACTGCACCGGGCCCGCACCCTCAGGCAGCAGGAACGCGGCCGGGTCGGCGCCGAGCTCACGGCCGACCATCGGGCGAAGACCGGAGTACGCCGAAGCGTCGCCGACCAGGATCCCGCCGAGCAGGGTACGGGCGTCATCGGACAGCACAAGCTTCTTGTACACACCCGCGACCGGGTCGGCGTACACGATGTCCAGCGCGCCCTCGGTTGCGCCGAACGCGTCGCCGAAGCTGGCGACGTCGACACCGAGGAGCTTCAGCTTGGTCGAGGTGTCGGCACCGGGGAACGTCGCCTCACCGCCGAGCAGCCGGTCGGCAACGATCTCGGCCATCGTGTATCCCGGGGCAACCAAGCCCCACACGCGCCCTTCGATACAAGCGACTTCGCCAATCGCCCAGACACCGAGAATCGATGTACGGCAGGCCTCGTCGACAACGACGCCACCGCGTTCACCGATGTCGAGGCCGGCGGCGCGACCCAGTTCGTCCCGAGGGCGTACGCCGGTCGCGAACACGACCACGTCGGCCGGGAGATCAGGGCCCTCGGCAACAGCCATGGCCCGGGCCGAACCCTGGGAGGTGAGTTTGACGCGGGTTGTCTGGGTCGACGTCATCACGTCGACGTCGAGACCGCCGATCAACCGGGCGAGCGCACTTCCACCACCTTCGTCAACCTGCAAAGGCATCAGGCGGGGCGCGAACTCGACGACCTTGGTTGCCGCACCCAACGCACGCAGCGCACCGGCCGCCTCCAAGCCGAGCAGGCCGCCGCCGACAACCACGCCGCTCACGTCGCGGCCCTCGGACTTCAACCGCTCCACATAGACCCGGAGTGCGGCAACGTCATCCACAGTGCGGTAGACGAAGCAGCCTTGCGCGTCGCTGTTCTTCACCGGTGGGACGAAGGCGGACGAGCCCGTCGCCAGCACGAGTTCGTCGTACGCGATCTGTTCACCGCGAGCGGTGGCGACGGTCTTGGCGGAGGTGTCGAGTGCCGTGACCTTGACGCCTTTGCGGAGCAGTACGGCGGGGTCGTCCCAGAGTTCGGGGTCGCCGAGGGCGAGGTCGTGCGGGTCGCGGCCGGAGAAGTAGCTGGTCAGTGCGACCCGGTCGTACGGGAGCCGTGGCTCCTCGGCCAGCACGGTGATGCGGTACTGGATGCCGGTGTCGCGTTGCCGCAGCGCCTCGACGAGCCGATGGGCGACCATGCCACCGCCTACCACCACCACGTGCCGGGCCTTGTTCAGCTCTGCCATCGTCGCCCTCCTGCTCGGGACTGGTTCGGTCTCGCCGCGCCGGAAGCGGTCGAGCAGTTCGCCGACGGCGCCGGTGCAACTGCCGCACCCGGTCGTCGCCCGCGTCGTGGCGGCGATGCCGGCGACACTGTCGGCACCCCCACGCCAGGCCGCCTCGAGCGCGGCCCGGGTGACGCCGTTGCACCTGCACACGGTCGCCACCTTCTTCTTCGGTACGTCGCGTGCCGCCAGCAACCCGTCCGCCACCACTGGCGTCCCGCGGTCCGCCAGCAACACCAACTCCGCGGCCACCTCGGGTGCACCGACCGCCACCGCCGACCGCACGACACCGTCCCGCAGGACGGCGCGCACATACCGGCCGCCGTCCTCCAGCCGCACCACTTCCCCATCCTCGGCTTGGTTGCCCAGGACAAGTACGTCGAGCCCACCCGCCGTTAGCCGAACCACCTCGAAGTCAGGCAACTCGGCCGGCTCACCGTTGAGCTGGCGAGCCAGGACTTCAGCCTGAGCCCACGCAGCCCCGACGGTCCCGGTGAGCTGACCGTCGATCTCCGCGCAGTCCCCGATCGCATGCACCCTTGGGTCGTCGGGGCTGGTGAGAGTCCGGTCCACCACGATCCCGGTCCGAACCGTCAGCCCTTCGGCCAGCTCGGTGCGGGGTCGCACTCCACACGCGACGACGAGCATCTCGCCGTACACCTGGCGTCCGTTGCGCAGGTTTAGCGCTCGGAACTGCCCGTCGCGGATATCTGTCCCGTCGAGGCTCGTGTTGAGCAGCACCTCGACGCCCAACTCCCGCACCGCGCGGGTGACCCGACGACCGGCCGAGGGCCGAATACTCTTGTCCAGCAGGGCTTCCCCGTCGTGCACCAACGTGACCGCAATCCCGCGCTCCCGCAACGCACAGGCAGTCTCGACCCCCAGCACACCGCCACCAAGTACCACCGCCCGCCGAACCCGCCCGGCCGCCTCAACCACTGCCCGCGCATCCCCAACTGACCGAAGGCAGTACGCATCGGTGAGTTGGTTGGGGATTACCGGGCTGGCGCCGGTCGCGTAGACCAGGTGGTCGTAGGGCCACTCGCATCCGTCGGCGTCCGTCACCGCCCGGCGAACTCGGTCAACGGCAATCGCTGTCCTGCGCGGCTCATCCCCGATCACGGGTTCCGCGCGGCCGGCGACGTACTCGGTCAGGCGACTGCGGTTATAGGACGCCTCGTCCCCCAGAACCACGGACCCCGGCAGCAGTTCAGCGAGTCGACGACCCGCCATCCCGCCGCCGATGATCACCACGCGCGGACTCATGCGGGCACCCCCGTCGCCGGGAGTGCCGCGGCCGTGACCTCGACCGCGCAGACCTTGAACTCGGGCATCCGGGACACCGGGTCGAGCGCGTCATTAGTGAGCTCGTTGACCGCACCGGCACCGCCGTAGTGGAACGGCACGAAGACCGTGTCCGGCCGCACGTCCGCCGTCACCCGGGCCGGCAGCACCATCGACCCACGCGCGGTCCGCAACCGAATCGGACGGCCGTGCGAGATCCCCAACTGTGCGGCCACGCGCGGGTGAATCTCGGCGTACACCTCAGGCTCGGCCTCGGCCAGCTCCGGCACCCGCCGCGTCTGCGCACCACTCTGGTAGTGCTGCAACAGCCGACCGGTGATCAGGTAGATCGGCGCCTCGGCATTCAGATCGTCCGCAACCGGCCGGTGATCCACCGGTACGACGTGCGCCCGCCCGTCCGGCGTAGCGAACCCATCCGCGAACAACCGCGGCGTCCCCGGATGCCCCTCTGACGGCACTGGCCAGAACAGCGCCTCCCCCGCATCGATCCGCTCCCACGTGATCCCCGAGTAGTCCGCCTTCCCACCCTTGCTGGCCAGCCGCAGCTCCTCGAACACCTCCGCAGGATCGGTGGAGAACATCACCGGCGAGAGCCGCTCGGCCAAGCCTGCGAAGATCGCGAGGTCACTGCGCGCCTCTCCCGGCGGCGCAATCGCAGCCTGTCGCCGCAACACGCGCCCCTCGAGGGACGTCATCGTCCCCTCTTCTTCAGCCCACTGCGTCACCGGAAACACGACATCCGCCAGCAAGGCAGTCTCGGACGGTACGACGTCCGCCACCACCAGCAGATCCAACGCCGCAAGCCGTTCCCGTACGGACGCCAACCGCGGAGCCGACACCACCAGGTTGCTCCCATGAACCAGCAACGCCCGCGGCCCACCAGGCTCACCAAGTGCGTTGATCAGCTCAACCGCGCTCTTCCCCGGCCCTGGCAGCTCATCCGGATCCACACCCCACACACCAGCCACGTACGCGCGCGCGGCCGGATCCGTGATGCTCCGATACCCAGGCAGCTGGTCGGCCTTCTGACCGTGCTCCCGACCACCCTGACCGTTCCCCTGCCCGGTAATGCAGCCATACCCACTGCCCAACCGACCAGGGAGCCCAAGCGCCAACGCCAAGTTGATGCACGCAGTCACCGTGTCGGTGCCCTTGCTGTGCTGCTCAGCACCACGCCCCGTCAGGATGAATGCACCAGCCCCACCCCACACCGGCGCAGCAGCCGCCAACACCCGAGCAGCCCGCCGGATCGTTGCCGCCGGCACGCCAGTCACCCGCTCGGCCCGCTCCGGCCACCAGGACGCCGTCGTCCGGAACAACACCTCCGCGTCGTCGACCCGCTCACTGAGGTACGCCGTATCCGCCAGACTTTCCTGCAGTACGACGTGAGTCAACGCCAGCACCAGCGCCAGATCTGACCCAGGAGTCGCCTGTAGGTGAATCCCCGCATCATCCGCAGTCAGACCGGCCGTAGCCGAGCGACGCGGGTCGACGACCAGAAGTCCACCCGCGTCTCGTGCTCTCTGCAGATGCTTGATTGCCGGTGGCATCGTCTCGGCGATGTTGCTGCCCACCAGCAACACCGCACCCGCCCCACCGAGATCGGCCAGCGGGAACGGCAAGCCTCGGTCGATGCCGAAGGCCCGATTCGTCGCGGCCGCCGCGGACGACATGCAGAACCGGCCGTTGTAGTCCACGTTCGCCGTCTTCAACGCCACCCGCGCGAACTTGCCCAACGCATAGGCTTTCTCGTTGGTCAGTCCACCGCCGCCGAACACCGCGACCGAATCATTGCCGTAGGCACTCTGCAGCGATCGGATGCGGTCGGCAACGAAGTCGAGTGCTGCGTCCCAGCTCGTCTCCACCAGGTTGCCCGCGCCGTCGCGCACCAGCGGCATGGTGAGCCGATCGGGCACCGTGAGTACCTCTGCTGCTGTCCATCCCTTGCGGCACAGTCCGCCCTCGCCGCGCGGGCGGACCTCCACCGCACCCGGCCGGCTGACCGGGTGCAGTGTGGTGGCGCACTGCAGCGCGCAATACGGGCAGTGCGTGGGGACAGCCGTCACACGCGCTCCTGGCTGAGCGGTCCACCCTTGCGGAGGTAGGCGAAGTACGTCACGGCCAGGCAGAGCACGTAGAAACCACAGAATACGTACAGCGCCGGGATCAGCGAGCCGAAGTGACTCGTCGACATCGCGAACCCACGCGGCACCAGGAACCCGCCGTACGCACCGACCGCCGAGGCGATCCCGATGCAGGCCGCCGCCTCGCGCCGCGCCCGGCCCGGGTCGCCCGGCGTCGTCAGCCGGAACACCGCCGGGATCATCCGGTACGTCGAACCGTTGGCGGCCCCGCTTGCGACGAACAGGACCAGGAAGCTGATCAGGAACGCCGCGAAGCTGTCCGCGTTCAGGGACACGATCGCGGCCAGGATGCCGAGCCCCATCACCACGAACGAGCACACCGTCACCCAGGCGCCACCGACGCGGTCGGACAGCTTGCCGCCGAACGGGCGCGCGACCGACCCGACCAGCGCGCCGAGGAAGGCGATGTGGGCCACGGTGATCTCGGGGAACGTGGTCTTGATCAGCAGCGGGAACGCCGCCCCGAACCCGATGAACGAGCCGAAGGTACCGATGTAGAGGAACGAGATGATCCACGTGTGCGGCCGCTTCGCCGCCGCGATCGAGGTCCGGAACGACGAGGTCGCGACCGACAGGTTCGCCATCACCTTCCAGGCCAGTACGGCGGCCAGCAGGATCAGCGGGATCCACAGCAGGCCCGCCCGGTTCAGCGTCAGCCCGGCCCCTGCAACGATCACGATCGGCACGAGCAACTGCACCACCGCGACACCCAGGTTGCCGCCGGCCGCGTTGATGCCGAGCGCGAAACCCTTCTCCTTCTCCGGGTAGAAGAACGAGATGTTCGTCATGCTGCTGGCGAAGTTGCCGCCGCCGACACCCGCGGTCGCCGCGACCAGCGCCATCACCCAGAACGCCGTGTCCGGCTGGGTCATGAAGTACGACAACCCGATGGTCGGGATCAGCAGCATCATCGCCGAGACGACCGTCCAGTTCCGCCCGCCGAACCTCGGTACGGCGAACGTGTACGGCAATCGCAATGTCGCGCCGACCAGGCTGGGCAGCGCGACCAGCCAGAACAGCTGGTCGGTGGTGTAGGTGAACCCGGCCTTCGGCATCGAGACCACGACGATGCTCCACAGCTGCCAGACCGAGAAGCCGAGGAACTCGGCGAAGATCGACGGCCAGAGGTTACGCCGCGCGACCGCGCGGCCCTTCGTGGCCCAGAATCCCGCGTCCTCCGGGTCCCAGACGTCGATCCAGCGTCCGCGCCGCGGTGCCTCGACCGTACCGACCGCGCCGGTCCGGTCGCGGTGAGTGACGACCTTCGGCCCTGCCTCGAGCGTCATCGCGTGTCTCCGATCATCCGACCTGTTCGATTAGGCCAGGACGCTATGACCGGGGTGTTTCCACGTAGTCATCTTGTTGTTACGCCGCCGAAACGGCTCCCGCACACCCACCGCGGGGTGGTGAGAGAAGGTGGGTACTGTGCCCGTACCTACGGCGAGGGGAAGACGTTGAACCGGTGGACGTGGCGCGCGGGGATTGCCGCCGTACTGATCGCTTGGCTCGTACTGGGCGCGCTCGGTGGGCCCGCGGTCGGAAAGCTCAGTGAGGTCCAGGAGAACGACAACGCGAACTTCCTGCCCAAACAGGCGGAGTCGACGCTGGTCGCGAACGAGTCGGCGAAGTTCGTCGACTCCAAGGCGCTGCCGTACTTCGTCCTGATCCAGCGCGAATCCGGGATCACTCCGGCCGACCTCGCCAAGGCCAACGCGTTCCTGGCGAGGGTCCCGACGCTGGACCTTGGCAACGGGAAGACGATCGGCGACTACCTCGCCGCGCCGGCCAAGACCGTGATCCCGTCGGAGGACAAGAAGGCGCTGCTGATCACGGTCGAGCTCGACGGCGACCGGGCCGACGAGGTGGTCAAAGAGGGCGAGACCGTGCTGTACGCCGTCGCCGACACGATGCGCACCGACATCAAACAAGAACTCACACCGACTGGTCTCTCGGTCTACGTGACCGGACCCGGCGGGGTCTTCGCGGACTTCGTTGTCGCGTTCGGCGGCATCGACGGGATCCTGCTCGGGGTGGCGCTCGCGGTGGTGTTCGTGATCCTGCTGATCGTGTACCGCAGTCCGATCCTGCCGATCGCGGTACTGCTCACCGCAGTCTTCGGGCTCGCGTTGGCTGCGCTCGTCGTCTATCCGCTGGCGAAGGCCGACGTACTCGAACTGAACGGGCAGAGTCAGGGGATCCTGTTCATTCTTGTGGTCGGTGCCGCGACCGACTACTCGTTGTTGCTCGTCTCGCGGTACAAGGAAGAACTGCACGACTACGAGAGCAAGTTCCAGGCGATGAAGGTCGCCTGGCGGGCCGCCATCGAACCGATCGTCGCCAGCGCGGCGACGGTCATCCTCGGCCTGCTCTGCCTGCTGCTGTCCCAGCTCGGCAGCACCAAGGGCCTCGGCCCGGTCGGCGCGATCGGCATCGCCGGTTCGCTGATCGCCGCGATGACGTTCCTGCCCGCGATCCTGCTCGCCTTCGGCCGGCGGATCTTCTGGCCGTCGATCCCACGGCTCGACCACGTGCATGCCAGCGACCAGGTCGGCGGGAAGAAGCTGTGGGGCCGGGTCTCCGGACTGGTCGGACGCCGGTCTCGCCGGGTCTGGGTGATCACGGTGCTGGGTCTACTGGCGTGTGCGGCGTTCCTGCCGACCTTCCAGGCCAGCGGCACGTCGCAGGAGGACCTCTTCCTGAACAAGGTCGAGTCGGTCACCGGACAGCAGGAGCTCGCCAAACACTTCGATGCCGGCGCCGGTACGCCGGTGCAGATCCTGACCCCGACCGGTCAGGCCGACCAGGTGGTGCAGACCGCGACCTCCGTCGACGGCGTCGGTACGGCGTCCGCCTCGACGGCTCCCGGCGTACCGCCGAAGGTTGTCGACGGCAAGGTCCTTGTCCAGGCCACCTTGAAGGTCCCGGCCGACTCGCCGGAGGCGACCAAGGTGGTCGAGCACCTGCGCAGCGAGCTGGACAAGGTCAGCCCGGACATCCTGGTCGGCGGCAACACCGCGATCAACCTCGACGTACTCGACGCGAGCAAGCGCGATCTCCGGGTGATCATCCCGTCCATCCTGGCGGTGATCTTCATCGTGCTGACGCTGTTGCTGCGCTCGCTGGTCGCGGCGGTTCTGCTGGTGGTCGCGAACGTGCTGTCGTTCGGTGCGACCGTCGGGGTGAGTGCGCTGGCGTTCAACCACATCTTCGACTTCCCGGGAGCGGACCCGAGCATCCCGCTGTACGCCTTCGTGTTTTTGGTTGCCTTGGGCATCGACTACTCGATCTTCCTGATGACGCGAGTGCGAGAGGAATCCCAGGCACAGGGGACCAGACCGGGCATCCTCGTCGGTCTGGCGGTCACCGGCGGCGTGATCACGTCCGCAGGAGTAGTGCTCGCGGCGACGTTCTCCGCCCTGGCCGTCCTCCCCATCCTCTTCCTGGTCCAGATAGCCTTCATGGTCGCCTTCGGCGTACTCCTCGACACCACCATCGTCCGCTCCCTCCTGGTCCCCTCCCTCGCCCACGACATCGGCAAGAAGGTCTGGTGGCCGAGCAAGCTGGCCTCCTAGGGTGCAGAACATGGAGACCTTCGAGGGGACGATCGTGGTCAACGACGGAGGCGGCGCCTGGGTGGAGGTGCCCGGGGAGGTCGTTGCCGCGTTGGGTGGGGGTGGGCGGATTCCGGTGCTGGCCACGTTTGACGGCGTGGCGTATCAGGGATCCGTCGCGTCCATGGGCGGGTGTATGGCGCTGGGGATCTTGAAGGGGATCCGGACCGAGCTCGGGAAGGGCGCCGGGGACCCGGTGACCGTGACGGTCGAGCGGGACGACGCCGTACGGACTGTGGAGGTGCCGGACGATCTGGCGGCTGCGCTCGAGGGGGCGGGGTTGCGGGAGGCGTTCGACGGGCTGAGTTTCAGTCATCGGCGGGAGCATGTAAACGCGATCATTGACGCGAAGAAGCCTGAGACGCGGGCCCGGCGGATTTCGAAGGCTCTGGAGATGCTCAAGGGCTCCTGAAGTTCGTGTCGGGTCGCCTATGTCGGCGGTATTCGCTATCGTCCGGACAAAGGTGGGGGCTTCGACGAAGTGAGGAGCCAATGGCGGACACCCGATCGACTGCCCATGGCACATTCGCGCTACCGACCAAGAACCTGCCCGCACCGCAGGTTCGTGACCTCCCCGAGCCACCGACCACGACCTGGAAGATCATCGGTCCGGGCATGGTCGGCGCCGGCGTCGGGCTGGCCTCCGGTGAGTTCATCCTCTGGCCGTACATCTCCAGCCAGGTCGGACTGGTGTTCCTCTGGGGCGCCGTCGTCGGCGTGGTGGTCCAGTGGTTCCTGAACATGGAGATCGAGCGGTACACGCTGGCAACTGGTGAGACAGCGTTGACCGGCTTCAACCGGTACGGCAAGCACTGGGGCCTGTTCTTCGCGATCATGACGTACTTCGCGAACCTCTGGCCCGGCTGGGCGACCAGTTCGGCCTCGATGCTCACGTACCTGTTCGGTGCCGGCGATCCACGCTGGATCGCGATCGGCATCCTGGTGCTGATCGGGGTGATCCTGACCCTCGCGCCGGTCGTCTACGTGATGCTCGAACGCCTGATCGCGGTGAAGATCGCCGCCGTCGCGCTGCTCGTCATCCTGGCACTCATCTTCGCCATCCGCGGCAAGACGTACGGCGCCCTCGGCGACGCGGTCACCCACCCGCAGTTCCCGGCCGACCAGCTCGGCTTCGCTCTCATCATGGGTGCGATCGCGTACGCCGGTGCCGGCGGCGGCCAGAACCTCGTGCAGAGCAACTGGATCCGGGACAAGGGTTTCGGCCAAGGCGTGCACGTACCGCGGCTGACCTCACCGGTCACCGGTGAGACCGAGGCCGACCCGACCGCGAACGGGTACACGTTCCCGCCGGACGACGCCAACATGGCCCGCTGGAGGCGTTGGTGGAAGTTCGCCAACCTCGAGCAGGCGATGACGTTCGTCGCGATCACCGTGCTGACGATCATCTTCACCTCGATGCTCGCGCACGCGACCCTATTCGGCGATCCCAACGTCAAGAACAGCATCAGCTTCCTCAAGATCGAGGGGACCACGCTGCAGTCGCTCGTCGGCGGCTGGTTCGGGTACCTGTTCTGGGCGATCGGCGCGTTCGCGCTGTTCGCCGCCGCGGCCGGCATCGTCGACTACACCTCGCGGCTGGCCTCGGACATGATCAAGGCCCGGTACCTGCGCGAGTCGAAGATGACCGAGTCCAAGCTGTACTTCTGGCTGGTCTGGGGATTGGTTGCCTTCGGCATCATTGTGCTGCTGGCCGGCGTGACCCAGCCCCTGGTTCTGCTGGTCATCTCCGCCTGCACCGCGGGCACGATGATGTTCGTGTACTCCGGCCTGCTCTGGTGGATGAACTCCCGCAGCCTGCCGACGGCGATCCGGATCACCCCGTTCCGGACCGCCGTGATGGCGTTCGCCTTCCTGGCGTTCGGCTTCCTGGCTGTGTTCACCGTCATCGACCAGATCCAGAAGAACTTCTGACGTCTGCTAGCCGAGGAAGTCGATAGCGGCTTCCTCGGCGGCAGTACGGCGTACGACCTGGACACCACTGCTCTCGCGGACCTTGCGATAGAGGGCCACGGACGCCTTCAACGCCCGCAGGCAGTCGTCCCGGTCCACGGTTGCCACAGTCTCCCGGAACTCGGACAGCAACTCCGGCGCCAGCGTCTCCAACCGTCGTACGCCGGACGGTTTCGACGTCCGCCCGTACGTCGCCAACGGGGCGATCGAGATCGACCGGATCGCACCGAGTGAGTCGATCGCCTCGAACAGCTCACCCCGGGCGATCTTCACCGCGACGTAGTGCACCCAGACCCAGAACCGGTCCTCGATCCACTGCGGATCGGGTTGCGGGTACGACGCCGCCGACTCGGCGTACGCCCGATCGACGCTGTCGTCCCGCTGCCAGAGCACCACGCCGTCCTCGACCCGGTCGTGCAGTTGCTCCGGCGTGACGAACTTCAGATCCACGTGAGCCAACGGCGGTCCGTACAGCGCGATCAGCAACCGCGGCTCACCGACGTGCTCGCCGGTGAATGCCGCCAGCAACGGATCCAGCCGGGCGGCGAACTCCTTCGCGCCGGCGATGCACTCCTGGTGGGCCTCCGGCGTACAGACCAGGACGAGATCCAGGTCGGAGTACTCGTCGCTGGTGCCGGTGGCAATCGATCCCCCAGCGACGACGGCGAGCAGCCGCGGATCGGCCGCCGCCGCGGCGACAACGGCCTCGGCGAGCTGGCGAAGATGCGCTGGAACCTGCTCGATCACGGTGGTCACGAAGTCCTCCTCGGGCTGTGGTCAGCAGGCCATCATCGCAAATCGGCCAGCGTGAGTCGACCAGATTTCCCGACCACCACGCCACCCCACTGTGGGGCGTAGGAGGGGACGACCGACCGGCAGTCCGCGACCTCGGAAACCCCGGCGGACCAGCCGACGCGGTCGATCTTGCCGTCTTTCAGCGAGAACGAGACCGGCTGACCGACCCGGGCCGGGTCCGTCGAGCTGGTCACCACGCCGGTCGTAATCGCGACCGGACCACCTGTGGCCAGGCACGTGAGCCGCCCATCGATCCGGGCCCCCTTGGAGGTGAAGCGGAATCCGCCCTGGACCTGCGTCGGATCTCCGCCGGCAGGCACATGGGCTGCGAGCTCGAGGCGCAGAGTTCCACCCGGCGATCGATCCGGACCACCGAGCACGGCCGCGACCGTCGTACCAGTGTCGTTGGCCGCCGTCACCGCGACCTTCGGGCCGGCCTGCTGCGGCGAGCTCGGACCGCGATGCCGCCCGTCGCGGACCTGGAATCCGCCGTCGGTCAGGGCGAACGACGGCGCGGTGCCCTGCAGCGGACGCACCGGCGCGCCGAAGAAGCCCCACATCCAGCCGATCCGGTCCTGCTTGCCACCGTCGTACACCGTGAAACTCACCGGCTTCCCGACCAGCTCCATCGGTATGCCGGGGTGGTCGGCGACGTCGATCGTGCCGGTCGCCATCGCGACCTCGTCGACGACCGACAGACTGGTGATCCGGCCGCTGAACTCGGCCAGCAAGCGGCCGTCCGGTTCGCGGTGGACGACGTGGAAGGTCCCGGACGGATGCAGCGGGTCGGTCGCTCTCGCGTCGATCTCGAAGCGGACCGGATCGCCGTCGTACGGCTTCCACTCGGGCCCGAGCTGCCCACCACCGGATCCGGACAGGCTCACCTCAGGCCCGGCCTCGTTGCCCGCAGCAACCGACGGTAGGGCGGCGGCTCCCGTTGCCACCCCAACTGCCACGACCCACGGCAACAGCCGCGCGACCCACATACGTAGTCCTCCTCGCTCCGGCCGCCCGTTACGGCCGATCGGAACGAGGCTGTCATCCGCGCCCACGCGGGCGCCTCCCTCGCGGGAGCGAACAGGATCCCTCCGCCGAGGGAACTCAGACGCGCGGACTCACACGCGGGGACCGAAGGGCAGGGGTGCTCCGTTGGCGGTGGTGAAGAGGGAGTAGATCGAGGTCGTCGCCGTGAGGAAGAGGCGGTTGCGCTTCGCGCCACCCCAGACCAGGTTGGAAACGGTTTCGGGGACGAGCAGCTTGCCGAGCAGGGTGCCGTCCGGGTGGTAGATGTGGACGCCGTCGGCCGCGGAGGCCCAGACGCGACCCTCGGTGTCGAGCCGGAAGCCGTCGAAGATCCCGTTGCCGCACTCGGCGAACAGTTCGCCGCCGGACAACTTGTCGCCGTCGACGGTGAAGACGCGCAGCGTGCCCTCCTCCGAATCGGAGATGTACAGCAACGACTCGTCCAGCGAGAAGGCCAGCCCGTTCGGCCGGTTGAAGTCGTCCGCGACCCGGGTCAGCGCACCGTCGGTCCCGACCCGGTAGACATGGCAACCGCCCGTCTCGATCGCGCCCTTGTAGCCTTCGTAGTCGCTGTCGATCCCGTACGCCGGGTCCGTGAACCAGATCGAGCCGTCGCGCTTCACCACGACGTCGTTCGGGCTGTTGAACCGCTTGCCGTCGTACTCCGAGGCGATCACCGTGACCGCACCGTGGTGCTCGGTCCGGGTCACGCGCCGGTTGCCGTGCTCGCAGCTGATCAGGCGACCCTCGGTGTCGAGCGTGTGCCCGTTGGTGTTGCCGGCCGGGTGCCGGTAGATCGAGACCTGGTACGACGTCTCGTCCCAGCGCAGGATCCGGTCGTTCGGGATGTCGCTCCAGAGCAGGTACCGACCGGCCGGTGAGTAGACGGGGCCTTCGACCCAGCGCCCGCCGGTCCACAGCCGCTCGAACTGCGAGTCACCGCGGATCCCGTCGAAGCGGTCGTCCTGCTTCTGCCAGACGGCTGGTGCGGTCCCTGCCAACGGTTCGAGAATGCCCGTCATCACCACTCCTCGCGAACTCGGCTGTACGTCATCCGCGAGCCTATGCCCGTTCCCTCCGTCCGCGCGCCTGTCCGCCCACCGCTCGGACGGCCGGATCCGGACGCCTGCCCCCGGGGGTCAGGCGCCTGTTGCTGTGAGCAACCAGGACCAGACTGTGGTGGTGGCGGTGATGAACAGGCGGTTCCGTTTCGGGCCGCCGAAGGTCAGGTTGGAGACGATCTCCGGCAGGAGCAGCTTGCCGATCAGGGTGCCGTCCGGATCGAAGCAGTGCACGCCCTCGTGCGTCGCCGCCCAGACCCGGCCGGCCCCGTCCAGCCGGATGCCGTCGAACATCCCGGCGGTACAGGGCGCGAACACCTCTCCCCCGGTCAGCTTCTCGCCGTCCACATCGAACCGCCGGATGTGCTTGGCCGGTGTGTCGACGACGTACAACTGGGTCTCCTCGACGGAGAAGGCGAGGCCGTTCGGGCGGATGAAGTCGTCTGCGACCACGGTCAGCGCACCGTCCGGGGCGATCCGGTAGACGTTACAGCCGTCGAGCTCCTGCTCGCTGGCGTGGCCCTCGTAGTTCGACATGATCCCGTACGGCGGATCCGTGAACCAGATCGAGCCGTCGCTGTGCACGACCACGTCGTTCGGACTGTTCAGGCGGCGGCCGTCGAGGTGGGAGGCGAGGACCGTGCGAGTCCCGTCGTACTCGGTCCGGATGACGCTGCGCTCACCCTGCGAGCAGCTGATCAGGCGGCCGGTGCGGTCGATCGTGTTGCCGTTGACGTTGCCGGACGGCTGGCGGAACACGCTGACCTGTCCGGACACCTCGTCCCAGCGGAGCAGCCGGTCGTTCGGGATGTCGCTGAAGATCAGGCAGCGCCAGGCGGGTGAGTACGCCGGGCCTTCGAGCCAGCGGCCGCCGTCGTACAGGCACTCGAGATACTCGTCTCCGGCGACGGTGAAGCGGTCGTCGAGTTTCACCAGCTCGGCCCGGAGCCGTGGCGGAGGTGGTTCCAGCGTGATGGTCATATCCTGAACTGTATCCTGCTATTCTCGGTTTTGACAGAATGAGATTCTGCGAAGGGCGACGATGACCATAGACGATACCGACCGGAAGCTGCTGGCCGCCCTGCAGGAGGACGCCGGGCAGTCGTACGCCGCTCTCGGCCAGGCGGTCGGGTTGGCGGCCGGGTCGGCGCACGAGCGGGTCCGGAAGCTGAAGGCGGCCGGGGTGATCAAGCGGACGACCATCGAGGTCGACCAGGCTGCGCTCGGACACGGCGTACTGGCGTTCGTCCTGCTGGATGCGGACGCCTGGATGGGTGACGCGCCCACGCTGCACGCACTCGAGGCGATTCCTGCGGTCGAAGAGGCCCATATCATCGCCGGCCCGGCGTCGGTGCTGGTGAAGGTCCGGACGGTCACCACCGAGGACCTGCAGGCGACCTTGCGCGCTCTGCACGAGGTGGCCGGGGTCACCAGCACGCAGACGATCGTCGTACTGGAGTCCTACTTCGAGCGGTCCCCCGCAGTGATGTGACGCGAGATGTGACGCGGGGTGTGAGGAACGCCCTCCCCGCGGACCGGCCTGTTCACCCTAGACTCGGGCTGGCCGAAGGGAGTCAGCTGTGTCCGACAGCAAGCAGATCACCAAGGTCCTGGTCGCCAACCGGGGCGAGATCGCCGTCCGGGTCGTCCGGGCCGCCGCCGACGCGGGGCTGGGCAGCGTCGCGATGTACGCCGATCAGGACCGGGACGCACTGTTCGTCCGGCTCGCCGACGAGGCGTACGCGCTGGACGGGTCGACACCGGCCGACTCCTACCTGAACATCGCCAAGATCCTCGACGTCGCGGCCCGCTCGGGCGCTGACGCCGTACATCCTGGCTACGGCTTCCTGGCCGAGAACGCCGAGTTCGCGCAGGCCGTTCTGGATGCCGGGCTGATCTGGATCGGGCCGCCGCCGTCGGCGATCGATTCGCTCGGCGACAAGGTCAAGGCCCGGCACATCGCGGACAAGGTCGGTGCGCCACAGGTCCCCGGTACGCCGGATCCGGTCGCGGACGCATCCGAGGTGGTCGCCTTCGCTCAGGAGTACGGTCTGCCGATCGCGATCAAGGCGGCGTACGGCGGTGGTGGGCGCGGGATGAAGGTCGCGCGCACGATGGAGGAGATCCCGGAACTCTTCGAGTCGGCCACCCGTGAGGCTGTCTCGGCGTTCGGGCGCGGCGAGTGCTTCGTCGAGCGATACCTGGACAAGCCCCGGCACGTCGAGACGCAGTGCCTGGCCGATGCCCACGGCAACGTCGTGGTCGTGTCGACGCGGGACTGCTCACTGCAGCGTCGGTACCAGAAGCTGGTCGAGGAGGCGCCGGCTCCGTTCTTGTCGGACGAGCAGATGGCGACGCTGTACAAGTCGTCGAAGGCGATTCTGCGGGAGGCCGGGTACGTCGGGGCCGGGACGTGTGAGTTCCTGGTCGGACAGGACGGGCTGATCTCGTTCCTCGAGGTGAACACGCGGCTGCAGGTCGAGCATCCCGTGTCCGAGGAGGTCACCGGGCTGGATCTGGTGCGGGAGATGTTCCGGATCGCCAATGGTGAAGAGCTCGGGTACGACGATCCTGCGGTGTCGGGGCACTCGATCGAATTCCGGATCAACGCTGAGGACGGTGGGCGCGGGTTCCTGCCTGCGCCCGGCACGCTGACCCGGTGGCATGCGCCGTCGGGTCCCGGCGTACGGCTCGATGGTGGGTACGACCAGGGCGAGACCGTGCCGGGGGCGTTCGACTCGCTGGTTGCCAAGCTGATCGTGACCGGCCGGGACCGGACGCAGGCGCTGGAGCGGTCGCGGCGGGCGTTGCGGGAGTTTGTGGTTGAGGGGATGCCTACGGTCATTCCGTTCCACGCCGCGGTGGTGTCGGATCCGGCGTTCGTGGGGGCGGATGGGTTCAAGGTCCACACGCGATGGATCGAGACCGAGTACGACAACCAGTTGACGCCGTACGAGGGTCCGACGGCCGAGGCGCCGGAGGATGGCGAGCGGGAGAAGGTCACGGTCGAGGTCGGCGGCAAGCGGCTGGAGGTCGTGCTTCCTGCGGGTCTTGGTGCTCTTGCTGGGGCTGGGGTTGGCGGTGGTGCTGGGGCTGGCGCGAAGAAGAAGCCGTCGCGCCGGGCCGGCAGCTCGGGCAAGGGCGCTGCGGCTTCGGGCGACTCCCTCACCTCCCCCATGCAGGGCACGATCGTGAAGATCGCCGTCGAGGAAGGCGCAACCGTTGCCGAGGGCGACCTGATCGTCGTCCTGGAAGCCATGAAAATGGAGCAACCCCTCAACGCCCACAAATCCGGCACCATCACCGGCCTAACCGCCGAAGTAGGCGCCACAGTCTCCGCCGGCGCCCCCCTCTGCGAAATCAAAGACTAAGCACCCCACTCCCCGGCCGCGCGTCCCGGGATCCAGTCCGCGCACGACAACCAGCAAGCCGACGACCACCGGGGGACGGGTGACAGTCGCCGCGTGACGGGTGACCGGTGACCGGGACCGGTGACGGGTGACAGTCGCCGCGTGACGGGTGACCGCGGGGACCGGTGACGGCTGACCCGGTCACGGGTCACGGGTCGCGGGGGGGATCGGCGACGGGTCACGGGTGATGGGTGACCCGGCGACCGGTGACGGATGGGTGACCCGGTGACCGGTGACCGGTGACGGCTGACCGGTGACGGGGCACGGGGTGACCGGTGACGGGGCGCGGGGTGACCGGTGACGGGGCACGGCGTGACCGGTGACGGGGCACGGCGTGACCGGTGACGGGGCACGGCGTGACCCGGCGACCGGTGACGGGCGACCTGTGACCGGTGAAGGGATAACCGGTGACGGGGTGACCTGTAGCCGGTGACGGGTGACGGGTGTGATCATCCATCTGCGCCCTCACCGTGTGGGACCTCGTCGGGTATTGCTTTGACGGGGCTGGTGGAGGCCCGCTTAGGGTCGGGGTATGGGTGATGTGGTGCGGCTTCCTGGTTTGGGGTTGGAGGACGCGGACTGGTTGGTGGGGGCCGCGTTGGAGGTTCGGGTGAAGCGTGGGTTTCCGCCGTTGGCGGTGGCGGTGATCGATGTCGCGGGCGAAGTCGTCGTGCTGCGCCGGGACGACGGTGCGATGCCGATGACCAGCCGGATCGCGGTCGCCAAGGCACGTACGGCGTTGTTCTCCTTGCAGTCGTCCGGCGAGATCAAGTTGCCCGGCGCAATCGTCGACAGCATCCAGCACCTGTACGACGGCGACTTCATACCGTTCGCCGGCGGGATCCTCGTCACCGACGGCAATGTGGTTCTCGGCGCGATGGGTGCATCCGGCGCCCATGCCCTTGAGGACGAGGAGGCCGCACAAGCCGCCGTACAACGATGGCACGACCAGCATCACCTCGGTTAGCTTGACCGCAGCCATTCAGTTGCCTATAGCAACGATCGCTGTGCTGGGTCCAACGGACTGCCACCCTGTGGACGATTGGCAGCCTGTTGTGGATAACTAGATCCCTTGGAAATAAGGGGTTTCTGGGTTTTGAAAACTGTCGGTGGCGGTGTCTATCGTTATGGGCATGGAGATCCCGGACGAGCGACCGATCTGGTCGATGAGCGGCAACGAACTGCTGACCGCTCTCGACACGAACGAAGCCGCCATCGCCCGCCTCCAAGCCGACCGGATCCGCATGATCGCCCGCCTCGACGAAATCGGCCACGCCCAACACCTCGGCGCCACCACCACCGCCGAACTCCTCGCGATGCGGTACCGCCTCGACCGCCGAGACGCCCACCGCGAAGTCAAACTCGCCCGCACCCTGCCCCGCTACACCACCGTCTCCGCCGCCCTCCCCAACCCGGCAGGACCGCTAGAGACGCCGGTCCTGCGGCCCGCACAAGCCCAGGCCATCGTGCTCACCCTCGAAACCGTCCCCGACCGGGTCCCGGTGGAGAACATCGTGGTGGCCGAGCAGCAGTTGGTGAACCTGGCCCAGCACCTGAGCCCCGGCGAACTGCGTAAGGCCGGCAAAGAGATCCGCGACCTGCTGGACTCCGACGGCCCCGAGCCGGCGGAGGAGAAAGCCTACGAGCGCGAGTCGCTCACCCTGACCGACGCCGACCACGGCGTGGCATTCCGCGGCTTCGTCGCCAACGAAAACGCCGAACTGCTCCGTTCACTGGTCCATGCCCACGCCCGCCCCCACAAGACTGCTGATGGTGAACTCGACCCCAGGTCCCGCGAAAAGCGCCAGGCCGACGCCCTCACCACCACCCTGACCATCGCAGCGGCAGCCGCCGAGTCCGGCGCCGTACCTGGTGTGGGTGCGAAGGCAAACATCACGGTGACGATCGATCTACAGGATCTGACGGCGGCCACTGCGGACGCGATCGGCCACGTCGTGTACGGCGACGCCCTCTCAGCGGCCACGATCCGGAGACTGGCCTGCGACGCCAAGATCATCCCGCTGATCCTCGGCTCCAACTCCGAGCCCCTCGATGTCGGTCGCGCCGAACGACTCGTGACGCCCGCGATGCGCCGCGCGTTGAACGCCCGAGACAAGGGCTGCGTCATCTGCGCCGCCCCACCGATCAGCTGCGACGCCCACCACCTCCGCTCGTGGATCGACGGCGGCGAAACCAGCATCAACAACCTCGCCCTCATCTGCCGCCGCCACCACACCGCCCTCCACGCCGGCCACTGGACCATCACCATCACCAACGGCAAAGTCCACGTCA
>NZ_JBFAXQ010000044.1:0-47926 GCF_040680855.1 Kribbella sp. NPDC051952
ACCCCCCCAACCCCCTTCGCTTTCCTCTTCCGGTTTTTACCGTGGTTTCAACTACCTTCCTCAACGGCCCCGGCGGGCCGGCCCCCCCCCCGCGGCGGCCGAGACCGGCACCGTCATCACCTACAAGTGAGGGGACGTCGATGATCAAGGTTGGGCTCATCGGTGCCGGCGGGATCGCGTCGGCACACATCAAGGGCTATCTGGCGCACGCGGACAAGATCGCTGTGACCGCGGTCGCCGACGCGGTCGAGCAGACGGCTGCGGCGCGTGGCGAGGAGCTGGGTGCGACGCCGTACACGGATTATCGGCAGATGCTGGCGTCCGAGGAGCTGGACGCGGTCGACATCTGCCTGCCGCACCACCTGCACCGGGACGCGATCATCGCGGCCGCCGAAGCCGGCAAGCACATCCTGTGTGAGAAGCCGCTCTGCCTCAGTGCGGAGGAGGCCGCGGACGTCCGCAAGGCCGTGGTCAAGAACGGTGTGACGCTGATGTGCGCGCACAACCAGCTGTTCATGCCGGCCGTGGCCAAGGCCAAGGAACTGCTCGTCGCCGGGACCATCGGCACGGTCTACGAGGTCCGGACCACCGACAGCTTCTACAACAACTTCGACCCCAGCTCGATGGGCTGGCGGGCCAGCGCCAAGACAAGTGGTGGTGGCGAGCTCATCGACACCGGGTACCACCCCACTTACCTGATGCTGCACCTCGCCGGCGGGCTGCCGGTCGAGGCCACCGCGATGCTCTCCACGCACCGGCTGAAGTTCATGGAGGGCGAGGACTCCGCGCAGGTCCTGATCAGATTCGACAATGGCGTTGTCGGTCAGATGGTGACCAGCTGGGCCTATCAACCGGCCGCGTCGACCGAACGGTTCTCGGCCGTCGGCGAGCTCGGCTCACTGCACAGTGACGGTACGTCGCTGTCCTACCAGCTGCGCTCGGGGGAGACCGAGACCTTCGAGCTGGAGCCGGTCGACACCTTCGTCGCGGAGATCGGTCACTTCGCGGACTCCCTGCTGAACAAGACCCGTCCGCTCCACACCGAGGAGGAGGGCATCGCCGTACTCGGCATCCTGCTCGCCGCCTACGAGGGCTCCCGGGCGAAGACGATCGCGCCCGTTCTCAAGGTTTAGGCCTCCTTGAAGTAGAAGTCCTCGGCCAGCTCCTCGAGCAGGCCCGGGTACGTCGGATGCCAGTCGAGCAGCTCGCTGGTCCGGGCGGCCGACGTCGGGTTGTCGATCCCGGCGAACGCCGCCAGGAAGCCGATGTACCCGGGCGCCTGCTCCGGTGTGACCGAGCGGGTGGGCAGGTCGAGGCCACGGGCGATCGCCTCGGCGATCCGGCGTACCTCGATGCCTTCGTCCCCGATGGCGTGCAGGCGCGTGCCCGCGGGAGCGGACTCGAGGGCGAGTCGGTATAGCCGGGAGGCGTCGAGGGTGTGGACGGACGGCCAGCGGTTCGCGCCGTCGGCGATGTACGCCGAGAATCCGTTCCGCCGGGCGAAGGAGATCAGCGACGGGACGAAGCCGCTGGTGTCGAGGGTGCTGTGGGTGACCGGTGGCAGCCGGACGACCGAGGACCGGATGTTCTTGGCCGCGAGGTCGATGAGGAAGTTCTCCGCATCGATCCGGTAGCCGCCGGGCATGGTGTCGGTCTCGGTGCCGATGCGGCCCAGGTTCGCCCGCCCGAGCAGCCCGGTTCCCGAGGTGCCGACGAACGGTTTGTCCGTGCCGGCCAGGGCGTCGGCCATGGCCCGCACGGCGGCGAGATCGGTTTCGGCCGCGCCGGTCAGGTCGCCGGCGACCATCGCGTCGTGCCGGAACGCGAGATGGATGACTCCGTCCGCCGCTGCGGCTGCTGCCCGCAGACCGTCGAGGTCGTCGAGATCGCCCCGGGCGACGTCGGCGCCCCACTCGGTGAGCTTGGCTGCCGATGCGTCGGAGCGCGCCAGGCCCACGACCGAGTGACCGTGCTGGAGGAGTTCAGGGACGAGGCCGGAGCCGACGTGCCCGGAAGCTCCGGTGATGAATACGCGCATGGTGCTGGTCCTCTCGTGATGTCAGTCAGTGACATCACGATGCTACACCCGCTGATGTCAGTCAATGACATCAGCTAGGATCGAACCATGGCACGGTGGGAACCCGGCGCGGCAGGACGGCTGCGAGAGGCGGCGATGGAGCTGTACGCCGAGCGCGGCTACGACAGCACGACCGTGGCCGATATCGCGGACCGGGCCGGGGTGACCGCGCGGACCTTTTTCCGGCACTTCGCGGACAAGCGCGAGGTGCTGTTCGCAGGTTCCGAGGAGCTCCTGAACCACATGGTCGCAGCACTGACCGCGGCGCCGGCGTCGGCGACACCGATGGAAGCCGTGACGGCAGCCGTTGTCTCGGCGGGCGACATCTTCGACGCTTCCCGCCGCGACTTCTCCCGGCGGCGGTACGCCGTCATCGCCGCGACCCCCGAGCTCCAAGAGCGCGAGCTGATCAAGATGGCCTCGATGACGGCGGCCTTCACCGAGGCGTTGCGCAACCGGGGAGCGGCCCCGGACGTCGCGGCGCTCGCCGCCGAGACCGGGATCGCAGTCTTCCGGGTCTCGTTCGAGCGCTGGGTCGCCGGGCCGGCGGACGTCCCTATCGCGGACGTGATCCGATCGACCCTGGCCACACTCGCGGGTCTTACTGCCTGAGCGCTCCGCGCCAGGACGCGACGCCGACCAGGGCGACGCAGGTCGCGGTCATCAGCGCGAGCACGGTCGTCGGGCCGAGCGCAGGAGTGGTCAGCGGGAGGAGCAGGATGATCGCGATCGCGGCGCTCGCGATGCCGAGGTGAACGACTGCCCTTTCCGCGATCAGGCTGTGGACGATCCACAGCAGCCCGATGAACACGGCAACCGGGACGGCAACGGCGTACCCCACGGCGGTCGCGGAGATGTGCAGTTCGTGCCCGGTCTGCTCGACGGCGACCTCGAGGCCGGCGCCGAGGGCAGCGAGGGCGGCGAAGATGCCGTAGTGGCCGTAGCCCCAGTGGTACGAGCGCTCCCGTCGTCCTTCGAGTCCCGGGCCGGCCGGGTGCAAGAAGTACAACCACCACAAGGCGAACACGAGCACCAGCGCACAGGCCGCGACGGTGATGAGGGCCGCGTTGACATGGGTCGCGTCGAGAGCACGACGTACGGCGTTGGTCCCGGCCAGGACCGTCTCGCCGAGCAGGATGATCGTGAACAGGCCGTACCGCTCGGCGATGTGGTGTGGATGCCAGTTGGTCGACGCGGTCCGTTCGGCCCATCGCGGTACGGCCAGTTCGCCGATCGCGAGTACGACGAACGCGGCCACCAGGAGAGTGGAGTCCGTGAGCACACCGGTGTCGGCCAGGACGAGACGCAGCAACCAGCCGAGTTGGACGATGCTGATGCCGACGGCGTACCGGCGGGCGGTACGGCGGCGTTCGGGATCCTCGACGCTCGCCCGTAGCCATTGGACGACCAGCGCGAGACGCATGATCACGTAGCCGATGGTCACCGTGCGGTAGTCCTGGTGATCGGCGGCAGCCGTGACTCCGGCGGCGAGGACGAGTACGCCGGCCATCTGGACCATGGTGAGCAGCCGGTAAGCGACGTCGTCGGTGTCGTACGACGAGGCGAACCAGGTGAAGTTCATCCACGCCCACCAGATCGCGAAGAACACCTGCAGGAATGCGACCAGTCCGGACCCCGCATGCCCCTCGGCGATCGTATGCGCGAACTGCTCGGTGGCGGCGGCGACCGCGATCACGAAGGTCAGGTCGAACAGCAGCTCGAGCTGACTGGACACCCGATGCGGCTCGTCGATCGGCCGCGCCGTCATCCGGACCCGGATCCGGATCGTGCTGGGTGGTCCGTCGGGCACGGCGGTTCCTCTCGGTCAGGGTCTCCTTCAGTCAGTGAGACAGCGTAGGCCGCGTGGCTGTGACCCGGGCTGTCACAGGTGGGAGGGGTGTCCTGTCTTACCTGATGACGGGCGGCAAGGGATGCCGCCGGCGAACGAAAGGTTTCTGCGATGAAGATCGTCGTGATCGGTGGCACCGGCCTGATCGGGTCGAAGCTGGTGGCGAAGCTCGGGGAGCATGGGCACGAGGCGGTACCGGCCGCGCCGAGCACCGGCGTGAACACCCTGACCGGCGAGGGCCTGGCAGACGTCCTGCAGGGCGCCGACGTCGTGATCGACGTGGCGAACTCGCCGTCGTTCGAGGAGAAGGCCGTGATGGAGTTCTTCCAAACCTCGACCGGTAACGTGCTCGCCGCCGAGGCCGAGGCCGGCGTCCGGCACCATGTCGGGATCTCGATCGTCGGCACCGAGCGGCTGCCGGAGAACGCGTACTTCCGGGCCAAGATCGCCCAGGAGGACCTGATCAAGGCCTCCGGCATCCCGTACTCGCTGGTGCACGCGACCCAGTTCATGGAGTTCGTGGGTGCGATCGCGGACGAGGGCACGCAGGGCAACGAGGTGCACATCGCGCCGGTCGCCTGGGCGCCGATCGCGGCGGAGGACGTCGCGAAGATCCTCGGCCGGACCGCGGTGGGCGAGCCGCTGAACACGCGGATCGACATCGCCGGGCCGGACGAGTACCGGATGGACGAGTTCTTCCGCAAGGCGCTTGCCGAGCGCAACGACCTGCGGGAGATCGTGACCGACACGCACGCCCGCTACTTCGGCTCCGAGCTGGTCGAGCGCAGCCTGGTCCCGATCGGCCCGGCCACCCTCGGCGACCTGCACTACGACGAGTGGTTCGCCACGCAGTACATCGGGAAGTGAGTGGGATGACCAACGACCCGTACCTGCACTCGCTCGAGGCGGAGGTCGACGCCGACATCGAGCTGAACGCGGCCGGCACGCTGCCCGTGGACGACGTCGAGTCGCCCAGCGAGTGGTTGCTCGATCCGGTCGAGGCGCAGGTCGAGGCGGTCGAGCTGCAGAGCCTGCGCGGCGCGATCGAGGCCCTCGAGGGCGATCCGCGGCAGGATCTCGGCCCGGACCTATCCTCGAGCTGACAGACAGGATGGGGCGGATGGCGGACGGCGATCTCGACGAGGCAGTTGCGATCTTCACCGAGGTGCGGCCGCGCCTGATGGGGATCGCGTACCGGATGCTCGGCAGTCACAGCGAGGCCGAGGACCTGGTGCAGGAGGTCTGGCTGCGCTGGCAGGCGGCCGATCGCAGTGCGGTCGTCAGCCCGGTGGCGTACCTGTCGACCGCGGTGACGCGGCTCGCGATCAACGCGAGTCAGTCGGCGCGGGCCCGGCGGGAGACCTACATCGGTCCCTGGCTGCCCGAGCCGGTCGACACCAGCGCCGATCCGCTCCTCGGTGCCGAACGCGGGGAGGCGTTGAGCTTCGCCGTACTGCTCGTGCTCGAGCGGCTCTCGCCGACCGAGCGTGCGGCGTACATCCTGCGGGAGGCGTTCGACTATCCGTACGACGAGCTTGCCGCGATCCTGCAGTCCACCGAGGCGGCGGTGCGGCAGCTCGTCAGCCGGGCCCGCAAGCGGATCCGGGCCGAACGCCGGACCGAGATCACCGGACCGCAGCAGCGCAAGTTGCTGACCGCGTTCGTCGCCGCGGCCCGGTCGGGTGACCTCGACGAGCTCGAGCAGTTGCTGGCCAAGGACGCGATCAGCTACTCCGACGGCGGCGGCATCCGGCAGGTGTCGCGCTTCCCGGTGGTCGGCCGGTCGACGGTGGCGAAGTACTTCCGCGCCTTCCACGAACGCTTCTGGGCCGGCGTCGAGGTCGAGGCCGGTACGGCGAACAACCAGGCGGCCGTGTTCCTGCGACGCGACGGCGGCCCGGTGTTCGCGGTCTGCACGATCGTCGCGTCCGACGACGGGATCGACGAGATCCTGTGGATGATGAACCCGGCGAAGCTCACCGCCGTACCCGCCTGATGGTGCTGGAGGAGATGTGAGCTTCCGAGTGAGGCGGGCGGACGAGTCGGTCGCCCACGAGTTCGCGACCGCCTGCACCGCGGGCAGTGTCGCCGCGCTCCGGGGCATGCTCGCGCCGGAGGCGGTGGTGGTCAGCGATGGCGGCGGCAAGGTCGCGGCCGAGCTACACCCGACCCGCGGCGCCGATGCGGTCGCGCGGCGCATCACCGAGGCACTCAGCCGCCAGCCCGGTACGGCGTTGTCCGTCGAGGCGGTCAACGGCCAGGCCGGCGTCGTACTGCGCCGGGCCGGGGCGGTCGTCGCCGTGGTGAGCCTGAGTGTCGCCGGGGCCAAGATCGCGGCGGTCTGGATCGTGCTCAACCCCGACAAGCTCCGCCACTGGGCCGTCCGGGAATGAACCCCGGTCCGGATTGTGTTGACACGTCAACCTAGTATTTGATGTGGAACATGAGATGGGAGTGGACATGGCCGACCTGGAGTTCGGGCTCGACACGTTCGGGGATATTCCGGTGGGGGACGACGGCGCGCCGGTGACCGACGCGGCGGCGATCCGGCAGGTCGTGGCGGAGGCGGTGCTGGCCGACGAGCTCGGCGTCGACGCGATCGCGCTCGGCGAGCACCACCGGCCGGAGTACTCGATCTCGACGCCGGAGACGGTACTGGCCGGGATCGCGACACAGACGTCGCGGATCAAGCTCGGGTCCGGTGTGACCGTGCTGAGCTCGGACGATCCGGTCCGGGTGTTCCAGCGCTTCTCCACCGTCGACGCGCTCTCCAACGGGCGGGCCGAGGTCATCCTCGGACGTGGCTCGTTCACCGAGTCCTTCCCGTTGTTCGGCTACGACCTGGCCGACTACGACGTGCTGTTCGAGGAGAAGCTGCAGCTGTTCAGCCGGTTGCTCGACGAGAAGCCGGTTACCTGGGAGGGGACGACCCGGGCCGCTCTCGACAACGCCGACGTCTATCCCAAGACCGAGTCCGGCCGGCTGAAGACGTGGGTCGGCGTCGGCGGTTCACCCCAGTCCGTCGTGCGTACGGCGTTCTACGGGCTGCCGTTGATGCTTGCGATCATCGGTGGTTCGCCGGAACGGTTCGCGTCGTACCTGGATCTGTACAAGCGGGCGGCCGAGCAGTTCGGCACGGAGGCGCTGCCGGTCGGGATGCACTCCCCGGGCTTCGTCGCGGACACCGACGAAGAGGCTCGCGAGGTGTTCTACCCGCGTTACAAGGTGATGCGGGACCGGATCGGGAAGCTGCGTGGCTGGCCGCCGATCAAGCGGGAGGAGTTCGACTCCGAGGTGGAGCACGGCTCGATGTACGTCGGTTCGCCGGAGACGGTGGCGCGGCGGATTGCGGGTGCGGTGAGGACGCTCGGCGTCGGCCGGTTCGACCTGATCTACTCGGCTGGTCCGCTGCCGGTGAGCGCGCGGATGAAGACGGTCGAGCTGTACGGCGCGAAGGTGATCCCGTTGGTCCGCGACATCCTGGCCACGGAGGACAAGTGACGACGATCGCCATCCTTGGTGCCGGCAAGGTCGGCACCGTACTGGCGCGGCTCGCGATCGCAGCCGGCTACCGGGTGCTGATCGCGGGCTCCGGCGAGGTGTCGAAGATCGCGCTGATCGTCGAGGTGGTGACTCCCGGCGCGGTCGCGACGACCGCGGCCGAGGCGGTCGCGGAGGCCGATGTGGTGATCCTGGCGCTGCCGCTGGGCAAGTACCGGACCATCCCGGTCGAGGCGCTGCGCGGCAAGCTCGTGATCGACGCGATGAACTACTGGTGGGAGGTCGACGGCATCCGCGACGACCTGACCGATCCGCGGACCTCGTCCAGCGAGATCGTGCAGGCCTTTCTGCCGGAGTCCCGCGTGGTCAAGGCCTTCAACCACATGGGCTACCACGACCTGGACGAAGGCGCTCGACCCGCAGGGGCTCCGGATCGCAAGGCCATCGCGATTGCCGGCGACCCGGCTGACGCGAGCCAGGTCGCCGCGATCGTGGACGCTCTCGGGTTCGATCCGGTGCGGATCGGCCCGCTTGCCGAGGGCAAGCATCTCCAGCCGGGCACCGACCCGTTCGGCGCGAACGTGGCTGCTGACGAGCTCCGCGAGCTGCTCGCTCCGGTGCTGGACCTCGCTTCCTAACCAATGGCGAGGCGGTCCGGTTCCGGCTGATCGGTCGAGGGCCGCGCGGCGCGTTCGGCACCGATGCCCGCGGCAACTACGCAGGCGATGCCGACGGCCTGGAGCAGGCCGGGGGACTGGCTGAGGAGGATCCAGCCGATCAGGAGGGCGAGCGCCGGTTCGAGGCTCATCAGGGTGCCGAAGACGCCGGCGTCGAGGCGGCGGAGGGCCAGGTACTCCAGGCTGAACGGGACGACCGGGAGCAGGAGCGCCAGCCCGAAGCCGATCGCGACCAACTGCCAGGTCATCACCGGGATCGTGCTCGGCCCGGCGACCACGGTCGCGAGCAACGCCGCGACCGGAATCGAAACGCCCATGCCCTGCAGTCCGGTGACCGCATCGCCGACGCGCTGGGTGAGCAAGATGTACGCCGCCCAGCACGCAGCGGCCGCGAGTGCGAACATCACACCGAGCGGGTCCACTGAACCGTGCCACGGCTGCGTCAGCAGCAGCACTCCGGCGAGCGCGAGCCCTGGCCAGATCAGCCGGCCACGGCTTCGTAGTACGGCGACACTCAGCGGCCCGAGGAACTCCAGCGCACTCGCGGTCCCGAGCGGAAGCCGCGCGACCGCGGCCATGAACAGCAGCGTCACTCCACCGGTCGCGATGCCAAGCCCGACCGCAGCCAGGAACGAGGCCCGGGTGAACGAGCTCGGGCGCGGCCGGAACAGCACCAGCACGATCACCGCGGCGCAGGCCAACCGCAGCCAGGCCGCGCCCTCCGGACCGACCCGGTCGAACAGACCGACGGAGGTGGCAAGGCCGAGCTGGACCATCGTCATCGACAAGACGGCGAAGGTCACCCCGATACGGCTGTCACGCGTGCTCATGAACCCAGTGAAGCTCGCAAATCCGTTCAAGTCCACGTGAGAATCATGGACAGACCGTTCATGATCATTGAACAATAACGCCATGGACGTACGGCGGCTCGAGCTCTTGCTGGCCCTGTCCCGCCAGGGCTCGATGCACGCGGTCTCGGAGACTCTCGGTGTCACCACGTCGACCGTCTCGCAGCAGATCGCCGCCCTGGCCAAAGAGGTGGGTACGCCGTTGCTCGAGCCAGACGGGCGCCGGGTCCGGCTCACCCCGGCCGGCCGTCGACTGGCGGCCCACGCCGTACACATCCTGGCCGCTCATGAGGAGGCGCTGGCGGATCTCGATCCGTCCGCCGCACCGGCCGGGACGGTGCGTGTGGCTGCGTTTCACACCGTCATCCGGGACACGCTGCTGCCCGTCGTACATCAGCTGGCGGCCGAGTATCCGGCGGTCCGGTTGGAGATCCAGGAGCAGGAACCCGTCGAGGCCCTGGCCATGCTCGAGCGGGACCAGGTCGACCTGGTGGTGAGCTACGACTACAACCTCGCGCCCGCATCGCACGACCCTGCGCTGTCCGCGACCCCGTTGTGGGAGCGCGCCTGGAGTCTGGCGGTCCCGTCGCGATCCCGGCGTACGACGGGACCCGCCGCCGACGTACTCGCGGCGTTCGCCGACAGCCCCTGGATCGTCAACTCTCGCGACAGCGGGGACGAGCAGGTCGTCCGCACCCTCGCCGCACTGGCCGGCTTCGAGCCGCGCATCACCCACCGCGCCGACAGCCTCCAACTCGTCCAGGAGATGATCCTCGCCGGCCTCGGCGTCGCCCTCCTGTTCGCCGACTACCCGAAGACAACCGGCATCTCCCTACGCCGGCTCCGCGCTCCCGAACCCCGCATGCGCGCCTACGCCCTGACCCGCCGAGGCCGCACCACCTGGGCCCCTCTGTCTTTGGTGCTCAACCTCATGTCACAGCACGCAGCCCTCTCACGGCGTGCAGCAACTGGAGACTGAGTTCATCTACTCGACCAGTTTGCCGTCGGAGGAGACGTGTCGCATGAGGGCGCGGAACTCGTCCGGGATGGGTGGGATCTCCTCGACTTCGACCTCGCCCGGGCCGGACCAGACGAAGTTGACGCGGAGGGACTCGTCGAGGTCGGGGTAGTCCGAGCGGTTGTGGCAGCCGCGGGTCTCACGGCGTTCGAGGGCCGCGTCGAGAGTGGCTCGTGCGGCCATTGCCGACGACTTGAGGTCGAACGCGTGCGCCAGATCCTGGAACCCGGCGATGTCGGGGTGGACACCCATCTGCGTCATCCGGTCCTCGAGCTCGGTCAGCTCGGCGATACCTGCCAACAGCCCGTCCTCATCGCGTACGACGCCGGCCCGCGACGTCATCGTGTCCCGCAGAGCCCGCTGCAACGCGCGCACGTTCTCCGGACCATCACTGGCCAGCAACCCATCGACCTCGGCCCGTGCTTCGGCCACCGCCTCAGCGGAGCGTTGCTGCGACTGCCGGCCGATCGAGTACTTCGCGGCCTCCTCCGCCACGATCCGGCCGAAGACCAGGAGCTCGATCAGGGAGTTGCCGCCGAGCCGGTTCGCTCCATGCAAACCACTGGCCGCCTCGCCGATCGCGTACAGCCCCTCGACGCCGGTGCCGTGGTCTTCCGGTCGCACCCACACCCCGCCCATCGAGTAGTGCGCGGTCGGCGCGATCTCGATCGGCTGCTTGGTGATGTCGAGCATCTGCAGCTCGAGCAGTGTCTGGTAGACCCGGGGCAGCCGGCGCATGATCGTCTCGCGCGGGAGGTGGGACACATCCAGCCAGACCCCACCGTTCGGCGTACCGCGGCCTTCCTTGATCTCGGTGTACTCGGCGAGCGCGACCCGGTCCCGGGTGGACAGTTCCATCCGCTCGGCGTCGTACCGGCCCATGAACCGCTCGCCGAGTGCGTTCCGCAGCTGACCGCCCTCGCCGCGGGCGGCTTCGGAGACGAGGGTCCCGGCCGCGTTCTCGGGTTCGATCAGGCCGGACGGGTGGAACTGGACCAGTTCGGGGTCGCGGATCCGGCCGCCGGCCAGGACGGCGAGGCGGAACGAGTCACCGGTGTTCTCGTCCCGGCGGGACGACGTACGCCGCCAGATCCGGGTATGACCGCCCGCGGCCAGGATCACCGCGTCGGCGTGGATGACGTACCGCCGCCCGGTGGTCAGGTCGAACCCGTACGCGCCGAACACGGTGTCGTCCTTCACCAGGATCCGCGTCACGTAGACGGTGTCGAGGATCGGTACCCCGAGCTGGACGGCCCGGTTGATCAACGTGCGCTGGATCTCGAGTCCGGTGTAGTCGCCCGCGAAGGCGGTCCGGCGGTACGTGTGCGCGCCGAAGAACCGCTGCGAGATCCGGCCGTCCGTCTCGCGGGCGAACGGCATCCCGTAACCCTCCAGATCGGCGATGCCACGGGCCGCACCCTCGGCGACGATCTGGACCGTGATCGGGTTCGCGAGCAGGTAGCTCTCCTGCAGAGTGTCCGCAGCGTGCTGCTGCCAGGTGTCCTCGGGATCCATCGTGGCCAGCGCCGCGTTGATCCCGCCGGCGGCGAGGGAGGTGTGCGCGTCCGATCGTGGACGCTTGCCGAGGGCAAGTACTTCGACACCCTGCTCGGCCAGCTCGATCGCCGCCCGCAGACCGGCCCCGCCGGTGCCGATCACCAGGACGGAGGTGGCGATCTGCTGTTCCGTGACACTCATGTGCTGTTCCTCTCGGCAGTCTCACCTACTAGGACAACTCAGTGGTGCCATCTGTGACTGTCTCGCCGGTCACAACACGCCTGTCCCGTCCGTCACAACCTGCGGCCCCCCGGTCCTTCTTGGTAGTCCCAGGCAGAGTCGGCTTGACCAACGGGGAGATCGGCGCGCAGATTGTCCTCAGTCAGCAGCTGTCACATCCGGCGGTCTGAACGGTCTTAGTTGACGAGCCGACCGAGGGGAGGAGAAATCTGTGCGCAGGATCCTGGTGATCGGTGGCGGGTACGCCGGTTTCTACACAGCGTGGAAGCTCGAGAAGAAGCTCCGTCGCGGCGAGGCCGAGGTGATCGTTGTCGACCCTCGCCCGTACATGACGTACCAGCCGTTCCTGCCCGAGGTGGTCTCCGGCTCGGTGGAGGCCCGGCACGCGGCGGTCTCGCTGCGGCGCAACCTGCACCGGACCAAGATCGTGCCCGGCGCGGTGACGTCGATCGAGCACGCCGCCCGGTCGGTCACCGTCCACCCGATGTCCGGACCTGACTTCACACTGGAGTACGACGTACTCGTGGTGACCGCGGGTGCGGTGACCCGGACGTTCGACGTACCGGGGGTGGCTCAGCAGGCGATCGGGATGAAGCATGTCGAGGAAGCGGTGGCGATCCGTGATCGGCTGCTGACCGCTTTCGACGAGGCGGCGGGGCTCGAGCCCGGTCCGCGGCGGCGGCGGTTGCTGACGATCACGTTCGTCGGCGGCGGGTTCTCCGGGGTCGAAGGGTTCGCCGAACTACTGTCGCTCGCGACCGCGCTGGTGAAGTTCTATCCGGAGCTTTCGCCGAGCGACCTGGCCTTCCACCTGGTCGAGGCGACCGATCGGATCCTGCCCGAGGTCTCCGACGGTCCCGGTCAGCGGGTGGTGTCGATGCTCGAGAAGCGGGGTGCCGAGGTGCACCTCAACACCACGATGAAGTCGGCCGAGGACGGCCGGGTCGTGTTGTCGGACGGTACGTCGTTCGACTCGGAGCTGATCGTCTGGACGGCCGGCAATGCGGCCACCCAGTTGCTGCGCAATCACACGGACCTGCCGCACACCGAGCGAGGGCTCGTCCAGGTCTGTGCCGATCTTCGGATCGGGACCGAGGACAACCCGGTGCAGGACGCGTGGGCGGCCGGAGACGATGCGGCCGTGCCGGATCTGGCGTCGGAAACGCCTGGTGCGTACACGGTGCCCAACGCGCAGAACGCCGTACGGCAAGGGAAGTTGCTGGCGAAGAACCTGGTCCGGTCGCTGCGCGGGCGCGAGCCGAAGAAGTACGTGCATCACAGCCTCGGGGTGGTGGCGACGCTGGGGCTGGGCCGGGGGATCTTCCAGTACAAGCGGATCGTCATCACCGGGTTGCTGGCGTGGCTGATGCACCGCGGGTACCACGTCCTTGCGGTCCCGACCTGGGACCGCAAGGTTCGCGTGTTCGCGATCTGGGTCGCTGCCCTGTTCTACGGCCGGGACATCGTGTCGCTGGCCTCGGTGCAACGGCCGCGCGAGGCGTTCTCGACGGCGGCCGGGGTGGAGAAGGTCAACTCTGTGTCGACGCCGGGATGAGCAGGTCCGGCAGGTCGAAGGTCGGTCCGGCCGCGGGCAGTGTTGGCTCCCAGTCGGGCTCGGCGCTGAGGTAGCTGGCCGGGTCGGCGCGGAGCAGACCGATGAGGACCTCCGCGACGATCCGGCCCCCGACCGGGCCGAGCCGGTCGCCGGCGCCGAGGTGCTCGGATTCCTTCAGGACGTAGTACCAGAGCGGGGTGCCGTCGTCCCAGGTGTCCACAGTGAGCGCTGGCACGCCGAGGATCTCGGCAACCGCTTCGCCACTCGGCAGTCCGGTGGTGTCGCCGCGCAGCAGATCCCGCACGGCGAGGGATCGGTAGGCGTCGGTGTCGACTGCGCCCGTGACCCGTTCGGGCAGTCCGATCAGGCTGGCGGCCAGACGTCCGTCGAGGCGCTTGGCGCGTTGCGCCGGCGGTCGACCGGGTACGTCGAAAATCTGCGCCAGGTCGAGCCGGTGGGCCGGCGGACCGAAGCCGACGAGGTCTGGGAAGAGCGGTAGCTCGGGACCGCCTTCGACGAGCCGGTACGTGTGCCGGATCTGGCCATGCCCGTAGCGGTAGGCGGCGTCGGCGAACTCCAACGGGATGTAGGCCTGCAGCGAGGCCGGTGCGAACCACTGCCCGCCCTTGGTCAGCACCTCGTCGACCAGTTCAGCCCCGACCAACCGCGGCAGGAAGTCGTGCACCGCGATCCACTGGTAGTGCCAGGTAAGCGCCCGGCGCGCCTCGGCGAAGACGTCGCCCTCGGGTACGCCGTTCGCCCGCAGATGGTCGACAATCCGATTGTGCGCATGCAGAAGCGCGACATGCAGGGTCAGCGTGAACAAATGGACGTCGTCGCGCGGGTCACCGATCAGCGCAACCCCTTGCTGGTTCCGGGGTACGTCGTACCCGTCGGGGCCGAGCAGGAACTTGGCCGGGTCGTCGACCTCGAAGAGGTAGGGACAACCGACCGGGCCGTCGGAGTAGACGATCTCGAGGTTGAGCTTCGGCGTACGCGCGTTCCGCAAGGCTTCGGCCTCGACGCCGCCGGTGATGGGGGAGCGGTCCGCGGTGATGTCGTGCGCGATCAGCTGCCCGAAGAACGGCCACCCGGCCGCCTCGGTCGCGTCGTCGCCGACGGTCTGCCGGTCGAGCTCCGCAGCCGCATCACAGATCCCACCGTCACCGCCCGCGCGCATCAGCACCGCCGGCTCAGTGCCCAACGGCTCGAGCGCGGCGAACATCCGCCCGTACCGCGCCCCACCCGTTGGCGCGTCAACACTCCGCGTCGGCGCCAGACAATGATCCCGCGCTGCCGGATGCTCACCCATTCCAACCTCCTGTTTGTGCAGTCCTACCACCAGACAAGACAGCACCGGAACCTGCCTTGTGACCGATCAGGAATCAAGAAGCACCGGGAGCGATCCGAACCTAACGTTGTGACCATGTGCGGCTACGGATACAACTTGGCGCGTCTTGCCGCGGTGTCGGCGGGCGGCCTACTTGATGCGGGTGAGGCGGCCGTCGGGGAGGACCCGGATGGTGGTCTTGTGCTGGCCGACGGTGAGGTCGACGTAGAACATGGTGCCGACGGTGCGGGTGGTGAAGGCGACTGATTCGCCGGCGGCGGCCGGGACCACGGCAGAGAGGATGTTGGCGTTCGTCCCGTTCCGGTTGAACTTGACCACCGGGGCGGGGAGCTTGTGGAAGATGTCGGGGAAGTACCAGCCCTGCACGGGTTCCTGCTGGCCCTGTACGACGGTGATCGCATCGGCCGGCAGCTGCTGCTGGTAAGGGATCTGCAGCAGGTAGGTCTTCGCGGCGTCGCCCGGTTTGCTCGCGACCGCGGTCGTCGGCGACTGCACGGTCACCTTCTGATCCGGCGTCAGATGCCACAACGTCTCGTACCGCTGATCGTTCGGTGACACCCCCCGATCCAGCGTGACGATCAGGTCGGGATCCTTCAGCACGAGCACGTCCCGCGTCCGCTGTACATCGACCGCCGGCTTGTCGGTGAGCGTGTAGTACTCCGACGTCGGCGCGATCGCGGCCCGGACGAGCTGGGTCTCCACCGGAGCCGTCTTCGCCGACGGGATCGTCATCACGTTGTGCGCGGCCGGACTCTTGCTCCACGCCTGCCACTTGTCGAGGATGTATCCCGAGTGACCGGGATCGATCAGGACGTCGCGCCCATGCGAGGTGTAGGTGATCGACATGTGGTCGTCGTGCCCGTGCAGCCGCCGGCTCGCCCCGAACCTGATGCTGTACGTCGATTCCTGCGCGAACGGGCGCGTCTCACCCCAACCGGTCCGACCGAAGACGTAGCCCGCATCGAAGACCGCAGTACGCCGGGTTGGTCTGACCCCCTGTTTCCCAAGGGTTCCGGCGTACTCCAGGCCGGTCCCGGCCGCGATGGCGGGTTTCTGGCGGATCGCGTCGCCGACCTGCTGGAGTTCACCCGTGGACTTGGTGGCGAGGGCGAGCCATTCGGCCAGCGCGCGGCGGCGTTCGTCGATCACCGGCCCCGGCTTGGCGCCGCACCGCTGCAGGGCCTCGGTCGCCCGGCCCCAGAGTAGGTAGTTGAACATGGCGTACCCGACCGACTGCTCGTTGGTCGATCCCTGCGGATCGATCGCGGTCGTGATCGCCTCGGTCAACCGCTGGATCGCGAGGTTCTTGAGATCCGTCCGGCCGAGCGTGCAGCCGACGCCGAACATCGCGATGCTCTCGTCCGTGCCGTGGTTCGACGGCCCACCCCAGTTCTCGGTCATGAACTTGGCATGATCGAGCAACGACTGATCGAGCCAGGAGTACTGCGCCGGCAGCGAGCGGACATGCAGTCCGGTGAGCACGGCCTGGCGCGCGCAGATCAGCACGTTGGTCCGGTGCATGGTGGCTTCCCACGCGCCGACGTCGACGGTCCATGAGTACGGGTTGTCGCGCACCCAGTCGTGGATGATCGCCATCACGTGGGTGAGCGCCGTACGGTCGCCCTTCGACCCGGCCACGATGCCCTGGCCCAGCCAGCGCAGGGAATGCAGCCACATGTACCAGCTCGGCTTGTGATACGGGTCGGAGCGCCAGTTGATGTCGCCGGATCCGTTCCCGACCTTGTACGGCGGATCGTCACCCCAGGAGAACATGTCCGCCTCGAGCATCGACACCGGGACCTTCGTCTCGATGCCGCTGAAGCCGGTGCACCGATAGGTGCCGTCGGCCACGACCGGCGTCGCCGTCGGGGGAGCGATCGGTGTGTCGACCGCCGGGAGCGGTTCATCGATCGGAGTCGGGCTGCTCGGCTTCGGAGTCGGGTTGGGGGTGTTTTGGGACGGCGGTTCGGTGGCGGCAACCGGCGTACGGCCGTTGCGGGCCTCGGGCATCAGCACGAAGACAGCGCCGGCGAATGCGACCCCGCAGACGAGCACGCAGACAACGGTCAGCGCGACGGTGGTGCCCCACCGTCTGCTCCGCTGCGCCGCCACCCAGACCCCCCAACGCTCACCCCGGGGACGCCCGGCCCGGTTTCTCACTGAGAAGACGCGGTCAGGTCCTCGAAAGGTTGCGTGTGCGGACCAGACCGGTCGGTTCCACGGTACGCGACAACCTGCTCACGGCGGTCAGGAGCAAGGCGAGGACTGCGGCCCCGGCAGCGACGAGGACGCAGGTGACGAAGCCGGAGGTCAGGTTGTGGCTGGTGCCGAGCAGGGGACCGAAGGTGGCGACCCCGATCGCCCCGCCGATCTGGCGGGAGGTGTTGAAGGCCGCGGACGCGGCGCCGTGCAAGGTGGGTTCGACGGCACCGATTGCCTGGGTGGTCATCGTGGGCACGACCAACCCGGAACTGAAGCCGGCTGGGATGAGTGCAAGGACGAGCGGCCACAGCGCCGTTGACGTGCCGGCCCAGGCCAGCCCGAGGAGCGCGATCGCGAACACCGCGTAGCCGACGCTCAGGATCACCGGGCGGCCGAAGCGTCGCGTCAGCGGAGCTGAGCAGAGGTTGCTGAGCGAGATGAGCCCGGTCAGCGGCAGGAACAGCAAACCGCTCACGAGCGCGCTGAATCCGCGGCCCTGCTGGAGCATCAGGCTCAGGGCAAACAGCACGCCGTAGAAGGCGAAGTTGAACAGGCCGCCCTGGACCGCCGTCGCAACGAAGCGACGATCCGAGTAGACGCCGGGCGGTAGGAGCGGCTCCCGGACCGACCGCTCCACTAAGACAAACCCGGCCAGGCCGGCGACGGCTAGCGCCGCGGCGGTGATGACTGCGGGATGCCAGCCCAGCCCCGGTGCCTCGATGAGGGTGAACACGAGCCCGCCGATCAGTACGGTCGCGGTCGCCATGCCGGCCAGGTCGAGTCGACGGCCTCGGCGTACGACGGATGGCATCGCGAGCAGGCTCCAGATGATGGCTGGGATGCCGATGACCACGTTGACCGCGAAGACCGCGCGCCAGTCGGCGAGCGCGACCAGCCCACCGCCGAGGAGAGGGCCGGCAGCCATGCCGACACCGCCGGCTGCGGCCCACCAGCTGACCAGGCGGTTGCGGGTGTGTTCGTCTGTGGCGGATGCGGTCGCGAGGACGAGCGCACTGGGTAGGAGGAGCGCTGCGCCCGCGCCCTGGACGAGGCGTGCGAGGTTGAGCATCAGCATCGAGGTGGCGAGGGCGCAGACCGCGGACGAGCCGGTGAAGATGAGCAGACCGGCCACGAAGGCTCGCTTGGCGCCGAGGGTGTCGGTGATCGCGCCCGCGCCGAGCATGACCGCGGCGAACGAGAGCGTGTACGCGTTGATCGCCCACTCCAGTTCGGCGCGGGACCCGTTCAGATGCGTGGCGAGCTGGGCGAGCGTGACGTTCACGATCGTGCCGTCGGCGTAGACCATGAAGGCCGCGACGAGCGCGAGCACAACCACCCCGCGGCGATGTTCGACAGTCATAGAACAAACCCTACGACACTGTTCGACCAACGTCGAACAGTGTCCCAACCCCCAGTCCCAACCCCCAACCCCAACCCCAACCCCCAACCCCCAACCTCCACCCCCCAGCCCCAACCTCCAACCCCAACCCCCAACCTCCACCCCAACCCCGGCCCCCACTCACCCCAGGAACGGTGGACGGGGTTGAGCTGGGGCTGGAGGTGGGGGCTGAGGTTGGCGGCTGGGGTTGGGGTTGGGGGCTGGGGGTGGCGGCTGGGGTCGGAGGTGGGGGTTTGGGGTGGGTTTGCGGTTGGTGCTGGGGTTGGTGGCTGGGTTGGGACATGGGGCTGGGGGTTGGCGCCGGGGTTGGGGGGCGGGTGGCGGCTGGGGGCTGGGGTAGGCGGCTGAGGGTGGGGGCAGAGGGCTGGGTGGGACCCGGGTGCCGCGGGCCGGGGGCCGGGTGCTTGGCGGTGGTCTAAGGGGTTGTGGTTGTTGGGGGATTGAGGCGTTGACCTTGGGGTGGGTCGTGGTTACGGTGTGGAAATCGATTTCGTGAAATCGATTTCCCGAGGTCTCCCGCCCGCCCCGAGGAGAATCGCATGGCTTCCCATCACCTGCCCGCCGGTTGCGCGAATCGCTCCTGTGCCGGCGATTGCCCACGAGCCCAGCTGAGCCGCCGTACGTTCATCTCGCTCAGCGCCGGCGCAGTCGGCGCACTGGCGGTGGCACCAATCGAAGCAGTGGCTGCGTCACCCCAGATCGACGCCGCGACGCTGCTCGGTCGCGGCCGGCCGACGTCGTACAGCGGTGCCGCGCTGGCGCGGATCGGGATGCCGGTTGGTGGTGGCACGACCGGTCAGGTGTACCTGGCCGGCGACGGGCGGCTGTGGGCGTGGGACATCTTCAACCCGTCGTCGTTCCCGCTCGGTGGTGCGGACTTCTCCGGCCACAACTACGCGTTCCCGCTCTCGGCCGATCAGCTCGGTGCGTCCCAGTTCGGGCAGGGGTTCGCGTTGCGGACCACCGCTCGCGGACGGACCACGACGCGGACCGTCGACGCGGCCGGGTTCGATGACGTCCGCTTCACCGGTGAGTACCCGATCGGCCGAGTGTCGTACGACGCCAACGACAGCCCGGTCGAGGTGACGCTAGAGGCCTTCTCGCCGTTCATCCCGCTGGCCACGCTCGACTCGACACTGCCCGCGACGATCATGGCGTTCACGCTGCGGAACACCTCGTCGAGCAAGGTCCGCGCGACCCTCCTCGGGTACGCCGAGAACCCGGTCTGCATCGACAGCCGCGACCGCCAGCCAACCACTCTGCGAGCGCGTGGCTTCCGCGGCGGGATCGAATTCGGCGCGGTCGACGATCTGGATGCCGAACAGGGCGACATCCTCTTCGAGGACTGGGAGAAGGACACGTACGACGGCTGGACCGTCACCGGCGACGCGTTCGGAACGGGACCGGTCCGGCCGCTCGACATGCCGAATCTGATGAAGCGCTTCGGCGATCTCAACGTCTCCGGGACCCGCTTCGTCACGTCGTACGGCGCCACCTCGGGTGACACTCCGACGGGGAAGCTGACCAGTCGCGAGTTCACCATCGAGCGGCGGTACGTCGCGGTCGGGATGAGCGGCGGACGGCGTCCCGGCGAGATCTGCGTGAACGTGCTCGTCGACGGTCAGGTGGTCGCGTCGGCGACGGGGGAGGAGAGCGAACCGCTGGTCGGGCAGATGCTCGACGTCGGTGCCTACCTCGGCCGGACCGCGCAGCTCGAGATCGTCGACGCGTACGCCGGTCCGTGGGGTCACCTCAGCTGCGATGCGATCGTGTTCACCGACCGCCCGGACATCCTGTTCGAGAACTGGGACAAGACGACGTACGACGGCTGGACCGTCAGCGGTGACGCCTTCGGGGCCGGGCCGGTGACCGCGGCCGAGACGCCTGATGGCTTCCGCAGGCCCTTCGGTCTGCGGACCGAGCTCAACGTGACGGGCCGGTTCGTCACGTCGTACAACTTCCGCGCGGGTGCCGGCGATCCCGACTCGTTCACCGGCACGTTGACGAGCCGGGACTTCGTCATCGAGCGCCGGTTCGTCACGGCATGGGTCGGCGGTGGTCACCACCAGGACGAGACCTGCCTGAACGTGGTGGTCGACGGTCAAGTTGTCGCGAGCACCTCCGGTACCGACATCGAACCGCTCACCGCGGTCTCGATGGATGTCGGCAAGTACGCCGGTCGGACTGCCCACATTCAGATAGTCGACAATCACACTGGCGGCTGGGGCCACGTCAACGTCGACCGGATCCTGTTCAGCGATCGCCCGGTACGCCGTCAACCGGTAGCGGACCGCCCGGACGGCGGCACCTTCGCCCTCGCCGCACTCAGCCCAGGCGCGGTGACCCGGCCCTCGATCAAGGACTGGTCCAGCACCGACAAGCTCTTCGACTCACCCGCCGGGCCGGCGGATACCGACGCAGCCCAGGCCGGGACAGTGTCCGTCACCACCGACCTGTCACCCGGTGAATCGCGGACGATCCGCTTCGTCTACGGCTGGTTCTTCCCGAACCCCGAACGCGAACTCTTCTCCGAGCTGGTCAACGCCTCCACCCTGCGCCGCCACTACGCCACCCGCTTCGACTCCGCTCACGACGTGGTCGACTACGTGGCCAAGCACGCCGACCGCCTCGAGCGAGCAACCAAGACCTGGGTGAAGACCTGGTACGACGACTCTTCGCTGCCGCACTGGTTCCTGGAACGAACCCTGGCCACCTCGTCCACCCTCGCGACCGGCACGTGCTATCGCTGGGACGACGGCCGCTTCTACGCGTGGGAAGGGACGTACTGCTGCGCCGGCACCTGCCAGCACGTCTGGAACTACGCGCAGGCGATCGGCCGGCTGTTCCCCGAGCTGGAACGCGACACCCGCGAGCGCGTCGACCTCGGCATCGCCTTCAAGCCGACCGGCGAGATCGGCAATCGTGGCGAGGCCGGCGATGCGTCGAGCTCGTTCGCCGACGGGCAGAGCGGGACGGTCCTGCGGATCTACCGCGAGCACCAGATGAGCAAGGACTTCACGTTCCTCCGGCGGGTCTGGCCGAAGGTGCGGACCGCGGTCGAGTTCCTGATCACGCATCGGGACGGCGCGGACGAGGACGGCATCATCCGCGGCAGTCAGTGGAACACGCTCGACACCGAGTGGTTCGGCGAGGTTCCGTGGTTGAGCGGTCTCTACATCGCCGCGCTCCGGGCGGCGGCCGCGATGGCGTCGGACGTCGGCGATTCCGCCAGCGCGGCCCGGTACACCACGATCGCCGGCCGGGGAGCGGCGTACCTGAAGGATCGGCTCTGGAACGAGGAGTTCGGGTACTACGTGCAGACGGTGGATCCCGCGCATCCGGCCGAGAACATCAACCGCGGTCTGTTCATCGACCAGATGTACGGCCAGACCTATGCCTCCCAGCTCAACCTGCCGCGAGTGTTCCCGGCCGATCAGGCCCGCACAGCGCTGACGAAGCTCTACCAGTCGAACTTCCGGGTCGACCCAGGCTCGTACCGTCCGCCCGGCATCAACGCCGGCCGGGTCTACACGACGGACGGCGAGAGCGGCACGATCATGGCGACCTGGCCGCACGGCGGGTCGACCGAGACGCACGGATTGATGTACTTCAACGAGGTGTGGACCGGGCAGGAGTACCAGTTCGCCGCGCACCTGTTCGCCGAGGGGATGACCAGCGAAGGCCTCGCCGTCACCCGTGCGATGTACGACCGCTACTCCGCGGAGAAACGCAATCCCTACAACGAGATCGAGGCCAGCGACCACTACGCCCGGGCGATGATGGGGTACGGCGTCTACCTCGCCGCCTGCGGGTACGAGTACCACGGCCCCAAGGGCCACCTGGGCTTCGCGCCTCGCATCAACCCCGACGACTTCCGCTGCGCCTTCACCGCCGCGGAAGGCTGGGGCCTCTACCGCCAGCGGAGGACCTCAAGAACCCTTTCCGCCATCGTCGACGTCCGATACGGCGACCTCCGCCTCACCACGCTGTCCTTCGAGACCACCAAGCCGGCGCACGAGGTCGAGGTCCGCCAGGGCCACTCCCGCATCCCGGCCAAGGTAGTTGCCACTGGCAACCGCGCGGTGATCACGCTCGGACGCTCCGTAGTCGTCACCCCGGACCGGTCGCTCGAGATCGACCTCAAGACGCGATGACCAGATCTCCGGCAGGAATCCAAACGATCGATTGCGTGGACAGGAGAGACTCCGTGGGTGTTGGGTAGGCCACCCGGGCTCGCGTGAGTTGGGGATCTGCTCCGGGAGGGCTCATGACCGAATCACGCCGACCTGTGGTCTTCATCCACGGATTGTTCCTGCACGCGAGCTCGTGGAGCCCGTGGGTGGAGCTGTTCACCGAAGCGGGCTACGCGCCCGTCGCTCCGCGCTGGCCGAACGAGCCGGAGACCGTCGCCGAGTCGCGCCAGTCGCCCGAACTGGTCGCGAACACCAGCATCGAGGACGCGACGAGTCACTTCCGCAAGGTCATCGACGGGCTGGACGACCGCCCGATCATCATCGGTCATTCCTTCGGCGGCCTGATCACCGAGAAGCTGCTCGGCGAGGGGTACGGCGCGGCCGGTGTCGCGATCGACCCGGCCCAGATCAAGGGCGTCCTCCCGCTGCCGCTGGCCCAGTTGCGCTCCGCACTGCCCGCACTCGGCAACCCGGCGAACCTGCATCGCTCGGTCGCCCTGACCGCGAAGGAGTTCCGCTTCGGGTTCGGGAACGCGTTGCCGGCCGAGGAGTCCGACGAGCTGTTCGAGAAGTGGAGCGTGCCCTCACCGGCGCGTCCGATCTTCCAAGCGGCCGCGGCGAACTTCGTCATGCATTCCGAGGCGAAGGTCGACACCGCCAACTCGACGCGCGGACCGCTGCTGCTGATCTCGGGCGCCGAGGATCACACCGCCCCCGCGGTGATCACGGAGTCGACCTTGAAGCAGTACCGTGACTCGACGGCGGTCACCGAACTGCGGGCCTTCGAGGGGCGTGGACACTCGCTCACGGTCGACCACGGTTGGCGTGAGGTGGCGGACGCCGTACTGACCTGGCTCAAAGAGCACGGTCTCTGACCGGAGGAGTGCGGATGGATCTGCGACTGGGTGGAAAGACCGCACTCGTCACCGGCGCGAGCCGGGGGATCGGGCTGGCGACGACGCGTTCGCTGCTGGCGGAGGGCGTGAAGGTTGTTGCCGGCGCCCGGAAGGTCGACGGTGAGCTGGGGGAGTTGCCGGTCGAGACGATCGCGGTCGATCTCGGTACGCCGGACGGTCCGGGCCGGTTCGTCGACGAGGCACTGGCGCGGGTCGGCGGGTTCGACATCCTGGTGAACAACGTCGGGCTGGTGCACCCGCGGCCGGGCGGCTTCACCTCCGTCACCGACGACGACTGGCTCGAGACGCTGACCCTGGATCTCATGTCGGCTGTGCGTACGACGCGGGCCGCCGTACCGATCCTGGTCGAGCGGTCCGGCGTGATCGTGACGGTTTGCTCGGTGAATGCGACCCTGCCGGATCCGCTGGTGATCGACTACAGCGCCGCCAAGGCCGCGTGCCTCAGCTTCTTCAAGTCCTTGTCCAAGGAGCTCGGTCCGAAGGGCGTTCGGGTCAACACCGTCAGTCCCGGTCCGGTCGCGACCGACCTCTGGTTGGGCAAGGGCGGAGTTGCCGAGACGGTCGGCGGTGCGGTCGGTGCCGCTCCCGGGGACGTGGCCGCCCAGGCCGCGGCGAGCGCCGCGACCGGCCGGTTCACCCGCCCGGAAGAGGTCGGCGACTTGGTCGTGTTCCTGGCCAGTGACCGCGCCGGCAATCTCACCGGCGCGGACATCGTCATCGACGGCGGCATGACGCCGACGATCTGAGAGCTGGTTATCCGGCCTGCTGGAAGCCGGGGTCCGGTTCGGCGACGTGGCAGGCCGCGTCGTGCGACTCGCCGAGCCGGCGGAGCGTCGGCGTGACCTGGTGGCACTTGTCCACGACGAGCGGGCAGCGCCAGCGGAACCGGCAGCCAGGGGTCGGATCGATGACCTTCGGCGGCTCACCGGTGTCGCCCTCGACGGCCGTGGACAACGGTGCCCGCGGATCGGGGACGGCGCCGAGGAGCAGGTCCGTGTACGGGTGCTTGGGGTTGGCCAGCACCGACTCGGCCGGGCCCGCCTCGACGATGTGACCGGCGTACATGATCATCAGCCGGTCGGCGACGTACCGGGCGCTGGCGATGTCGTGGGTGATGTAGAGGAACGACACGCCTTCGGTCTCGCGCAGTTCGGCCATCAGGTTGAGCAGGCCGATCCGGATCGACACGTCGAGCATCGAGACCGGCTCGTCGGCGAGGATGAGCTTGGGCTTGTGGGCGAGCGCCTGGGCGAATCCGATTCGTTGCCGTTGGCCACCACTGAGCTCGTACGGGTAGCGGTTCATCACGTCCGACGCCGGCGACAACCCGACCGCCTCGATGACCCGCTCGGCCTCGGCGAACCGCTCGGCCTTCGTGGTCAGGTCGCGGCGGTGCAGCTTCAGGCTGCGCAGGATGCCGTGGGAGACCCGGAAGGTCGGGTTCAGCGAGCTGAACGGGTCCTGGAAGACCATCGGTACGTCGGCCCGGTACGACAACTGATCGCGCCGGGACCGCAGGCCCGACACGGCCCGGCCCTGGTAGTAGATCTCCCCACTCGTCGGCGTGTAGACGCCCGCGAGCAGCCTGGCGATCGTGCTCTTGCCGCTACCGCTCTCGCCGGCCAGGGCAACGATCTCCTGCCGGCCGATGGTCAGGTCGACATCGTCGACCGCGTGCAGCATCTGCCGGGAGAACCCGCGGCCGACCCGGAAGTGGCGGGTCAGCTTCTTCGTCTCGAGCAGGGGCGCCGTGTCCGACTCGGTGCCGACCTCGTCGACGTCGATCGCGCTCATGACCTCGCCTCCCGGACGGGCTCGTCGGCTTGCTGGTGGCCGGGTGCGTGCAGCAGGCAACGAGCCTGCACGGCGCCGACCTGGTACAGCTCGGGCTCGATCTTCGGGCAGTCCTCGAACGCCTTCGGGCAGCGCGGCTGGAACCGGCATCCGGGCGGTGGGTCGGACAGGCTCGGGGGACTACCGGGGATCCCGGTCAGCGGCACCTTCGGACCACGGATCGACGGGAACGCGTCGAGCAGCCCTGCGCTGTAAGGATGTTCGGGGTGGTCGAAGACGGCCCGCGTCCCGCCGACCTCGACCACCTGACCGGCGTACATCACGATCAGCCGGTCGGAGAAGTGACTGATCAGCGACATGTCGTGCGTGACGAAGATGACCGCGAAGCCGAGCCGCCGCTGCAGCTCCTTGATCTGCACCATCAACGACCGCTGTGCCACCACGTCGAGGGCGGACGTCGGCTCGTCCATGATGATCAGGTCCGGGGTGAACAGCAGGGCCATCGCGATCATGGCCCGTTGCCGCATGCCACCGCTCAGCTGGTGCGGGAAGCTCTTCAGGTGAATCGGGTCGATGCCGACCAGCCGCATCACCTCGGCCGGGCGGTCGTCGTCGACCGGCTCGTCGTGCGCCATGATCGCGTCCTGGAACTGCGCGCCGATGCTCTTCACCGGGTTGAGCGCGTTCATCGCGCTCTGCATCACCACGGAGAAGTCCCGCCAGCGCATCGCGGCCAGCTGCTTCTCGCTCATCGCGACCAGGTTCTGCCCCTGGAACTTCACGCTGCCGCCGGTGATGGCGGCCGGTGAACTCAGCAGCTGGGCGATGGCGAACAACAGCGTCGACTTGCCGCAGCCCGACTCACCGACCACGCCGACGAACTCACCGGCGTGGACGTCGAGATCCACCTTGTCGACCGCGACGACCGGACGGCTGCCGGTGTCGTACTCGACAGACAGATCGCGGACCTCAAGAATTGGCTGACTTGACACGTCGCCTCCGTACCGGCCGCAGCGCGGGGTTACTGATCTCGTCGAACGCGTAGTTGAGCAGGGCAAACGAAACACCGAGCAGCGCCACTGCCAGACCCGGTGACAGCGCCCACGCCGGCAGGCCGTTCACCAGGGCACCTTGGTTCTGGGCCCAGTAGAGCATCGTGCCCCAGCTCAGCGAGTTCGGATCACCGAGCCCGAGGAACTGCAGTCCGGCCGCGGTGAGCACGGAGTACAGGGCGGCGCCGAGGAAGTTCGCGACGATCAGCGAGATCATCGTCGGCAGCATCTCGACCACGATGATGTACGAGCGTCTCTCGCCACGGACCCGGGCCGACTCGAGGAAGTCCCGGTTGCGCAGCGAGAGTGCCTGCGCGCGCATCTGTCTGGCGCCGTACGACCAGCCGGTCAGGATCAGCACGATGATGATCACCGTCAGATTGCCCTTACCGGCGTACGTCGCCAGCACGATGATCAGCGGGAACGTCGGGAGCACCAGGAAGATGTCGGTCAGCATCGACAGGCCGTCGTCGGCGAACCCACCGAGGTAGGCGGCCGAGACGCCGATCAGCACCGACAGGATCGTCGCGCCGAGGCCGGCGACGACCGCGATGATGAGGGACTCGCGGGTGCTGTAGATGAGTTCGGCGTACACGTCCTGGCCGAGGCCCGTCGTACCCAGCCAGTGCTTGCCGGACGGGTGCGCCAGCGGTACGTCGCCGATGGCTCGGGGATCGCCGTGCAGCCACGGCACGAACAGGTGCGGGAACGCGGCGAGCAGGATGAAGAGGACCAGCAACCCCGCGCCGACCATCGCCTTGCGGTTGTGCAGGATGGCCCGGAACAGCCCGCCCCGAGGACGACGAGTAGGCGCACCGGTAGTCGGTGCGGCGGCGCCGGTGACTATTGCACTCATCGGGTTACCCCTTCGTCCGGGCTCGCGGGTCGAGCAGGAACACCGCGAAGTCACAGAGCAGGACACAGATCAGCACGGCCAGCGTGACCAGCAGGAAGAGGGCCTGCAGCAACGGATAGTCCGTGCTCACCGTGGCGTTGTAGAACATGTAACCCAGGCCGGGGTAGTTGAACACGTACTCGACCAGGATCGTGCCGGAGATGACGAAGCCGAGCGACATCGCGAAGCCGGACAGGTTCGGCAGGAACGCGTTCCGGCCGGCGTAGCCGAACATGATCCGGCGGCTCGGGATGCCCTTGGCCCGCGCCATCCGGACGTAGTCCTCGGCCAGCGTGGTGACCATGTTGTTGCGCATGGTCAGGATCCAGCCGCCGACCGCGGTGATCAGGATCGTGCCGGCCGGCAGGATGCCGTGCTTGAGCACACTCAGGATGAACTCGCCGTTGAATCCCGGCGTCAGTCCCTGTTCGTAGTTGAAGTCGTTCGGCAGGATCGGATTGTTGCCGATCGCAAACAACGAGATCAGCAGCAGCGCCACCCAGAAGTAGGGCAGTGCCGAGGTGACGATGAAGACCGGCGGCACGATCCCGTCGATCAGCCCGCCCCGCCGCCAGCCCGCGATCGTGCCGATCAGGGTGCCGAGGGCGAAGGCCAGCACGGTCGCGATACCGACCAGGCCCAGTGTCCACGGCAGCGCGTCTCCGATCAGCGTGGTCACCGGGACACCGAGACTGCTCCCCACGGACACGCCCCAGTGCCCGGTGACCATCGACTTCAGGTAGGCGCCGTACTGCAACAAGATGTTCTTGTCCGGGTCGAAGCCGAACTCGGCCAGGACCGTGCGCAGCTGCTCGGGCGACACGACCGAGCCGCCCTTGCTGAGTCGTTGCCGCAGCGCGTCCTCGGGACTGCCCGGCATCAACCGCGGGATGAAGAAATTCAGCGTCATCGCCGCCCAGAGAGTGAGCACGAAGAACCCGAGACGACGTATCAGGTACCGCACGACCAGCTCCTCGCACTCACTCTCTTCACAGACCTTTCCTTACGTCGGTACTACTTCTGGGCCGACTTCGAGTAGAGGTTGGCCAGCACCTGACCGACATCGGGGATGTTGTACGGCGCAGGCTGGGCGAACGGGTCGTCCTGCGTCGGCCATCCGGCGATGTCCTTGGTGTTGTACTGGTACCAGTCGACCGACTCGGTGGTCGGGATGACCGGTACGTCCTTGATCATGAAGCCCGAGATCTGCTTGATCAGCTTGACCTGGGTGTCCGGGTCGGCACTCGCGTACTGGTCGAACAGCTTGTCCACCTCGGGGTTGAGGTAGCGCTCGTAGTTGCTGTTGGCCTGCTTGCCGATCGGGGCGCTGTTCTTCGAGTACAGCAGTTGCCGCAGCTCGTAGTACGGCGTGGGTCCGCCGGACTGGCTGGAGTACGCCAGGTCGTAGTCACCGGTGTAGAGCTTCTGGTTGTACGACTGCTGCTGCAGGTCCTGGATCGTCAGCTCGATACCGACGGCCGCGAGCTGCTGCTTGACGACCGCGAGGGACGCGTCCCAGTCGGTGTAGCCGGTGACCGTGATGACGCTGAGCTTGAGCGGGTTGGACGCCGAATACCCGGCGCCTTGCAGGAGCTGCTTGGCCTTGTCCTGGTTCGGCTTGTCGTAGCCGGCCGCGGTCAGCGCGTCCTTGTCGAAGTACTTGTCGAAGGTCGGCGTGACCACACCGGTCTGGTTCGCGGCCGGCTGGTAGCCACTCTCGCCGATCTTGGAGATCTGCTCCCGGTCGAGCGCGTAGGCGATCGCCTGCCGGACGGCCAGCGTGCTCGTTGCCTTGTGCGACGGGTCCAGGTTCGGGACGAGCGCCACGTTCGCGGTCGGCGGGAACCAGTAGTTGTTCTCCGGCGACTTCGACTTGTAGAACACGTCGATGTTCGGGATGTACTGGCCGCCCCACTGCGCCTTACCGCTCTGCAGGTCCAGGTTGGCCGGGTTGTTGTCCAGGTACGCCGGGTACTGGACCTTCTCCAGGTACGGCTTGCCCGGCTGCCAGTAGGTGCCGTTGGCAACGTAGGAGATGTTGTTGCTGCTGCAGGACTCGACCTTGTACGGCCCGGTCCCGACCGGCTTCGCGTCCGGGTAGGTGGCCGGCTTGGCGGCCGGGTCGCCGGTCGACCAGATGTGCTTCGGCACGATGCCGACCTGGTTCGCGAAGTTGAAGAAGTACGGCTCCGCGGGCGCCTTGAACTTCATCGTGACCTTGTTGCCGGCCGCGGTGACGCTGGTCAGCCCGGCGCCGGTCCACAGCGCGTACAGGTCGAGCGCCGGCACCTGCTTCATCAGGTTGAACGTGTAGACGACGTCGTCGGCGCTGAACGCCTGGCCGTCGCTCCACTTCACCCCGTCGCGGATCGTGAAGACGATCGAGTCCTTCTTCGGCGACCAGGTGAAGTCGGTGGCCAGCATCGGCGTGGTGGCGCCGGCCTTCAGTACGTTCACGAAGGTGAGCGGCTCGTAGACGAAGCCGAGCGACACCTGGTTGAACGACGGGTTGAACGGGTTGAACTGGCACGGCCAGGTCTGCCCGCCCACGTTGGCGATCGTGACGGTGCCGCCCTTCTTGTAGGCACCGGTGCCCTGACTGCCGCTCGCCGAGGTGGACGGGTTGTTGCTCGACGCCGCGTCCCCGATCGGCTTGTCACCGCCGCCACAGCCGGCGACGGCCAGTACGCCGAGCGCCACGGCGGTGGCGCCGATCCGTTTGATGCCCCTCATCGTCTCTGCCTTTCACTCCTCGAACTCATGGTCATGCGAATGCCCCGGTATCGAATGCTTGCGCATCGAGGGCCGCACCCGCGGCCTCGACACCCAGGGCGAGTGCCCCCACCAGTGGCGCGTCCTTGGGGAAGCGGGCCACCATCAGCTCCGGCGGGAAGGGGACTGCTGCATCGAGTGCCTTGCGTAGCTCTGGTGCGATCCGGTCCCACGCACCGACCAGTCCGCCACCCACGACGATCCGGTCCGGGTCGAGCGCGATGGCCAGATTGACGAGATGCATCGCCAGTTCGCGATTGAACTCGTCGGTGAGTACGGCGGCGTCCGGTTGCGTCCGCGCCCTCTCGAAGACATCAGCTGCCGTGACCGGTTGCCCCAGCCGGGTGCTTCCGGTCGTCTCCAGTGCCTGCCCGCTGACGACATGTTCCAGGATGGTGCGCTCTTCGGCACCGGTCCAAACGTCCGCGGCGGATCGTAGGTTGTAGCCGATCTCGCCGGAGGCGCCGTGTGCCCCGGAGATCACGGTGCCACCGGCAACGATCGCGATGGCGAGTCCGGTGCCGAGGTTGAGATAGATGCCCGGGTCGCAGCCGGCCAGCGCCCCCCAGCGCAGCTCGGCGGCCGCGGCCGCCTTCACATCCGTCCCGAGCCGGACCGGGATGCCGGTGAAGGCGTCCCGCAACAGCTGTCCGAACGGCAGCTCGCCCCAGCCCGGAAAGGTGGGGGCGAGTTCGACGCGGTCGTCGTACGGAATGCCCAGGGTGGCCGCGCCGACCCCCGCGAGCTCCTGGCCGGGCGCGACCTCGGTGAGCAACTCCCGGGCCGCGGTCAGGCCGCGATCCATCGCCGCACGGGCTCCGGCCTCGGGTCGGCTGTCGACCGTCCGCACACCGAGACGCCGTCCGGAGACGTCGCCGACGGCAACGGCAATCTTCGTTCCACCGAAGTCGAGACCGACCACGACCGGCGTACGAATCATGGACTGGCGCCTCCTCGTGCCGACCAATAGAATCGATAGGAAACTAACTTAACAATCACCGTGGGCACAAGGGCTAACTGGCACTGCTGCTCGAAGCGTTACCGACGCCCACTCGAACAGCGCCGGGCGCCCGCTCGAAGAGCACTGAACGCAAGGGGGATGGACGTGACGGTAGTCGCCGGAGGTGCGTCCGCGGCACGCCCACAGCTGATCCGGGCGATCAACGAGCAGGTTCTGCTCGACCACATCCGGCGGTCCGGACCGGTATCGCGGACCGAGCTGGCGAGGCTGTCCGGACTGTCGAAGCCGACGGTATCGGCGGCGCTGAGCACGATCGAGCGCGCTGGTCTCGTGCATGCGACGGGACAGCGGACGGGCGTCCCCGGGCCGGCGGCGCAGCTGTATGAGGTGCGCCCGGAGGCAGGGTTCGTCCTGGGGCTGGATGTCGGGCGCGAGTTCCTGCGTGGCGCGGTGGCTGATCTGGCCGGGAACGTCCGGTCTCGGATGAACCTGCGGACCAAGGCTGCCGACGCGACGGCCCGGATCCAGGAGCTGTCGGATCTGGCCGGAACGCTCGCGGCCGAGGCCGGGATCAAGCCCGAGCAGTTGACGCAGACCGTGCTTGGTAGCCCTGGTGTGTACGACGCACGGCTCGACGCGTTGACGTTGACCGGCCGACTGTCCGGGTGGGATTCGCCCGCGACGCTGGCGGCGTTGCGCGATCGCTTCGGGCCTTCGCTGATCATCGAGAACGACATCGATGCCGCCGCGCTGGCCGAACGCGTGCACGGTCATGGGCGTGACGTCGACAGCTTCGCGTTCGTGTCGGTCGGCACCGGTATCGGCATGGGGCTGGTGCTCGACGGCAAGCTTCGGCACGGCTCGCACGGGGTGGCTGGTGAGATCGGGTATCTACCGTTCACCGAGGGCAGCGGTAGCGATCCGCGTGACGCCCGCAAGCGCGGGGGCTTCGATGCGTCTGCCTCGGCGGCGGCCGTGGTCCGGGCGGCTCGGCGAGCAGGGGTACGAGCGTCATCCGCCGAGAAGGTGTTCGCGGCGGCAGCGCGTGGTGACGCGGTCGCGGCTGCAGTCGTTGCCGAGGAAGCGCTTCTCGTGGCCAAAGCCATCTGCACTGTGATCACGGTCGTCGATCCCGAGCTGATCGTCCTGGGCGGCGGCATCGGCCAGGCGGCCGGTTTCCTCGAAGCGGTGATCGGTCAGCTTCGCCATCTCGCCCCGGTCCTTCCTGATGTCCAGGCGAGTGTCCTCGGCGCCGACTCGGTCGTTGCCGGTTGCATCGCGGCCGGCCTGGACCAAGCGTGGAACCAGTTGGTCGCCCGAAGCCCAGCCATCTAGCGCCCGTAAAGTGGCGGTGTGGGTGATCAGGAGAACTGGCGGGCGGAACGGCGTGAGGCCGCTGCGGCACAGGCGGCTGCGCTGGAACGCCGGAAGGCCGGTGAGACCGCGCAGGCTCGGGAACTGCTCGTTGGATTCGTCGAGGAGATGAAGTCCCGGGGCGTCGAGCCTGAGGAGCTGCGGGCGCAGGTCGTGGGCACGGGCACTAGTTATCGGACCCAGGTCACCGGGTGGTACCTGAAGAAGAATCGGTCGCTGGGCGTGGATGTCGACGCGAACTTCTACATCCTCGCTGTTCCGGCCAGTCTGAAGGCTCGCGTGACCGGTGTCCGCGTGACTCCGTCCGATCCGCCGCTCGATGTCGGGCGCGGCGCTCGCGATGGTGAGTCGATGCCGATGGCCCAGCTGTTACGGCTTCGCCTCGACTCCTGACAGCACGCTTGCAATCAGCGCAGTCCCCGGAGCAGTTCGGCCGCCTGGGCCGGGGGAGGGTGTGACGTCCGCGGAGGTCAGCTCGTCGCCACACTCTGAGCAGCAGATGGTGGCCGTCGTGACCTTGCCGCAGGTGTTGTGGGTGAAGCGGATCGGCTGACCCGCGGGCGGTGTCGCCCAGCGATCACCCCAGGCCGTGAGTGCAAGCAGGATCGGCACGAGCTCCTGGCCCGCCTCGGTCAGCGCGTAGGCGTGCCGGACGGGATTCTCCTGGTACGGCGTCCGTACGACGAGGCCGCCGTCCATCAGCGTGGTGAGGCGGTCGGTGAGCAGGTTGCGGGAGATCCCGAGGTCCGTGACGAGCTGGTCGAAGCGGTTGAGGCCCAGGTAGAGGTCGCGCAGCACCAGGGGAGTCCACCAGTCGCCGATGAGTTCGAGGGACTGGGCGAGTGAGCAGTGCATCGAGGCGAAGCTGGTGTTTCGCATGTCACCACTGTAGTCAGTTGCGTCATTGAACTCACTATTTGTAGGTTGGTGCCACTGGCCGACCAGGGGAGAGAGGCATGTATCACCGGATCGTGGCGGGGCAGGTGCGCCGGGCGTTCGCGCAGATCAGTGCGGGGAACTGGGAGGCGATGGTGGCGGGGATGGCGCCGTCGTTCACCTACCGGTTCTACGGGGATCATGCGTTGTCGGGGGAGCGGCATACGCATGATGCGTTGCGGCGGTGGTGGGAGCGGTGCTTCCGGTTGCTGCCGAACACGCGCTTCGAGGTGCAGGACGTGCTGGTGGCGGGGTGGCCGTGGAACACGCGGGTTGCGACGGCGGTGACTGTTCACGTCGGGGTGGTCGACGGCTCCCATTATCAAAACGTGGTCCACCAGTTCCTAACCATTCGCTGGGGAAAGATCACCGAAGTACGGACCCTGGAAGACACCGCCGTACTGGAGAAAACCCTCGATCGGTTGGCTGCAGCCGGATATACAGAAGCCCACGCAGCACCCATCGCCGACAGCTGACAGAACTGGCTGGGGGAAACTCGCGTGCGGATTGTCGGTCTGGACCGTTACGGTCGGTTCGGTGCTGACTCTGCTGCGGTATGCGCTGCGTGTTGCACCTGGTAGCACCCTTCTGACCGTGGGGCTTTCGATCCTCGGCGCTGTGCTGGGGATGGGGGTCACGCTGCTGACCGGTCAGGTCGTCGGTGCGGTTCCAGGTGTGATCGACGATGCGCCGGGGGCGATGTCGTTCACGGGATTCAGCTGGTTGCTCGGCCTCCTGCTGGGCGTGTTCGTGCTGGAGAGCCTGATGCCCGCGGTCCAGCGGGTGACCTCGCTCGTCATGGACGCGGCCCTCGTCCGGGCGATCGGCACCGGCATCACCGAGCCGCTGCTCACGCCGCGCCGGGTCGCCCACCTCGAGGACGCCGAGGTGCTGGACGTTCAAGAACGAGCCAAGGGCAAAGGCGGCTTCCACCTCGCGCAGGGCATGTCCAACCTGCCGTTCCTGCTCGCCAGCCGCGTCACGCTGATCGGCTCGGCCGTGATCGTCGCGGTGATGTTCTCCTGGTGGGTCGCCCTGATGCTGGTCGCGATCACCGCCTTGCTGGAGTGGTACGGCGGCCGCCTGATCGAGCGCGAGATCGACGTCTGGTGGGGTAACACCGAGGAACAGCGCCGAGCGAACTACCTGTTCGATCTCGGCATGCGTGACGCGCCGAAGGAGCTCCGCGTCTTCGGGCTGCACAACTGGCTGGTCGATCGCTACGTCCGTGAATGGACCGACGGCTTCCGTGCGGTCTGGGAGCGCCGCGGCCGGAACGTGAAGTGGTCGATCCTGACCGGCGGCCTGCACCTGGCCGCCAACGGGTTCGCGATCCTCCTGGTCGGCCGGGCCGCCCTCAACGGCGACCTCCCGCTCACCGAGGTCGCGACCACCGTCCCGGCGATCCTCGCCATCGGAGTCTCGATGAACGGGTACGGCGTGGTGCAGGTGCGGCGCGGGTTGTCGGCGTACCGGGCGATGAAGGAGCTGCCGGACCGGATCGCCGAACGTCACCCCGAGCCCGTCGCGGTCAGCGCACACCGGATCGAGACGATGCCGGCTCGCGAGGTGCGTTTCGAGAACGTCAGCTTCCGGTATCCCGGCTCCGATGTCGACGTACTGCGCGATCTCAACCTCACCATCCACGCCCACGAAGCGCTCGCACTCGTCGGCATCAACGGCGCCGGCAAGTCCACGCTGGTGAAGCTGCTCGGCGGTGCGTACCGTCCGACCACCGGCCGGATCACCGTGGACGGCGTCGACCTGGCCGAGCTCGACCTTGCCGCTTGGCAGCGACGCATCGCGGCGATCGTGCAGGACTTCCTGCGCTTCCCGCTGTCGGTCACGGACAACGTCGTGTACGGCGCGATCGAACGCGCCGACGACGACACGACCCTCGCCAAGGTCGCCCGGGAGGCAGGGATCGACGAGGTAGTCCGTGGCCTGCCGAACGGATGGGACACCGTGCTCGACAAGACCTTCGACGGTGGCGTCGACCTGTCCGGCGGCGAGTGGCAGCGCATCGCACTGGCTCGTGCGCTGTTCGCCGTCCATGCCGGAGCTGGGGTGCTGGTGCTGGACGAGCCAGCCGCGGCACTCGACGTACGGGCCGAGGCGGAGTTGGTCGAGCGGTATCTCGAGCTCACGTCCGGGGTGGCGTCGTTGATCATCTCGCACCGGTTCTCGGTGGTCCGGAACGCGAACCGGATCTGCGTGCTGGCCGACGGGCGGATCGTCGAGGACGGCACCCATGAACAACTGCTCGCCGCGGACGGCGCGTACGCCGCGATGTTCCACCTGCAGGCCGAGCGTTACGTGACGGCACCGGAGGATCCCATCGATGCGTAGCTTCCGGGTTCTGTGGCTGTGGCTGTCGACGTCGTTCAAAGCCGCGCCGGTGCTGATGACGGCCTCGACCGTGCTCGTCGCGGTCCGCGCGATCACCGCACCCGCCCAGACGTACGGCGTCAGTCGGCTCGTCAACGGGATCGCCCTCGACGACTCCGATGCGATCGCTTTCGGGATCGGCATCATCGTCGGTGGTCTGGCGGTGTCGTTCGTCGCCGACGTGGTGGGCTGGCCGCTGCAGGACACCGCGCAGGAACGGATGGCCGGCCGGGTGCACGCCGACCTGCTCGACGTCACCACGGGCATTCCCGGCCTGACGCACCACGAGCGGCCCGACGTCGCGGACCGGCTGGAGCTCGTCCGTGAACGCGCGTGGCGGATGGGAGTCGGGGCCGAGGTCCTGCTCTGGGTGTTCGCGACCGTGACCAACACGGCGACCGTGCTCACGCTGCTCGGGTCCGTGCATCCGTTGCTGCTGGTCCTGCCGCTGCTCGGTGCCGCGCGGATCTGGTCCGCGTACCTGAGCAGCACGCGGCAGCAGAAGGCCTGGGAGGATTCGCTGCCGCAGGAGCGCCTGGTCGATCGGCTGATCGAGATGGCGAAGGACCCGCGGACGGGTCTGGAGCTCCGGGTGTTCGGGCTCGGGAAAGTGTTGCTGGACAAGATCTTCGCGTTGCAGACCGAGCGGTTCCGTCGCCGGGTCGCGGCGGCCCGCTGGGGTGGGAAGGTGGACGGATCGGTCCGATTGGTGTTCGGTCTCGCGTACGCCGTGGCCGTCGTGTGGATCATCAGCCGGGCCCGCAACGGGCAGCAGTCGGCGGGTGACGTCGTACTCGTGCTGTTGCTGGCGCCGCAGGTGGATCAGATGACCGGCGGGATCGCGCAGAACGTGTACTGGGTCGGCGAGGTCGTGCGGAGCTTCAGCCGGTACGACTGGTTGCGCGAGTACGCGAAGGAGAACTCGTGGAAGGCTTCGGACACCCCGGCGCCGCCGCGGTTGAAGTCCGGCATCGAGCTGCGGAACGTCGGATTCTCCTACCCTGGTTCGGATTCCGCCGTACTGAGCGACATCGAGCTGAACGTGCCCGCTGGATCGGCGGTCGCGTTGGTGGGGGAGAACGGCGCGGGCAAGACGACCTTGGTCAAACTACTCGCGCGGATGTACGACCCGACCACGGGACGCATCCTGGTCGATGGCGTGGACCTGTCGACGATCTCACCGGACGAGTGGCGCTCGCAGCTGTCCGCGGGCTTCCAGGACTTCGTGAAGTTCGAGTTGACCGCCCGTGAGGTGGTGGGGATCGGTGACGTCGCCCGGTCGTCCGACGACGTCGCCGTCCGCGCGGCGATCGCCAGAGGCGACGCGGAGTCGGTGATCGCCGGATTGCCGCGCGGGCTCGACACCCGACTGGGCAAGAAGTTCACTGACGGAGTCGAGCTGTCCGGCGGCCAGTGGCAGCGGCTCGCGCTGGCGCGGGCGTTCATGCGCGAGCGCCCGCTCCTGTTGCTGCTCGACGAGCCGACCGCCGCGCTCGACCCCGAGGCCGAGCATCGCCTCTACGAGCAGTACGCCGCCGCCGCCAAGATCGCGGCCGCCGAGACCGGCGGCATCACCATCCTGGTCTCGCACCGCTTCTCCACCGTGCGGATGGCCGACCTGATCGTGGTCATGCACCACGGCCGGGTCGAAGAGGTCGGCACCCACGAGGCCCTCCTCGCCAACGGTGCCCGGTACGCCGAACTTTTCGAGCTCCAGGCCCGCGCCTACCGCTGACATCTGATCACAGGCGTTCTTCGATCGTTCAACTCCCGGTTCCTGCGTTAATATGTATCGCTGTCTAATGTTTTCTGGTCAGGATCCGCCCCCCAGAAGGAATCCATGGACACACCGCTTGCTGTCCGAGCCCGCGGCATCACCCGTTGCTTCGGTGAGGTGATCGCGCTCGACGGCATTGACCTCGAGGTCGCGCCGGGGCAGCTGCACGGACTGGTCGGGCCGAACGGCGCCGGCAAGACCACCCTGCTCGGTCTGCTGCTGGGCCTGGCCGTCGCCGACAGCGGCAGCCTCGAGATTCTGGGTACGCCGGTCGGCCGCGCGCTCGCGGTCCCGGAGGGAGTCGCGGGTTTCGTCGACGGCCCTGGTCTCTACCCGTCCTTGACCGCCAAGCAGAACCTCGCCGCCCTGGCCGCGCTGCGCGGAGATGACGCGCACACGTTGGGCATCGACGACGCCCTCGACCAGGTTGGCCTCACCGATGTCGCCGACGACCGCGTCCGTGGGTTCTCGCTCGGCATGCGGCAGCGCCTCGGTCTCGCGGCCGCCCTACTCACCAAGCCCCGGCTGCTCATCCTCGACGAGCCGTCCAACGGCCTCGACCCGGCCGGCAAGAAGCACGTGTACGGCGTCCTCAGCCGGCTCGCCGCCGACGGCGTGGCGGTGGTGATGTCGAGTCACCGGATGGACGACGTCGAGTCGCTCTGTTCGGAGGTCACCATCCTCTCCACCGGCCGGGTCGCCTTCTCCGGCCCACTGACCAAGCTCGCCGCCGCGAACGACGAACTCGACTACCGCCTACTGACCTCCGACCTGGCCGAGGCCCGGCGGCTGGCCGGAGACACGGCCGGGATCCGGGTCGTCGACGACAGCGCCGTACGGCAAGGGACGGAAGCGTTGGTGGTGACCGCGGCCGTGCCCGCGCTGGACGAACTCGTGAAGCGGCTCGTGCACGCGGGCATCGCCGTGCGGGAGCTCGCACCCGTGGTGTCGCCACTCGAAGCCGCGTTCCTCGCGCTCACCGAGCAGGAGTCCGACCAGTGACCGCGACCGTTGTCGAGAAGGCCCCGGTCGTCCGGCGAGTGTCGGTGGCGCGGGGATACCGCTTCGAGTTGGTGAAGCTGGTTTCGCAGTGGCGGGTGCGGTTGCTGATCGTCGCGTGCTGGCTCGCACCCGCGGCCTTCGTTGCCGTGATCAGCCAGCAGGCCTCGCTCCCGGTCGACACGCTCTTCGGGCGTTGGATGCACGCGACCGGCTGGGCCGGACCGCTGGTGATCCTCGGCTTCTCCGGCTCCTGGGCGCTTCCGCTACTGACCTCGCTGATCGCCGGCGACATCTTCGCCGCTGAGGACCGGCTCGGCACCTGGCGCCACCTGCTGGTGGCGGTTCGGTCGCCGCGCCGCATCTTCGTGTCGAAGACGTTGGCCAGCCTGACCGTGATCCTGGTGCTCGTGATCGGGCTGGTCTGCTCGAGCACGGTCAGCGGTGTCGCGGTGGTCGGGAACAGATTCCTGATCGGGCTCGACGGTCACCAGCTGGCGCCGGGCGATGCGGCCGGCAAGGTCCTGCTCGCGTGGGCCTGCGCCCTCGCGCCGACGTTGGCGCTCGCTGCGATCGGCCTGCTCGGTTCGGTCGCGCTGGGCCGGTCGCCGATGGGCCTGCTGCTCCCGGCCGTGGTCGCGTTGGCGATGCAGATCCTGCAGCAGTTGCCGCTCCCGGTCGCCGTCCGGTACGCACTTCCGGGCTACGCCTTCATCAGCTGGAACGGCCTGTTCACGAGTCCGGGCCAACTCGGACCGCTGTTGATCGGCATCGCCGTCAGCCTGGTCTGGGCTGTCGTCGCGACCGCGCTGGCCTACCTCCTGTTCGTACGGCGTGACTTCACGAACCCGACGCACGACGGGTCCGGCCGGCTGGCGATCACGGCCGGCCTGCTGCCGCTCGTCGTACTGTTCGGCCTCACCGCCGCGGTCATGATCCCGGTCGCCGGGACCGGCTCCGGGATCGACCAGGACAAGGTGCAGCGCTCGGCCGCGACGGCGTTCGCGCATCTCTACCGGCTGCAGACCAAGCAGCTCAACCGGCCCGATGTCACCGAGGAGCAGCTGCAGACCTCGGCCGCATGCACCAAGGGTGGCGACCAGGTCGCCGCGCAGGGAGCCGGCAACGACTGGCGCTGCGTCATCAGCTGGCACGTCCCCGGCGTCGAGAACGCCGGCTCGGCCATCTACCAACTCGACATCAACCCACTCGGCCGGTACGTCGCCGACGGGGACGGACCGAAGGAAGTCAACGGCTTCTTCCTGGTCCGCACGTCGTCCGGCGACGAACCGAATCCGCTCTGGCAGTTCGACGGCAACATCGAACTGCTTCCGTCCACCTCGAAGGGATAGCCCCATGCAGGTAACACGCCGCAGGCGTGACACCAAGGGCCTGACACGCCGGCTGCGTCACCGGCTACCGCTGGTCACAGCGGGCACCACCGCCTTCGCCGTCGCGCTGGCCGGTACGGCCGTCGCGTCGACGCACCAGTTCGGCAAGGACCAGGTCGGTCAGGTCACCGACAAGGGCCAGGTCATCTCGAGCGACCAGTACATCGCGCCGTACGGCAACCGGCTGGTGCTGGACAAGGGCAAGATCATGTCGTCCGCGGTCAGCCCGGACGGCAGCCACCTGGCCGCCGGCATCACCGACGGCGGGATGGCGCTGGCCGTCGTCGACCTGAAGAACTGGAAGGTCCAGCAGTACGTCGGCAACAACGCCGCCGCGGACCTGAAGATCCCGGGCAACGACATCGGCCAGGAAGGCCCGACGTACTCGCCCGACGGTTCGCAGGTGTGGCTCGGGCAGACCGACGGCTACCGCCGGTTCACGGTGAACCCGGACGGCTCGCTCGCGAACCCGACGTTCGTCACGATCGCGGCCGACGGCGCGAAGCACGCGCTGGTCGGTGAGGCGGTGTTCTCGGCCGACAGTTCCACCGTCTACTCGGCGGTCAACGGCCAGAACCGCGTGGTCGCGATCGACACGGCGACCGGAACCGTCAAGCAGAGCTGGGCCGTCGGCAACGCACCGCGCGACATGGTTCAGGTCGGGTCGAAGCTCTACGTGAGCAACGAGGGTGGACGGCCGGCGAAGCCCGGCGAGCCCACGATCAACTCGTACGGCACCCAGGTGCCCGCCTCCCAGATCACCGCGGCCACCACCACCGGCACGGTCAGCGTGATCGACCTGACGCATCCGACGGCCACCCCCGCGAGCATCTCCGTCGGTCTGCACCCGACCGCGATGTACGCGAAGAACGGCGCCGTGTTCGTCACCAACACCGCGACCAACAACGTGTCCGTGATCGACACCCGTCGCCAGCGGGTCGTCCAGACCATCGCGACCCAGCCCTGGCCAGAGGCCTCGGTCGGCTACGAGCCCAACGGCGTAACGCTGACCGACGACGGACATCTGCTGGTGACGCTCGGCCGCGCTAACGCGGTCGCGGTCTACAAGTACCGGAACCCGTTGGAGCCGGTCAGCTACATCGGTCTGCTCCCGACCGACTACTTCCCGGCCGAGATCGCGACCGTCGGCAAGGACATCGTCGTATCGAACACCCGCGGTGTCGACGCACGCCGTACGACGACTGCCGCCGGGCACGCCACGCACGACACGACCTCGAGCCTGACCCGGTTCCGGCTGCCGGACGACCACGTCATCCGCGCGAACACGGCCAAGGTCTTCCAGCAGAACGGCTGGACCAAGGGCGCCGCACAGGCCGCGCAGGACAAGCGGCACCAGCCCAAGCCGGTGCCCGTTCCGGTCAAGCTCGGTGACCCGTCGACGATCAAGCATGTCTTCCTGCTGGTCAAGGAGAACCGGACCTACGACCAGCTGTACGGCGACATCCCCGAAGGCAACGGCGACCCGGCGCTGGCGCAGTACGGCGCGAACGTGACACCGAACCAGCACGCACTGGCCGCGCAGTTCGGGCTGTACGACAACACCTACGACATCGGCACGAACTCCGCCGAGGGCCACAACTGGCTGATGCAGGCCGACAACCCGGAATACACCGAGTCGTCGGCGGGAGAGTACCTGCGCAGCTACGACACCGAGGACGACGCGCTCGGCCACCAGAAGAGCGGCTTCATCTGGACCGGTGCGCAGGCGGCCGGCAAGACCGTCCGCGACTTCGGCGAGTTCCAGCAGTTCCTCACGAAGCCGGCCGGCGCGACCTGGCAGAACCTGTACTGCGACACGAAGAACATGGCCGCGACCGGGCAGGACACGGCGTACCCGCTGGTGTCGTCGTCACCGATCCCGTCGCTGAACAACGTGTCGGTGCACGGCTTCCCGAAGTTCGACACCGACGTTCCGGACATCTACCGGTACGAGATCTGGAAGCGTGACTTCGAGCAGAACGGGCCGTCGAACCTGAACATGTTCTGGCTGTCCAGCGACCACACCGGCGGTCCGCCGAACGGTGCGGCGCAGGTGGCCGACAACGACCTCGCGGTCGGCAAGATCGTCGACGAGATCTCGCACAGCAAGTACTGGAAGGACTCGGCGATCTTCGTCGTCGAGGACGACTCGCAGGCCGGTCTCGACCACATCGACGGTCACCGGGCGCCGGTCCAGATCATCAGCCCGTACGCCCAGCACGGCATCGTGGACAGCCACTACTACACGCAGATCACGATGATCCGGACGATCGAGCAGATCCTCGGGATCACGCCGATGAACCAGAAGGACACCGCGGCCACGCCGATGGCGGCGGCGTTCACGAACAAGCCCAACTACACGCCGTTCAAGGCGCTGCCGAACCGGACCTCGCTGACGGCGGGGATCAGCACGCTGCCGCCGTGTGGCGCGGACGTTCCTGCGGCCCAGGACCCGGCGGCCGCACCCGCCCCGAAGGCGGTCGTTCCGGCCGATCAGCAGGCGGTCGCGGCGCAGTGGGAGACCTGGAAGAAGCAGCAGAAGCTGACCGGTCCGGACGCCCGGGCCGACTACGCGAACCCCGCGCAGATGAACCACTTCGACTGGTACCAGGCGCACGACTGGTCGACGCCGTACCCGGGTGAGAGCAAGATCTTCGCCCCGGTGGACGTCCCAGGTGCCATCATTCCGTCAGCGGAGAACGACGGGTGATGGAGAACCTCAGTTGATGCGGACATGACCGATCGAACGGCCCGGGCGTCGGGATGGGCGGAGGAGCAACCTCCTCACCCGGACGACGTCCGGGCCGTCGGCTACGGCCCGGACGAACTGCCGCAGGTGCCGCGGCGGTTCGCCGACCTGCCTGTGCACAAGGAGGAGTCGGGCCGCAGAGACTTCTGGAACCCGAACCTGAGCGCCCCTGAGCCTTCGATGGTCTACCTGGTCGACGAGCGGTACCTGTATGTCACCGACAAGGCCGGCCGGGTCGAGCACGCTGAGGGCTGGCTCGGCCGGCTGCCGTCGGAGGAGAACGCCGACCGGCGCAACCTGTACGCCCAGCGGCAGGCCGGCAAGCCGGACCGGGAACGTTCCGACGACGGTGGTCACCTGTTCGCCACGTCCTTCGAAGGCCCGGGCGAGGCGATCAATCTGACCGCGCAAGCGCGCAGCCAGAACCAGCCGGTGAAGGGCAGCAACAACTGGCACCGGATGGAGGACGCCTTGCTGGCCAAGCGAGTCGCCGGCATCCAGGTGCACGCGACGATCGCGGTCCGGTACCCGGACGGTACGACGGAACGGCCGTCGGCGCGCAACGTCACCCTGCACCACGAAGGCCGACCACCCCGGCGGAGTATCTTCAGGGATCCGAAGTCGCAACGAAACCGGGAGACCTGACTGCGATGGCCAACGAGATGGGCACCCTCGACACGATCGCCCGCGCTCTCATCGCCGACCTGCCGGCCGGCTGGCAGGCGGTGACGGCGGTCTACCTCGCGACCGCGCCGTACGCCGAACTGGGCGCCACCGTGACGGGCCCGGCCGGGGACGCGGCGCTCGATCCGCTGCCGGAGGCGCTCGAGGACGACTTCGAGACCCTGCGGTCGCAGATGTACCAGCCGGGGAAGGGCGCCTGGCTGACCGCGCGGCTCACGATCACCCCGGACGGGCATTTCGAGACCGACTTCGACTACGACGGCGAGCCGGCCTGGTCGATGCCGGTCGACGACGCCAGTTACGCCGAGGACCTGGCCGAGTTCCCGCGCGAGGACCAGTACGTCCCGGACTGGCTCCGCGCCAAGCTTCAATCGGCCCAGCTTTAATCAGTGGCACGTCCCCGACGTGGGTGGTAGCGTCCCCGACCTGTCTTTTTCGGGATCGAATCGAACCGGATGAGTTGGCTCCGGGGCGGGACCCTGTCCATCCGCTGATTCGAGGGGACCTGTCATGGTCGAGCCGGAACTCGAGGCCGAACGCGCCTTTCTCGCCACCGCCCGCGCCGCGCTGCACCGCATGCACCAGGAGGTCGAGGTTCGCGACGTCCCGATCATCGGTGGCGAGGACAACGACGAACGCTTCACCAACGAGGCCAACGAGCGGGCCAAACTGCAGCGGACCCAGGCCCTGCTGGACCTGCCCGACGTACCGCTGTTCTTCGGCCGGCTCGACTACGAGGCCGGGACGATCGAGGGGCACGACCAGATCTACATCGGGCGACGGCATGTGCACGACGGCAGCGGCGTACCGCTCGTCATCGACTGGCGTGCACCTGTCTCCGTGCCGTTCTACCGAGCCACCCACAGCGACCGCCAGCGGGTCCTGCTGCGCCGTCGCTACGGGTTCTCCGACGCGGCCGCGCTGACCGGCTTCGAGGACGAGCCGATGGTCGGCGTGGCCCGGTCCGATCAGGCCGACACCTTCCTGCGGGCCGAGATCGAGCGCCCGCGCACCGGGCCGATGCGCGACATCGTCGCCACGATCCAGCCCGAGCAGGACGACCTGGTCCGCGCGCCGCTGCACCCGAGCGTCTGCGTGCAGGGAGCCCCCGGGACCGGGAAGACCGCGGTCGGCCTGCATCGCGTCGCCTACCTGCTGTACACCGAGCGGGAACGGCTCAGCCGCGGTGGCGTCGTGATCGTCGGGCCGAACCGCTCGTTCCTGTCGTACATCCGCAAGGTCCTGCCCGCGCTGGGCGAGGTCGACGTACGGCAGATCACCATCGAGGAGCTGATCACCAGGCCGTCCACGGAACCGGACGATCCGGAGGCCGCGCGGCTCAAGGGCGATGCCCGGATGGCGGGAGTCCTGCGGCGCGCGCTCTGGTCATACGTCGGTACGCCGACCGAGGGAATCCTGTACAGCAAGGGATCCCGACGCTACCGGGTACACGAGCACGAGGTCGCCGACATCGTCTCCGACCTGCGGGAGTCGACCAGGTACGCTCCCGGTCGCAACGCGCTCGCGCAGCGGATCGCCCACGCCGTACTGGTCCGGATGGAGGAGCGGGCCGAGTCGCCGGACGACCGCGTCCAGAACGCAGTGGCGCGCTCCAAGCCCGTGAAGTCGCTACTCGACGCCGTGTGGCCACGCGTCGTACCTGAGCAGATCCTGCACCGGCTGTGGTCCAACGCGGACTTCCTGACCCAGGTCGTCGGTGACGAGTTGACGGAAGAGGAGCGTACGGCGCTCTTGTGGGCCAAGCCGGCCCGGTCATGGAAGTCGGCCAAGTGGTCGTTCGCCGACACGGTGTTGCTGGACGAGCTCGAGGACCTGATCGAACGCACGCCCGGATCACTCGGTCACCTTGTCCTGGACGAGGCACAGGACCTGTCCGCCATGCAGTTGCGGGCGCTCGGGCGCCGGTGCCGCACCGGCTCGGCCACAGTGCTCGGAGACCTGGCTCAGGCGACGACGTCGTGGGCAGCCGGTCCGTGGGATCAGGTCCTCGGTCACCTGGACAAGACGGATGGCGTGGTGGCCGAGCTCGACCGGGGCTTCCGCGTCCCGGCCCAGATCATCAACTTCGCCGCGAGGCTGCTGCCGCAGATCGCTCCCACGCTCGGGGTTCCGACCGGCATCCGTACCGTCGCCGACGCGCTCGCCATCGTCGAGGCCGATGAGCGAACCTTCCCGAACGAGCTCGTCGCCGCCTGCGAAGCGGCGCTGGCCGGGGAAGGCTCGGTCGCGCTGATCGCCGCCGACGAGCAGATCGCGCAGCTCCGGGACGTACTCGCGGCCGCCGGTCTGCAGCCGACCTTGCTCGGTGAGACCGAGGACGACCTGGACGCAGCCCGGCTGGTCTGTGTCCCGGCCACCCTCGCCAAGGGCCTCGAGTTCGACTCGGTCGTCGTCGCCGAGCCGGCCCAGATCGTCGCCGCCGAACCCCGCGGCCTGCACCGCCTCTACGTCATCCTGACCCGGGCCGTCAGCCGGCTGCACGTGGTCCACGCAAAACCGTTGCCAACGGCCCTTATCGACTATCCCTGATCGATTAGCGGATGCGGTCGTAGAGCAGGCAGAGGGCGCCGCTCTCGGTGGGGGTCGAGTCGGTCAGGGTCCAGGATGCGGCCGGGATCGTCTCGTCGAACAGCCGGCCACCGCCGCCGACCAGCTCGGGGCAGAGGGTGACGGACAGGCGGTCGAGCTCGTCGGCGACGAGCAGGGCGCGGATGACACTGGAACTCGCCAGGACGATGATGTCGCCACCCTCCTGGCGGCGCAGCTCCTTGACCGTGGTGGCCGGGTCGGTCGACGCGATCCGGCTGTTCTGCCAGGCCGCCTCGGTGAGGGTGGACGAGAAGACCACCTTCTCGACGTCGTTCAGCCACCGCGAGAACGCCCGGCTCTCCTCGGGAGCGTTCTCGTCGTCGGCGACCGTCGGCCAGTAGCCGCCGAAGCCCTCGTAGTTCTTCCGGCCGAGCAGGGCCGTGGTCGCCGGCGTGGTCACGCGGCTCATGTGGGCGAGTGAGCCGGGCGTGACTGCGTGCGGAGCGATCCAGCTCATGTCGTAGTCACCGCCCGGTCCGTTGAAGCGCCCGTCCAGAGACAGCGAGACATTGCCGACCACGGTCCGATTCGGGGTGTTGCTCATGGTGGGAACTCCTTGGTGGTTCGGAACTTGATGCCTCAACTCTCGGCGTCGAGCCCCGCGACCGTCGTCACCAGATCTGATGACATCTCGACCGGGAACCACGTGATGTAAGGATGGGCGCATGCCGTCCGCCGTCATCAGCCCCGTGCTGGTCAGCCGAGATCCGGAGCTCGCTGCGCTGCGCACGGCGTACGCACAGGTCGAGTCGGGGCAATCGGTGACCGCGCTGGTCTCGGGGGAGGCCGGGATCGGGAAATCCCGGCTCGTCGCGACGGTGGTCGAGGAACTCGGGGCGAAGCCGTTGGTGCTGACCGGCGGCTGTCTCGAACTCGGGGCGGACGGCACGCCGTGGATGCCCTTCGTGGCGATCCTGCGCGGCCTGCTGCGGGAATGGGGCCCGGACCAGCTGCGCGCGGCCCTGCCGACCGGCGGCTCCGCGCTGGCGGGATGGTTGCCGGAATTGTCGTTGCCGGAGGCCCCTGGCGGTCACGTCCGGCTGTTCGGTGAGGTCCTCGGCCTGCTCGCACGGGCGGCGGAAACGCGGCCGCTGGTCCTGGTGGTGGAGGACCTGCACTGGGCGGACGCCTCCAGCCGGGAGCTGTTCGTGTATCTGGTCCGCAATCTCGGTGCCCACGCCGTACTGCTGATCGGGACGGTGCGGACCGGTGAGCTGCCCCCAGGGCATCCGACCCGGCAACTGCTGGGGGAGGTCGGCCGGCGGGCCGAGGTCGTGCGGCTCGACCTGGCGCCGCTCGGACGCCAAGAGGTGAGCGCATTGCTGACCGCGATCGAGGGCCGGCCGCCGGACCCGGTCGCGAGCAGCGAGATCTACCGCCGCAGCAACGGGAACCCGCTTTTCGTGGAGGCCCTCCGCGCGGCCGGTACGGCGTCCTCCGACGGACTCACCACCTTGCTCCTGGACTGGGTGGCCGATCTCTCCCCGTCGGCACGGAAGGTGCTGGCGACGATCGCGGTCGCGGGCGGCACCGTCACCGACGAACTGCTGTCCGAGGTCTCCGGCGAACCGGTCGACGACGCTGTCCGCGAGTTGATCGAGCGCAACCAGATCTCGATCCACGACGACGGCTACATGATCCGGCACGACCTGATCCGCGAGGCGGTGTACGGCGCCCTGCTACCGGGCGAGCGCCGCCGTCTGCACGCCCGGTACGCCGAGGCGATCGCGGCCGGATCGGAGCCGACCGCCGCGCTGGCCGAGCACTGGACCGTCGCGGGCGAGCCGGCCAAGGCGCTGGTCGCCGCGTGGCGGGCCGCAGCGGTCGCCGAGCGGCAGTACGCGTACGACGAGCAGCTCAACCTGCTCGAACGCGTCCTGGCGCTGTGGATCGACGAGGATCTCATCGAGGTCGACCGCGCCACGGTGCAAGAGCTGGCGACTGCGGTGTCGTTCACCACCGGCCGATCGCAGACCGGTGTCGACCACGCGTCCGCCGCATTGGCTGAGCTCGATCCGTCGGCGGAACCGTTCCGGGTGGCAAATCTGCTGCGGCTGCGTGGCCTGCTGCAGTGCCGCATCGACGGCGGTGGCGGCGGCGACCTCGCGCGTGCGGTCGAGTTGGTGCCGGAAGGGAACGACGCGCTACGCAGCCGGATGCTGTCCGGGCTGGCGTTCACCGAGTTCGTCGGAGCTCCCGGCGTCGAGGCGCAGCAGCACG
>NZ_JBFAXQ010000045.1:0-46281 GCF_040680855.1 Kribbella sp. NPDC051952
GAGCCTGAATGTGTTGGTTTTGGACGATTGGCGCAGCGGTAGCGCGCTTCCCTGACACGGAAGAGGTCACTGGTTCGATCCCAGTATCGTCCACGAAGGCGATGGGCGAGGTGTGTCTGCGGAAAGCGCAGACCGCCTCGCCTTCGTCATTTGTGCGGCTGCGCTTCGCTTGCCGCGCCGCGGGGGCTCCGCCACCCGCACCCCCTCTCGCCTTCGCTTCGCTCGGCTGCTCTGGCTGAGCGCCGCGTCAACAGTTGCCGGCTGGGGTTACTCGCCACATCAACCGGTGCCAGCTGGGCGCCACCCACACCTCCTTCGCCTTCGCTTCGCTCGGCTGCTGGGGTGCTCGCCGCGGTCGGCTGCCTTTGCTTCGCTCGGCGGCTGGGGGTGGGCGGCGCGGTCATTCGACCTGTGTCCGCGTTCTGGTAAATGAGTGGTCGCTGGACCAGGGCATCGTACGATCTTTGTCTAATTTGATGAGGGTCGTAGGAGGAGTTTTGCGGGGTTTGGTTCAGGGGCGGTTGGACGGGCCGGGTGGGATGCGGGTTGTGGAGGTGGCTGTTCCTCGGGCTGGTGTGGGGGAGGTGCTGGTGAAGGTGGGGGCTGCGGGGGTGAACTTTGCGGATGTGATGCGGGCGTGGGGGACGTATGACGGTGGGCCGCAGGTGCCTTATGTGGCTGGGTTTGAGGCGGCGGGGGAAGTGGTTGCGGTCGGGGACGGGGTGACCTCGGTTGGTGTGGGGGCCCGGGTTGTCGGGACCGGGGAAGGGGCGTTTGCGGAGTACGTCGTGATGCCGGCGGGCTCGGTTGCGTTGGTGCCTGCGGGGTGGGCGGATGAGCAGGCGCTGGGTCTGGTGCTGAATTGGGCGACCGCGCTTGCCGCGTTGCGGCCGCTGGGGCGGTTGAGCGCGGGGGAGACCGTACTGATTCATGCGGCTGCCGGTGCGGTGGGTCAGGCGGCTGTGCGGTTGGCGAAGCACTATGGCGCGACCGTGATCGGGACTGCCTCGGCGGAGAAGCATGACGTCGTACGGCGGTTGGGTGCGGATCACCTGATCGACTACCGGACCGAGGACGTGACGGCTGAGGTACTGCGAATCACGGGCAACCGTGGCGTTGACGTCGTACTCGAATCCGTTGGGGGCACGACGTTCCAGCAGAGCGTGGCCGTCGCGAAGCGGGTGACGGGGAAGGTCATCGTGTACGGCGCTGCCGGGGGTGAGGCCTCGATCAGCAACTGGGAGCTGAACTTCAAGCACCAGGTCCACGTGATCGGACTGCACATCGGCGTACTGGGTCAGCACGCGCCGGAGCTGTTCGCCGAGCTGATGGACGAACTGGCGAAGCTGATCGAAGCCGGCGTCTACCCACCCGGTGAACCGACCGTCTACGACCTCGCGGACGGTGCCAAGGCGCTCGCCGAACTCGAAGCCCGCACGACCACGGGAAAGCTGGCCCTCAGGCCGTGACGACGGACTGGGCCAATCGGAGGCCCAGATCCTCGATGGCGAACGTCGGGTGGGAGCGGCGGCGGACAGTCGAACCGATCGAACGGTCCGGGTCGTCGAAGCCGCCGCCGCGGAAGATGCGGTAGGAGCCGTACGTCGCCGGGTCGTACAGATCCCAGCACCACTCCCACACGTTGCCGAGCATGTCGTGGAGACCCCAGGCGTTCGCCACCTTCTGACCGACAGCCTGAGCGCGACCGTCTGAGTTGTTGGCGTACCAGGCGATCTCGTCCAACCCGCCATACCGGTACGCCGGAACACCCGCGGTGCAGGCATATTGCCACTCGGCCTCGGTCGGCAGCCGGTATCCGGGGGAGGAGTCCACCAGCGTGACGTCCTCCCCGGAGATCTCATACGCCGCGGGAAACCCATCCTCCGCGGACAATTTGTTGCACAGGGCAACCGCGTCGTACCAGCTCACCGAGGCGACGGGGACGTCGTCCGCGCCGGTGACCGGGTAGCGGCCGAGGCGGAACGCGGGCAGCGTGACCTCCCAGCGGGTGCCGAGGCGGTCGTCCCGGAGGGCGATGGCGCCGGCCGGGATGTCGACCATCGAGTGCATCGTCCAACCGTACGGGGATCAGTAGTACTGGCGGAGCTTCGGCCACAGGGTGGTCCAAGGTTCGGCCGGGGCGTCGCAGAGGACGAGGGCGGTGCCGTTTTCGTCGTTGGAGACCAGGCTGTCGACGGCCCCGATCTGGCGGCAATTGCGGAAGTGTTGTTCGCGAATCGGGGTGCGGCCGATCTCGACCAGGAGGACGGGGCCGGTGTTGCTGTCGGGTGGCCGGTTCCAGTCGTAGTAGCTCATGTGTGTGGCATACGCGGTCGGGAGTCCGTGCGATGCGCCGTACCGATCGATGGCCCCGGCCTCGCCGTAGTTGCTGACGAAGAGGGTCGCGGTCGAGCGATCGCCTGAGGGGATCTGCTCCCAGGCTCCCGCGACCGAGGCGACGAACTCGGGCCAGCCGACCTGCTCGCCCTGCTCCTTGTTCAACGGAATGACGAAGTCCACCGCGGACGGGGGCAGCACTGGCAAGGTGAACAGCGCGGAGGTCAATGCGGTGAGCACGAGGCCAACGATTGCGGCCGGCCGATGCCGATCGATCCAGCGCAGCGTCGGCTCGCATCCCGCGGCGACGAGCACGAGCAGCAGGGGAAGCGCGTAGTACGACTTCCCGCCCGCGATGAGTACGGCGACGCACAGCACCGGATACGCGAGTGCGACGGAACGTGCCCACGGCAACTGCCGCCACAGCCGCAGGAACCCCGCCACCCAGACCGGCACTAGGAACGGCGACAGTTGCAGGATCTGCAGCGGGATGAACATGATCCGGTTCTCGTTGCCGTCGTCCTCGCTGATCCCGGTCGCGACCGTGAGCTGCGGCCAGTCGTGCCGGAACTGCCAGAGCACGTTCGGTAGAGCGAACAGCGCGGCCACGGCGACACCGGCTGGCAGCCACCACGACCGGAGCACCGAGCGTGGGCCGACGATCAGCAGCGAGACCAGCAGTGCCCCGATCGGCAGGACGACCAGGTACTTGTTCTCCACGGCGATGCCCGCGGTCAGGCCGAGCGCCAACCACCACCGCCCGTCCAGGGTCCGCAACAGCTTGACCGCGAACAGCCCGATCAGCATCCAGGCCAACAGGTCGTACGTCGCCGTCGACACGATGTGACCGACTCCCAGCAGGAAACCGGAGATCGCTGCACACACCGCGGCCAGGATCTGCCCACGCCGGTCGCTGCCGAACTCCCGCGCGATCAGCGCCACCACGATGACCGCCACGACGCTGGAGATCGTCGACAAGACGCGCAGCCCCATCACGGTGTCTCCGAACACCGTGGTCGAGAGCCGCGCCAGGAACGGCGTGAGCGGAGGCTGGTCGACATACCCCCACGAGAGGTGGCGGCCGGCGACCATGAAGTAGAGCTCGTCGCGGTGGTACCCGTACCGCCCTGACAGCGCCGTGAGCAGGAGCCCGACGACGACCGCGATGGACGCGACGGGCCGAGCTGCGAAGGCAGGCACTGATGGGCGTGTCATGCGGGAATGTTGTCAGTCGATGGGGTCCCTCACCAGGACCTGATCAGGAACTCGGCAAGCACTCTCCACGCATTTCCGTCAGTCAGTCGAGCATCCGTGTCGGAGCGCCACGGTCCAGCAACACCACGCGACCGGCCAAACTGTCGTCCTCGACAAAGGCCAGAACGGCATCCGTCAGCTGCTCGAGCGGCACCAAGTCAGCACCCCGCTCAGCGGCCGGAAGAGCAGCCCGCTCGCGCAGGCCGCGCTCGGTCGCGACCCAGTCGGGTACGACGCAATTCACCCGCGCCCCGTCGAGCACGCCCAACGTCGCCGTCAGCCGGATCAAGGCAGCCTTGGCCGCGCTGTACTCCGGTGACACATGCGGCCCGAATCCCAACCCTGCGGTCGATCCCACGTTCACGATCGCGCCACCGCCGGCCGCCTTCATGCCCGGGAGCGCGAGCTGCGTGGTGAGCATCGGCGCGCGCAGATTGAGCGCAAGCGATGCCGACCACCGCTCGACCGACGCTTCCGGGAAGCACGGCCGAAGGACGGCGCCGCCACCCGCGTTGTTCACCAGGATCTGTGGTTGACATGCCATCAGTTCGACGACCGCGGCGTCGTCCGTCATGTCGACTTCGACGAACCGGATCCCAGGCGCGTCGGCAGTCCAACCTGCGCCGTCCACATCGACATCGGCGACGACCACCTCCGCTCCGGCCGCAGCCAGGCGTTCTGCGATCGCCCGGCCGATGCCGACCGAGCCTCCGGTGACCACTGCGAGCTTCCCGTCGATTCGCATGAAACCCACGCTGCCACCACCCACCGACAGTCGGGGATGATTGGATATGCCAACCGGACAACCCGAGCCACGGGGACAACCCGAGCCACGGGGACAACCCGAGCCACGGGGACAGCCCGAGCCAAGGGTCAGCCGGGAGGATGGGCAAGCGGGCGGACGAGGGGACGACGTAAGTGGCATTGCTGTATGAGCGGATCTGCGCGCACGTCCTGGAGCAGCTCCGGCGCGGCGCCCTCGGCCCGGGCGACCGGGTGCCGTCGGAGATGGAGCTGGCGGCCCAGTTCCAGGTCAGCCGGATCACGTCCAAACGAGCCCTCGAGGTACTGCGGGAGGCCGGCCTGGTCGAGCGCATCCGCGGCAAGGGCACCTTCGTCGTACGCCGTCTGCCGGACCTGACCGATGTCTCGATGCCACTGCGCGGCCGCCCGAAGGGGGAGGCCCGCTCGATCGCGCTGATCATGCCGGACATGTCCGAGGCGTACGGGCTGGACCTGATGAACGCGATCGAGGAGCGCTGCGCGGAGTACGGCGCCCACCTGGTCGTACGGCGAACCCACGGGCGGCAGACCGACGAGGAGAAGGCCGTGGACTCGCTGGTCGCGTCCGTGGACGGTCTGATCGTGTTTCCGGTCCACGGCGACTTCTACAACGCCAGCCTGCTCCGGCAGGTGCTCGGCGGGTACCCAGTCGTCCTCGTCGACCGCCACCTGTCCGGTATCCCAGTCGCGGCCGTGCACACGGACAACGTGGCGGCCGCGCGGGCACTGACGTCGCGCCTGCTCGACCAGGGGCACCGGCACATCGCCTTCCTGTCGCCGCCGCCCGTGAACACCTCCTCGATCGAGGAGCGGTTGGACGGGTTCCGCTCGGCGTTCGGGAGTCGGGGCAAGGCGCATGAGCTGACGGACCTGCGCAGCACCCTGCCCGGCTCGACCACCACCGAGAGCATTGGCGCGGACATCGAGGTGATCCGCGCGTTCCGCGACCGGACGCCGGAGGTGACGGCGTACTTCGCGTGTGAGTACAACCTGGCCCGGATGGTGGACCGGGCGCTGGGCGGTGGTCACGTGATCGCCTGCTTCGACTCACCGGGGGACTCCATCGGCGGACCGCCATACCTGCATGTCCGGCAGAACCAGGCGGAGATGGGACGGAGCGCGGTCGACATGCTGCTCGCACAGCTGCGGGGTGAGCCGGTGCCCAACCTCTCGCTGGTCCCCTTCGAGATCATCGATGCCGCGAGCAACAGGTGATGGGGCAACCAACGACCTCCGCCACCATGACGCGGATCGACGAGCGCAAGTGGACCGCGGACGGCAACCAGCCTCTCGAGCTGCGATTTCCGTTCGGACCCGTCTTCGTCCTCGATGGCGACTACGTCCTGCCCGGTGATGCGACGCGTAGCCCATTACAAGGCAGCGGAGTGTGCTGGGTGCTGCCCGAGTCTCCGCACTCCAGCGACCCGGCCTGGCTGATCGAAGCCGACGCAGCCATAGCGGTCGATTTCGACCCCGACGGATGCCGTGTGACGGTGCAGGCTCCGACCGCGACCCTGACTACGCACCAGGCCAGGCCGCACGCGGACGTGCGCGGCGACGAGTTCGTACTGGACTTTCCCGGCGCCGGTCCGCTCGCTGACGCCCTGGCCGGCTTCTACTGGGGCACGATGCTGCCCTGCGTGATCGAACGTACGGCGGCCTCCGGTTATCCCGTCTCCGACGGCTTCGTGATCAGTACGCTGGCCGACAAGTACGTCGGCACCTACCCCGACGTCGACCACGAGTTCCAGATCAAGGGCCGGATCGCCTGGGGGAGCGGCCTCGATCTCGCCGTCGTCCGCCGGATGATCGAGCTCCAGTTGCGACTGATGCGCGAGGATCCCCAGCAGCTGTGGCGCGACCCGTGCGCCGTGCAACCTGACGGAGACCGTGAGTACCACGTCCGGCGCAACAGCCTCGACGGGACCGCGAACGCGAACATGTTCCTTGTCACCGGCAACGTCGAGGTGATCGAGTCGATCTGGCTGTACGTCGCCCGCACCAAAGACCTCGGCTGGTTGCGCCAGAACATCGGCGACGTCGAGGGCGCCGCATCCTGCGTCGAGGCCTGCATCGACCCGCTCGGCCGGCTCTGGTCCGACGTGTACTACGAGGACCAGGTGATCAAGGACGGCCGCGAGACGCTCGCCGCAGCCCTTGCCTCGCACTCCTTCGACCTCCTCGCACAGCTCGAACGCCTGCTAGGCCGCAGCGAACAGGCCGACCGGTACGCCGCAGTGGCCCAGCTCCTCGCCGGAACGATCGCGCAACCGCTGCCAGTCGGCTACTGGGATCCGGAGCAGCAACGGTTCGTCGACTGGGTCGACCGCTCCGGAGTGGTCCACGACCACATCCATCTGCTGGCCAACGTGCTCCCGGTGATGTTCGGAGCCGCGCTGCCGGAACAGGCGGATCACGTCGTTGACCTGGTGCAGCGAGAGCTCGACGAGTTCCAGCGGTTCCCGACCTTCCTCGCCGCCCGGATCGCCGACTACACGCCGGACGAGATCGGAGACGGTGGCCCGTACGATCTCTGCGCCGCCGGCCGCTACTGGTGCTGGGACGCGGCGTACTGGTTCTGGCGCCGGCAGGGCGGGATGCTGCTCGACCAGCTCGAGAAGGTCGCCCGGCAAGGCGCTGCGGACGACTACGTCATGGGCGAGCGCTACGACATGAGCCACGTCTACTACGTCGACGGGACGCCCTGGCACGGTGCGGCCCACTACTACGAATATCCCTGTGTCTACGCCTGGGTGATGCTCTGCGAGTACGTCGGTCTCCGGCCGACGCTCGACGCCGATCTCCTGGTCGCGCCACGCCTGACCCAGCCCGGCTCGGTCACGCTCACCCAGCAGAGCTACCAGCTGCGCTATGACTACCGGCCAGACGGTTTCACCCTGCAGAACCTGGCGTCATCGGCCCGCACCTTCCAGCTCGACCTCAGCGCGCTGTACCCACAGACCGACCGGCTGACCGTCCGCTCCGAGGATGGCGCGGAGACACCGTTCGACGGGAGACCGGTCGAGCTAGCCCCTGGTGCAAGCCTCACCGTCGCCGCCAACACCTGACTTTCGGCAGTACGGCGGGAGCCCAGCGAGTGTGTAGCGTCTAGGGCATGACGTGGCGGCGCCTGGGAGACGTGGGCCTGTGGGCCGCGCTGAGCGTCCTCGTGCTGCTCGAAAGCGGCGCCCGCAACGATTACTACTGGATGCAGGCCGCGAGTGTCGGCGTACTGGGCTTCGCGGCCTTCGGTCGGCGCAGGTGGCCACTCGCGGCGCTGGCTGCGGTCGCGGGGGTGGAGATCGTCCTGCTCGCGATCGGTCTCGGGACGACGAACGGCGTACAGATCGCCCTCGTCCCCGCGATCAGTTTGCTGAGCTATCTGGCCGGCCGGCGCGAGACGCAGGTCAAGCACTTCGTCATGGTCTGCAGCGGGTCGCTCTTCGGGATGCTCCTGCTCGGATTGGTGCTGGGCCACGAGACGCCAGTGACCGAGGCGGTGCTTACCTGGTTGGTGATGCTCCTGCTGGCTCTGCTGGTGGTAGTCCTGCCCTGGCTGATCGGCCGCTACCGCGCTCAGCAGGCGTTGCTGGAGACGGCCGGCTGGGACAGGGCGCTGCGGATCGAACGCGAGCAGCGGATGGCGATCGACCAGGAACGACTGCGGGAGCGGTCGCGGATCGCTGAGGACATGCATGACTCGGTCGGGCACGAGCTGAGTCTGATCGCGCTCCAGGCCGCTGCGCTGGAACTGGACCCCTCGCTCCCTGAGGAGCACCGGCGGGCCGCAACATCGCTGCGCGAATCGGCAGCAACCGCGACCGAGCGGCTCGGTGAGATCGTTGGCGTACTGCGGGATGCAGAGGCGCCGGTGATGCCGCACGACGAGACGGTGGCGGCGCTGGTCGAGCGGGCTGCCGCATCGGGGCTGGCGGTGCGCCTTGTCGACGAAGACCAGGGCGAGCTGTCGCCGATGGTGGACCGGGCAGTGCATCGCGTCGTCCAGGAGGCCCTGACGAATGCGAGCAAGCATGCGCCCGGTGCCGCGGTGACGGTCACCATCACCGGGACCACCGATGCCGTGCGAGTAGCGATCGTGGACACCGGCGCGACCCGGCCGGTGCCGGAGGTATCCACCGGCGGGCGTGGTCTCGACGGTCTTCGCGAGCGAGTCCGGCTGGCCGGCGGTTCGCTGACCGCAGGACAGCGAGACACCAAAGGCTTCGAGGTGATCGCCACTATCCCCAGAGCGGGCGGCCGCCCGGAGCCGCGGGCAACCGTGCCCGAGACAGCGGCGGTCGAGCGGGCAACCGTACGGCGCAGTGCGCGACGCGGACTGATCACCGCCATCGCCGCACCACTGATCCTCGGCGCGGTCATCGGAGTGGTTGCCCTCGGCTACTACCTGATCGCCGGCTACAGCTCGATCCTGCGCCCGAGTCAGTACGACGCACTCACGATCGGCCAGTCCGAGGACGACGTACGGAAGGTGCTCCCGGCAATGGAAATGGTGGACGCGCCGACCGAGCGCTACGACCCGCCGAGCGACTGGACCTGCCGCTACTACCGGCCGGACGCACCCTTCTCGATCAACTACGCCTATCGCCTGTGCTTCAGCCGCGGAGTCCTCGTGGCCAAGGCCGTCGTCCAGACCGGCTCCGTGACGCCGACCCCCGAGGAGAACAGATGATCAGGGTCGTGCTCGCCGACGACGAGGCGATGGTGCGGGCCGGGGTCCGCGCGATCCTCGGCACCGACGAGGCGATCGAGGTCGTTGCCGAAGCAGCCGATGGCCTCGAGGCGGTGGAGGCGGTACAGCGGCATCGGCCGGACGTCGCCGTACTCGATATCCGGATGCCGCGGATGGACGGGTTGGCGGCCGGTGCCGAGATCCGGCGGACCCTGCCGGAGACGGCGGTGGTGATGCTGACGACCTTCTCCGAGGACGCCTATATCGCGCGGGCACTGGGCGATGGCGCGAGTGGATTCCTGCTGAAATCGGGCGATCCGCGGGAGTTGATCGCCGGGCTGAAAGCTGTCGCGGAAGGCGCCGCATATCTGTCCCCGCGGGTTGCGCAGCGGGTGATCGCGGAGCTCAGCTCGGGCGCCGGCGGTGGCGCGATGGCCCGGGCCGCTGCCGCCAAGGAGCAGGTCGCCGTACTCAGTCCGCGTGAGCTGGAGGTGCTCGGACTGGTCGGCGCGGGGCTGTCGAACGCCGAGATCGCACGTCGGCTCTTCCTGGTCGAAGGGACCGTGAAGGCCTATGTGAGCGCGATCCTGCTGCGGCTGGCGGTGAAGAACCGGGTCCAGGCCGCGATCGTCGCCTACGAGGCAGGCCTGGTCACCAGTTGACCTGTTTCGGACAGCACGTGCGATGGCCGCTGAGGCGTGGATACTGGTGACCGGCATCCGTGGCGACGCTCCGGGTGGTGACGTGGTGAGGACACCGGGTCATGGGATAGTGGTCCCCTCCCCGGAGACCTCACCTCCGGACACGTTCCAGCAAGCCTGCAGGGGCACCGTCCCCTCTGACAGAATCGGGGATCCAGGTCGTGACCGACTCGCACAACTCCGGACAGCACAAGGACCGGGAAGCGGCGGCGGCCGAGGTCCGGAGAATGTGGCAACCGACTCCCTCCTGGTCCCAGCCCGACCCGAACCAGTCCGACCCGAAGCAGGACAGTGAGCCCGAAGCCGTCGAGACCGACGAGCAGCCGGACGCGCTCTCGCAGGAGTTCCCGGGTGACTCGTGGTCCCGTCCGCCCGCTCAGCCGGCTCCCTGGACCCAGCCGCAGTCACAGCCACAGGCCCAGCAACCGCTGAACCCGCCGACGCCATCCTGGACGCAGCCTGCCGCGGAGTCCGCCAGCTCGTGGACCCAGCCGGAGGCGGACGATTTCGACGAGGACAGCGACGCGCAGGAGCCGGAGAAGGCAGCCCCGGCCGAGAGCGCGACCGCGACGCCGAACACCCCCGTCTTCGGTGGCTCCTCGTTCCACATCTCGGCAGCCGGCGGTCAGCCGCCCGCACAGCCCGCTCAGCCGCAGCCCGGTCAGCCGCAGTCAGGTCAGGCGCAGCCCGGTCAACAAGGCGGTCAGCCCCAAGGCGGCCAGGGCGGGCAGCCGCTGTCCCCGGCAGCCCAGCACTTCTTCCCGCAGGGCATTCCCGGCCAGAACGTGCCGCAGCAGCGCGAGGTGTCCTACCGGACCGACGAGCTGATGCAGGCCTTGCCGCTGCCACGTGAGGCTCCGGCCGAGCGCGGCGTACGGAGTGTGCTGAAGCTGCGTCCGGGCACGTCAGAGCGTTCGGAGCGGATCGCGCGCGCGACTGCCGCGACTGCCTTCCGCCGTCCGGTCACGATCGTCGTCGCGAACCCCAAGGGTGGCTCGGGCAAGACGCCGACCACGCTGCTGCTCGCCGGCGCGCTCGGTCAGGCCCGTGGTGGCGGGGTAGTGGCCTGGGACAACAACGAGCTGCGCGGCAACATGCACCTGCGCACGCACGACACGAACGCCCGGTCCACCGTCACGGACATGCTGCAGGCGATGCAGATGCTGACCCAGCCGGATGCGCGGCTCGGCGATGTCGCGGCGTACCTGCGGCATCAGGTGGCCGGTCAGTACGACGTACTGACGTCGGCGACCACGACGTACGCGCAGATCGAGGCCAAGGACTTCGACCAGATCCACCGGCTGCTGAGCCGCTTCTACAAGGTGCTGGTGATCGACACCGGTAACAACGAGGGCTCCAGCAACTGGCGCGAGGCGATGAAGGCGGCGGATGCCCTCGTCATCCCGATCAAGTGGAAGAGCCTGTCCTGCGCGGCCGCCGTGCAGATGCTCGAGGAGCTCGACAACCAGGGTCCGGAGGCGCAGCGGCTGATCCGTCGCGCGGTGATCGCGGTCTCCAACGGTCCTGGCGATGTGAACAAGGAGGTCGAGAAGCAGCTCCGCCCGTACTTCGAGTCCCGTGCGGCCGCTGTGATCGACATCCCGACCGACATGCACATCGCCGCGGAGGGTCCGCTGGACCACTCCGCGCTTCAGCCGGCCACCAGGCGCGCCGGTCTGGAGCTGGCGGCCAAGGTGTCCGAGCAGATCACGATCGCGCTGAACGTTCCTCGCTGAGGACGGACAGACTCAACCGGCGGAGGCGGTCCGGGTCCGCGATGACGTCGTACGACGTGATCCGGTCCGCCTCGCTGGTGAAGGCGATGGCGAGGAACAGCTGTCCGCCCGGCGCGAGCACCACACCGACCTCCCCGTTGACCAGGGCCAGCTTCGCGAGCTGAGAGCGAGCCGCCAGGGCTGCGGTGCCTTCGGCGACCGCGCGGGCACCCCGGAGCTCGGCAGACATCCCGGGGGAGAGAGCGGTGGCGTCCACCCGGCGTACGACGTCCGGATCGAGGACGGCGAGGATCGCGGTCAGATCACCGGCCTGCGCTGCCTGTAGGAAGGCAGACACCACGCGGCGCTGACGGGCGAGCTCCGCGGCCGGTACGACCGGCTGACCCTGCACACGCCGCCGTGCCCGGCTGGCGAGCTTTTTGGTCGCGACGGGGTTCCGGTCGACGATCGGAGCGATCTGCGCGAACGGTACGGCGAACATGTCGTGCAGTACGAACGCGATCCGCTCAGCCGGCTCCAGCGCGTCCAGTACGACGAGCAGCGCCCTACTGACCGAGTCCGCGACCAGCGCTTCGTCTTCCGGCGTACGACGGACTTCCGGTGTCTGCTCGAGCTCGTCGGGGCTCGCGAACTCCTCCGGACGGATCTTGCGGGCCCGCAGCACATCCAGGCAGATCCGGGTCACGACGGTCCGGAGCCACGCACCCAGGTTGTCCACGTCCTCGGCCTTCGAGAGCCGCAGCCAAGCCTCCTGCACTGCGTCCTCGGCCTCGCCACGGGAGCCGAGCAGCCGATAGGCAACCGCCTCCAGCTTGTCCCGCTCCGCCTCGAACGCTGCGGTCAGTTCGTCGCCGATCACTGGTCACCTTTCCGGACTGGTTGCCGTCACCCAGTCTGACGACCCCAATCAGCGAAGGTGACCATGTTGCTCCATCTGGATTCCAGTGCAAACCGCTCCGACGAGTCGGTGACCCGGCAGCTGACCCGGCTGTTCGCGGACGGCTGGCAGGCCGTGCACGGCTCGGACGGGTACCGGTACCGGGACCTCGCGGCGGATCCGGTGCAGCCGATCGATACGGCGTACTGCCAGCTCGGCCGGCGTTCTGAGCGCTGCGGTGTGCTTCCGCCGGCGCAGGTCTGCACGCTGATCGAGAACGCCGCGGAGGCCGAGGCATGGGCGGTGACCCGGCCGCTGATCGACGAGGTGGTGGCGAGCCGGACGATCCTGATCGGTGCGCCGATGTACAACTACTCGGTCCCGGCCTCGCTGAAGGCCTGGATCGACCGCGTCACGTTCCCTGGCGCCTTCACGCTCGAAGCCACCGAGGTGGTGGTGATCACGAGCCGTGGCGGTGCCTACGGACCGGGGACTCCGCGCGAGGGCTGGGACTACGAACTCCCTTATCTCCGTGCGTACTTCGCCGACCACGGTCTGCCGGACAGCAACCTGCGCATCATCAGCGCCGAGCTCAGTCTGGCCTCGCTGGTCCCGCATCTGGCTGACCTGCGCCCGCTGGCCGAGCGTTCACTCGCTGCCGCTCGGGCCGAGGTGCTCTCATGCGTCGAGCCGCGCGAGAACGCGACTGCCGAGCACTAGACCGCCGGCCGCCCACAGCAGCAGGACAACCGCGCTCAGCGTGGGGGAGAGCGGGTCTGTAGCGCCGGTCAGATAGTTCTGACCGGCGCCGCCCGGCAGGAGCGCCGCGATCCATACCAGTGGGCGCAATGAGCTCTGGCTGAGCATCAACGGGACGATCAACAGCAGTAGGAATGCCACAGTGAGCGTTCCAGCCGTACTGCGGACGACCCACGCGATCCCAGCGGTGAACAGGCCGGCCAGGGTCACGTAGAACCCCACCGACAACAGATCGACGACCAGTTCACCCGCACTCCAGTCAGCCCAGGACCCGGCGGCCAGACCGCCTGCCGCAGCAGAGATGCCGGCCAGCAGGAGTCCATAGACGAACAACACCGGAGCCAGCACAGCCGCCTTGGCCAGTACGACGTTCCGCCGGACCGGAGTCCACTGGAGCGTCGAGCGGATGCTGCCGGTCGCGTACTCCGACGTGACCGTGAGCAGTGCGAACGCAGCCACGACCACCTGCACGATCAGGATGACCGAGCTGCCGATGTCCCCGACCGCCTGCTGCTTTGCGATCTCACCCGGCTCGAGGTGGGTGTTGTCGTACGCGGTGCTGAACCCGTACTGGAGGCCGAGCAGGCCCGCCAACCCGACCGCTCCGACGATGTTGAACCAGCTGGACCGGACCGTCCACAGCTTGGTCCACTCCGACCTCACCGCGTTCATCGTGTGCCTGCTTCCTCGAGTTGAGGCTCTACCTGAGCTTGAGAGTCGTGCCGCTTCCGGAGCCGGTGCCGGACCACTTCGACGATCACCGTCACCGCGAGCGCCAGGCCGATGCCGAGTACGACGCCCTTCAGTGGGTTGTCCTCGAAGGCCTTGCCGCCGATGTAGCCGACCAGAGTGCAGTACAGGCCCCAGCTGGCGGCGGCGAGCGCGGCGAAGGTGGAGAACTTGCGCAGGGGATAGCGCACCGACCCCATCGTCAGCGTCACGGCGGTGCGACCGCCCGGCACGTACCGAGCCACTACGAGGACCAGTCCGCCCCGCTCGGCCAGTGATCGTCGCGCCCAAAGCACAGCCGCATGCCGTTTCGTCCCGGGCTTCACCCGGTCGAGCAGTCGACCACCGGCACCGCGGCCGAGTGCGTAGGACACGTGATCGCCTACGAACGCCCCGATCGCGGCTACCGCGATCACGGCGTACAGGTTGGGTTCGCCGGTCGATGCGGCGAAGACACCGGCCGTGACGACCAGCGTCTCGCTGGGGATGGCCGGAAAGAAGCCATCCAGCGCTGCGAAGCCCCACAACGCAAGGTAGATCCACCAGGAGGACATGAGTTCGTTGGTGAAGTGCAAGATCTGGTCGCTCATGCCGACACCCCGTACTGGACGCTGTCCGCGGTGAGCTCCATGTACGCCTCTTCCAGCGAGGCCCGCTCGGTATGCAGCTCGTGCAGCCGTACGCCGAGCTCGTGCGCCAGATCGCCGACCCTCTCGACCGGTACGCCGGTAACGACCAGCCGGTCGTCCGTGGACTCCACCCGCTCGGCCTCACCACTGAGCCGCTCCTGGAGCAAAGCCCGCTGCATCTGGTCGGGGACGCGGAGGGCAACCGTGGTGCGGGACGAGCCCGCGATCACCTCCGCGGCCGGCGCGTCCGCGATCAACCGGCCACGCCCGATCACGACAAGCTGGTCGGCGGTCAACTGCATCTCGCTCATCAGATGGCTGGACACGAACACCGTCCGCCCCTCCGCCGCCAGCGAGCGCATCAGCTGGCGGACCCAGCGAACGCCGTCAGGGTCGAGCCCGTTCACCGGTTCGTCGAACATCAGCACCTCCGGATCCCCGAGCAGTGCACCGGCGATGCCGAGGCGCTGCCCCATCCCGAGGGAGAACTGGCCGGCCTTCTTTCGAGTGACCGAGTCCAGGCCCACGGTCGACAGCACCTCGTCGACCCGGCTGACCGCGATGCCGTTGCTCCGGGCCATCGCGATCAGGTGGTTGCGGGCGGACCGCCGCGGATGCAGGGCCTTGGCATCGAGGAGCGCGCCGACCTTGGACAGCGGCTTCGGCCACTCCGCGTACGGGCGTCCGTCCACCAAGGCAGTGCCCGACGTCGGGGTGTCCAGGCCGAGGATCATCCGCATCGTGGTCGACTTGCCGGCGCCGTTCGGGCCGAGGAAGCCGGTGACACGGCCGGGGGCGACGGTGAGGTCGAGGGCGTCCACCGCACGGGTGTCGCCGTACCTCTTGGTGAGTCCTTCGAGGGTGATCACGCTCCCGAACCTATGAATCCGGGCACCCCTGGCACATCGGACCAACGGCTGGACCGACCCCCGACTTTCGTCAGGTACGCCGGGCCTGTGGATACGCCGTCGGGTCACGGTGGCGATGTCGATACCATCTGTGGCGTGAGCGGCATCTCGGCCGGTCATGCGAACTCGAGGAGTGAACGTGTCGGAAGTCAAGGTCCATCTGGTCGGCGTCGAGGGCGAGGCTGAGCGGAGTGTGACCGAGACGACGACGATCGGGGAGCTGTTCGCCGGGATCTTCGGTCAGGACCGCTCCGCCATCGCAGCCCGCGTCAACGGTGAGCTGCGGGACCTGTCCCGGGTGGTCGCCGACGGCGACGAGATCGAGCCGGTGAAGGCGGCGTCCGAGGACGGCCGCGCGATCATCCGGCACTCGACCGCGCACGTCCTCGCGCAGGCGGTGCAGGAGCTGTTCCCGGCGGCGAAGCTCGGCATCGGCCCGCCGGTGGAGAACGGGTTCTACTACGACTTCGACGTACCCACGCCGTTCACGCCGGACGACCTGGGCAAGCTCGAGAAGAAGATGCAGCAGATCATCAAGGAGCGGCAGCGGTTCGCCCGCCGGGTGGTCTCCGACGACGACGCGCGGACCGAGCTGGCCGCCGAGCCGTACAAGCTCGAGCTGATCGGGATCAAGGGCTCGGCTGCCGACGCCGCCGAGGGCGCGAGTGTCGAGGTCGGTGGTGGCGAGCTGACCATCTACGACAACGTCCGGCGGGACGACAGCGTCGCCTGGAAGGACCTGTGCCGTGGGCCGCACGTCCCGGCGACCGGGTACCTGGGCAACTTCAAGCTGATGCGGACGGCCGCGGCGTACTGGCGGGGGAGCGAGAAGAACCCGCAGCTGCAGCGGATCTACGGCACGGCGTGGGAGTCGCGCGACGAGCTGAAGGCGTACCTGACCCGGCTCGAGGAGGCGGCGAAGCGCGATCACCGCAAGCTGGGGACCGAGCTCGACCTGTTCAGCTTCCCGGACGAGATCGGTTCGGGGCTCGCGGTGTTCCACCCGAAGGGCGGCGTACTGCGGAAGGTGATGGAGGACTACTCCCGCCAGCGGCACGTCGAGGACGACTACGAGTTCGTCTACTCGCCGCACATCACCAAGGGCCAGCTGTTCGAGACCTCGGGCCACCTGGACTGGTACGCCGACGGTATGTACCCGCCCATGCACCTGGACGAGGAGCGTGGCGCGGACGGGCAGATCCGCAAGCAGGGCCAGGACTACTACCTGAAGCCGATGAACTGCCCGATGCACAACCTGATCTTCGCGGCCCGCGGTCGGTCGTACCGGGAGCTGCCGCTGCGGCTGTTCGAGTTCGGCACGGTCTACCGGCTGGAGAAGTCCGGCGTCGTGCACGGCATGACCCGCGCCCGCGGCTTCACCCAGGACGACGCGCACATCTACTGCACCCGCGAGCAGATGCGCGACGAACTGCGCAACCTGCTGACGTTCGTGCTCGGCCTGCTCGCCGACTACGGTCTGGACGACTTCTACCTCGAGCTCTCCACGAAGAACCCGGACAAGTTCGTCGGTTCCGACGAGGTCTGGGAAGAGGCGACCGAGACCCTGCGTGAGGTGGCGGAGGGGTCCGGTCTCGAGCTGGTCCCGGACCCGGGCGGCGCCGCGTTCTACGGCCCGAAGATCTCCGTCCAGGCCCGCGACGCGATCGGCCGGACCTGGCAGATGTCGACGATCCAGCTGGACTTCAACCTGCCGGAGCGGTTCGAGCTCGAATACACCGCGCCGGACGGTTCCCGGCAGCGGCCGGTGATGATCCACCGTGCGCTGTTCGGTTCGATCGAGCGCTTCGTCGCCGTCCTGACCGAGCACTACGCCGGCGCCTTCCCTCCGTGGCTGGCCCCGGTCCAGGTCGTCGGCATCCCGATCACCGACGGCCACGTCGACTACCTGTACGACGTCGCCGCGCAGCTGAAGGCCCGCGGGATCCGGGTCGAGATCGACTCCTCCGACGACCGGATGCAGAAGAAGATCCGGAACGCGCAGAAGTCCAAGGTCCCGTTCATGCTCATCGCCGGTGACGACGATATGGCCAGCGGCTCGGTCTCCTTCCGCTACCGCAACGGCGAGCAGAAGAACGGCGTACCGATCGCCGATGCCGTCACCGAGATCGTCGAGGCCGTCCAGAAGCGCGTCCAGGTATGACGGAACCCCCGGAGCGCCCCGACTCGCCCTACGTGCCGGAGGAGCTGGTTGCGCAGGACGGGGTCGGGGTTCCGGATCCGTTTATGCGGCTGTGGACGCCGCATCGGATGGCTTATATCGAAGGCGAGAACAAGCCGACCAGCTCGGAGGCCGGGGCCGGATGCCCGTTCTGCCGGCTGCCGGGGTTGCCCGATGCCGATGCGCTGATCGTGCACCGGGGTGAGTCGGCGTACGCCGTACTGAATCTGTACCCGTACAACCCCGGGCACCTGATGGTCGTGCCGTATCGGCATGTTGCCGACTACACCGAGCTGACCCCGGACGAGGTGGCTGATGTGGCCACGCTCACCCAGGAAGCAATGCAGGCCGTGCGCACCGTTTCCGGCGCGCACGGCTTCAACATCGGTATGAATCAGGGCGAGATCGCGGGTGCCGGGATCGCGGCCCACCTGCACCAGCACGTCGTACCGCGCTGGGCCGGCGACATGAACTTCATGCCGGTGATCGCCCACACCAAGGTGCTGCCGCAACTGCTCCCCGACACCCGCGCGTTGCTCGCGAAGTCCTGGCCGTAGTTACTCGGCGAGGAGCTTCGGGTCGCTGTACTCGTGCCAGGCGAAGTTCACCGGGTCGGTGAAGGTCCCGGGCACCTTGCCGAGCCCCTGGATCACGGTCGCCCCGTGGCCGACCGCGTACAGGTAACCGGCGCCGGTGTCCTTGTCGATCCCGAGCAGCAGTACGCCGGTGCCGCACGGAGCGGCCATCATCGCCTCGAACCCTTGCCAGGTGGCCGCCTTGAGCTTCTTGACGACCGGCTTCATCGGCGACGCGGTCGGGATGTGGACCATCAGCAGGGCCCCGTCCCGGCCGTTCATCAGGAACGTGTCGTAGGTCTTGGTCTGACTGATCAGCGCCATGCTCTTGATGCCCGAGTACCCACCGGCCGAGCCGCTGGTACGCCAGATCTGCGGTCCCACCTCGTCGGCCGGCGAAAGGTTCCACCGGCGGAGCGTGCCATCGGCGGTGATCCCGTAGACGTTCTCCCGCACGCTGGTGGACGACGTCAGGACCTGCGACCTCTCGACCGCTCGGAACGCCCCCCACTGGCTACCGACCCGCTCGGGGAACCGCTGGATCTGACCATCGATCAGATAGCCGCCGCTCCACATCGTGTCTCCGACGACGGTCAGGCCCTCGTGCTGGATGCCGGGCGCCTCCGCCGGCTTCCCCTTGAGCCAGCTGCTGCTGAGCTTGGCCTGGCCGTCGGGCCAGAGACCAGCCGCGATCGTCCGGTTCTCGGTCCTCGTGATCGGCGCGGTCGCGGCGAAGGTCTGGATCCGGTGATCCCCACCTGCCGTCACCGCGCCGGCCGAGATCTTGCAGGCCGCCGTCGTTGTGTTCTGCTGCGCCGACGCCGGTGCGGCTGCCAGCAGTCCCGTCGTGAGTACTCCGGCCGCCAACAGGCCGCCGTACTTGGTCCAAGCATTCATTGCGAACCACCCCCAGAAAGCGTGTCTGTGTTGGTGGTTGGATGCCGGTCTGGACCAGAAAGTTCATCCAGGCAGAGCAAATCGCCCCCACCTGAATCCATCAGGTGGGGGCGAGCTGTGGGAATCACTCTCCGGCGAGGTTGGCCTCGGTGAAGTTCTTCCAGGCGAAGTACGCGGGGTCCTTGAAGGTCCCCGGCACCTTGCTGATGGACTTGATCACGGTGGCGGCGCCGTTGGCGTGCCCGACCGAGTACAGGAATCCGGAACCGCTGTCCTTGTCGATACCGAGCAGCAGCGTGCCGGTGCCACAAGGCGCCGCGACCAGCGACTCGAACCCCTGCCAGGTCGACGCGCGGACCTGCTTCACAACCCCCGGGATGATCTGGCCACCGGCGATCGGCAGGTGCGCCGTGTAGAGCTTGCCGGTGGTCAGCGTCATCAGGAACGTGTCGTACGTCGGCGTCTGACTGATCAGCGTCATCGCCTTCACACCCTTGTAGCCGGACTGCCAGCCGGTCACCCGGCGGATCGGAGCACCGTTCCCCCAGGCCACGCTCCGGCGCTCGATGGTGCCGTCGGCGCGCAGTGCGTAGTCGGTCTGCCGCGAGCCGCTGGCGATGTCGACGTACGACGTGTCGAGGGTCCGGTAGTTCAGCTAGCCGCCACCGATCCGGGTCAGCTCCTTCTCCGTCACCGGCGCACCGCCGCCCGGCGGGGTCCGGTAGGTCGATTCGTAGAACGCCTCACCGAGGATCGCCGAACCGCTGTGGAAGTCGGTCTTGCGGATGCTGGCGCCGTACTGCTGGGTGGCGCTGAGACGGACCGAACCGTCCGGGTAGATGTCTTTGGCAACGATCTTGTCGGCGACCCTGGCGCCGGTGGCCGAGAACGTCTGCATCCGGTGATCGCCGCCGGCCGTGACCGAGCCGACGTTGATCTGGCAGGCCGCGCTCGCAGCCGTTGTGGTGCTGGGTTGTGCCGACGCGAACCCGCTCGTCATGACCCCCATGCCGAGAACCCCAGCGGCCACGAAACCGCCGTACTTGGCCCAGTTCTTCACTGGAAACCACCCCCACTTTCTTGTTGTGGCAGTTGGATGCCGGACCACAGCAGAAAGTTGGCGACGACTTTCGGGGGTTGTTGCCCTACCCAACGGACTACTTGAGGAAGAGCGGCAGCAAGGGGTCGACGATGCCGAACAACGTGTCCACGGAGACCTCGCGGGGCGGGGTGGTCAGGCCGGTGACCCGGACGACCCGGCGGCCCTTGCGGAAGACGAGTTCACCTTCGTCGGGCAGGTAGTACCCGGGCTCTCCGATCGGGGCGAGCTTGGGCGGCGGATAGTGCTGCGCCTCCGGGATGGTGGGCTGGTCGAACGCCTCGACGATCGACACGGTCGCGTCGAACGAGCCCCAGATACAGGTCAGTGCGCCCTTCACCCGGTAGTCCCGGCGCAGCTGCACATGCGTTCCGACAAACCGCTCGGCCGCCGAGTTCGACACCTGACACGCCGAGTCGGCCTGGCGCGCCGCCCGGAGATTCGTCGGTACGGCGTCGCGCGCCGCGACCGCGATGGCGACAGCCTTGGTCCGGTCGATGCCGTCGGCAGTGCCTTGGTCGATCCCGCCGGCCGGAGTGACCCGTACGGCTCGGTCCCCGGCCAGGAAGGTCAGCCGCGATTCGGCGATCCGGGCCTCCGGGCCGAGCTCGGGCAGTGGTTCGACGGTGCCGGCGGTGGTCATCAGCCGGCTCAGCGAGTCGGGCTGGCTCGAGAGGGCGGTCACGCCGATCGTGACCACGCGCCCCTCGACGAGCAGGGTGCAGAGATCCATCGCGGGCAGGCCGCCGTCGTTCCAGGCGTTCGGCTTCGCGGTGACGGGGACCCGGAGCTCGGTGGTGAGCGTGCGGGTGATCGCCGTACAGACCTGTGGTCCGGGCGCGCCCAAGGTGCCGTCGAGCCCTTCGGCCTGCGGGGGAGCGATCACGGTGGGTACGACTGCCGGCGCGGGCACAACGCGTGGCGGGGTGCGGTCGGCCCGGCGCGCGACCGTGCAGCCTGGGAGGGCCAGGACGAGAGCGAGCGCACCCGCAACCACCGTGCGACGCATCCAGCCACCTCCTCACTGGCTCCAGCATGGCCCGGATTCAGGTCTCCCACAGGTTCAAATGAGTGCCTTGTCATCGGATGGTGATCCGGCTGGACTACGATCGCGTCGCCATGCTTAACAGATTCCGGCAGTTCTGGACCAAGGTGATCACGCCGATCGCCAACCTCCTGCTCAAGCTCGGCGTGAGCGCCGACGCGGTCACGCTGGTGGGCACGATCGGTGTGTCCGCCGGGGCGTTGATCTTCTTCCCGCGCGGCCACCTGTGGCTGGGCGTGGTGGTCATCACCTGCTTCGTGTTCTCGGACCTGATCGACGGGCACATGGCCCGGACCTCCGGGACGTCGTCGAAGTGGGGCTCGTTCCTGGACTCGACGCTGGACCGGATCGCCGACGGCGCGATCTACGGCGGTCTGGTGATGTTCTACGCCAACTCCCGCGCCGGCGACTCCACGCTGATGGCCGCGGTCACGCTGTGGGCGCTGGTGATGGGCGCGGTCACGTCGTACGCACGGGCCAAGGCCGAGAGCCTCGGCCTGAAGGCGAGCGGCGGCCTGGCCGAGCGGGCGGACCGGCTGGTCTTCACGCTGATCCTCGCGTTCTTCTCCGATCTGCTGAACCTCCCGATCCTGCTGGAGCTGGTGATCTGGTACGTCGCCGCCGCCAGCACGATCACGGTGATTCAGCGGTCGCTCGGGGTCCGCAAGCAGGTGATGGCCGACCCGGCCAACGCCGGTCTCGACACGCCCCCGTCTCCGCCCACATCCCCGCCGGCCGAGCCGGACGCGAAGAGCTGACCGATGGGCGGCCTCCGCCAACGGGCTGTCGATCTGGCCTTCGCGCTCGCCTGGGCTCTCGTACGCCGCCTCCCGGAGCGGACCGTCACGTGGCTCTTCCGCCTCGCTGCCGACCGCGTGGTCCGGAAGAACGGCCGGGGCGTACGGCGATTGCGCGGCAACCTGGCTGTGGTCCGCCCGGAGGCAACCGACGCCGAGCTCGATGCGCTCACGCTGGCCGGGATGCGCTCGTACCTGCGCTACTGGCAGGAGGCCTTCCGCCTGCCGGAGTGGTCGGACGCGGAGATCGTCGGGCGGGTCCGGACGGTCAACGAGAAGCTGCTGCGGGACGCGCACGCCGCCGGCCGCGGGGTGATCTGCGCCCTGCCCCACCTGGCGAACTACGACCACGCGGGCGCCTGGGCCGGCCTGACCGGGATGCCGGTCTCGACCGTGGCCGAGCGGCTGCAGCCCGAGTCCCTGTTCGACCGCTTCATCGCCTACCGCAAGAAGCTCGGCATGGAGGTCCTCCCACTGACCGGTGGTGACGACGACGTCACCGGCGTACTCGCGGAGCGCCTGCGCGCGGGTGGATTCGTCTGCCTGGTCGCTGACCGCGATCTGTCCGAGCGCGGCGTCCCGGTCACGTTCTTCGGCCGCCGGTCCCGGATGCCGGCCGGTCCGGCCGCGCTGAGCGTGCGGACGGGTGCGCCGCTTATCCCGGCGACCCTGCACTACGACGGATCCGAGCTGGTCATTACCTTCCACGACACGATCGAGCCCGAGGGCGGCACCGCCGCGATGACCCAGCGCTGCGCGGACGCCTTCGCGGTGGGGATCGCCGCCCACCCGCAGGACTGGCACATGCTGCAGAGGATTTTTCTCGACGAGTGAGAATCGACTTGTGAGGATCGGAGTGGTGTGCCCGTACTCGCTGGGCACGCCCGGTGGGGTGCAGAACCACGTCCGGGACCTGGCCGAGGCCTTGCTCTCGGCGGGTCACGAGGTGTCGGTGCTGGCGCCGGTCGACGATTTCGACGCGATTCCGCCGTACGTCGTCTCGTCCGGCCGGGCGGTGGGGGTTCCGTACAACGGGTCGGTCGCCCGGGTTACGTTCGGGCCGCGGACGGCCGCGCGGGTGAAGAGCTGGCTTGCTGACGGCGACTTCGACGTGGTCCACGTGCACGAGCCGACCACCCCGAGCGCCTCGATCATCGCGCTCTGGTCGGCGGGCGGGCCGTTCGTCGCGACGTTCCACACTTGGCAAGTCCGGTCCCGGGCGATGAGCGCGGCGGCCGGCTTGCTCCGGCCGGCGTTGGAGAAGATCGACGCCCGGATCGCGGTCTCGGAGAACGCCCGCTCGATGATGGTCCAGCACGTCGGCGGCGAGGCCGTGGTGATCCCCAACGGGCTCTACACGGACCGCTTCAAGGGGAGCCCGCGGCGTGAGTGGCAGGGCGCCGACGGCACGATCAGCATCCTCGGCAGGATGGACGAGCCACGCAAGGGACTCGGCGTACTGATGAACGCGGTCCCGGCTCTCGTTGCCGCGCGGCCCCGCGTCAAGGTCCTGGTTGCCGGCGCCGGGCAGGCCGATGAGGCTCGCCGGATGCTTCCTGCCGACTGTCGCGACAACGTGCTGTTCCTGGGCGCCGTCGACGACGAGTCTCGCGCTGACATGCTGGTCGGCTCGGATCTGTACGTCGCGCCGCATCTGGGCGGTGAGAGCTTCGGGATCGTCCTGCTCGAGGCGATGGCGGCTGGGACGCCGGTGCTGGCGAGTGATCTGCCGGCATTCCGGCAGGTGCTGAGCGGCGGCACGCTGGGCGAGCTCTTCGAGCCGGGCAACGTGGACGACCTCACCGCTCGCGCCCTGCGCCTGCTGGACGCCCCTAAGGAGCGTGACCAGCTCCGTGCCGCCGGACTGGCCGCCGTACCGCGCTATGACTGGTCTGTGCTGCTCCCGGAGCTGCTGGCGGTCTATGAGCTCGTCAGCCGCGGCGGGCGCGGAAGTTCTCCAGCAGCGCCGTACGGGCGTCGCTCGGCAGCTCGCCGGCGGGCAGATCGGTGAGCTTCTGCGTGGTCTGGCGGATCTGGTCGAGGTAGCGCTCGCACCCGTCGCACAGCGCCAGGTGGTCGATGAAGTCCTGCTCGGCCTCGGGGGTCAGCGTTCCTTCCAGGTACGACGTCACCTGCTCGACGAACTCACGGCAGTCCAGGTCGCTCATGACGCGTCACCCTCTTTCCGGTAGAACTCTTCCAGTCTGCCTCGCAGGAACGCCCGGGCCCGGTGCAGCAGGACCCGCTGGTTGGCCGCGGTGATCCCGAGCAGTTCGCAGACTTCGTCGTACGGCGCGCCCTCGATGTCCCGGAGTACGACGACCAGCCGTTGGCGCTCGGGCAGTTCGGCCAGGGCCTCGACGAGCTGGGCGCGGACCTCGCCGGTGAGCAGGCCTTGTTCCGGGGTGGGCCAGGCGGGTGGGAAGTCCCACCAGTGCCCGGGGTACGCGTCGCCGGCCGGACGGAAGCGGCTCGGGTCGACGGTCGGGCCGGTGTCGTCGACGCTGCTCATCGGGACGACCTTGTGCTCGCGAACACCGCGGCGCTTGGCCGTGTTCGTGAGGATCCGGTACACCCAGGTCTTGAGCGAGGAGCGGCCCTCGAACCGGTCGATGCCCTCGATCACCGCGAGCCACGTCTCCTGGACGACCTCCGCAGCGGATTCCTCGGTCGACACGAACGACCGGGCCAGTCGCAGCATGCCGCCGGACCACCCGTCCAGCAGCAGTGCGAACGTGTCCTCGTCGCCGATCCGCAACTGTTCGATCAGTGCGTCGTCGGCCGGCAGCCCAGCCATCGGCTCAGCGTAGTGCAACCGCATGCCGCTGAACCCAGACGAGGGCCGCACCGCCGAGCGCGACCGCACCGGTGATCATCCAGCCCGAAACGAACACCCCGGCGTGCTTGCTCAGGGCGCCGAAGGCGATCGCGAACGGCGTGAACAGCACCCACGAGACCGCGCTGATCCCGGACGCGACGCCGGTCCGGATCGTCGACGGGACCGCGTCGTGCAGGAGCTGGCTGAGGTGGATCCCTATCACCACGAGCAGGAAGGTCAGCGCCACCATCGCGATCGTCAGTACGGCGAGGCTGTGGCTGGTGGTCATCGTGACGCAGGCGGCGACCATGACCAGTACGACGATGGCCACGGGGAGGGGCCGCTCGAGGTGCAGGCGGCTCGCGAGGAGTCCGCCAACTCCGATCATGCCGACCAGGAGTGCCCAGAAGGGACCGTAGTACCCGGCCTGTGCCTTCAGCGTGATCAGCCAGAGCGGGCCGAACTCGTACATCGCCTGCAGGATCATCGCCGACATCACCGTAGCTGCGGCGATCGGGACGAGCCGCCCGCGGTCGGTGATCGCGCGGTAGGTGACGACGAGGTGGTCACGCAGGGAGGTCCGCTCGCTGGTCTGGTGCAGCCGCGGCTCGCGGAAGCGGGTCAGCGCGATCAGGTACAGCGCGGCGAAGGGGAGCGTGAGGAAGTACGTCGCTCGCGGGGAGAGCGCTGCTGCGATCAGTCCGCCGGCCAGCGCGCTGCCCACCAGGGCGACGCTTTCGATGAACCGGACCCGGCCGATGCGCTTCTCGTACTCCGCGCTGTTCCCGGTCTCCTCGAGGATTACGTCGTACACGACGGCCTCGACGGTGCCGGAGTACATGGCGAAGTAGATGCCGAGGATGAGCGCGGCGACGATGTAGGTGATCACGTTCTGGCTGATCGCGCCGATGAACACGCTGATCAGGAGCGCGAAGCCCGCGACGATGAGGACGCCGCGGCGCGACCAGCGGTCCGCGAGAATGCCGGACACGACCTCCATCACCGGAGTCAACGCCGCGTACGCCGCCGCCATCAGACCGATCGTGGCTGCGTCGAATCCGATCCCACTCATGAACAACTTCTCCACCGGCACCCAGAACCCCACGGCCTGCAAAAAAGTCGCAACCCAGAGCGGAGTCAGCCGAACCGCGACGGCCGACCGCCGGCGCCGCCTCCCCAGCCCATCGGCCGGAGACGCCTCCTTCTCCACCCCCTGTGCTTCGGAGGTGACTGCGGCTGTTGCGTTCGACATGACATCTCCTCGGGCTGACTTTGTGTTTCAGCCCTGCAGTGTCATGAGGGGGTGAGTGCGTTACACCAGCTTCGCGGCGGTTGCCTTGATCTCGTCGAAGTCGCCGGGAGTCGGGTGCCACGGGAGCTGCAGCGGGTCATCCTGGTACCGCGGGATCACATGCAGGTGTGTGTGGAAGACGGACTGCCACGCATCCGCGCCGATGCAGCTCAGCAAGTTGGCGCCCGCCGCGTCCAGGCGCTCGATCACACGGCTGACGAGGGACTGGGCGAGCAGGGTCGCCGCGGTCAGGTCCTCGGCGGAGGCCTCGCGGAGATCGGTCGAGTGCGTGCGGGGGATCACCAGCAGGTGACCAGCTGTCGCGGGATTGATGTCCATGAACGCGATCGCCCGCTCGTTCTCGGCGACCTGCGTCGACGGAATGTCCCCAGCCACGATGCCGCAGAAAAGACAGTTCTCACTCATTCGGTCAGGCTATCGGCAGTACACTGCGCGGGCCGGATCTGCCCACCCGAGGAGCCCCATGCCGGACGAACTGCTGCGCCCGACGATCGGCGCCGGTGTGGACATGTCGGTGCGTCCGTGGCGGCTGATGTCGCAGACGTACGTCGCGTTCTTCGGCGGCGTGGTCGCCTCGACGGTGATCGCGTTCCTCAACTCCGGCCGGCTCGGCGTGGAGGCGGCGAAACGGCGCCTGATCCTGCTCACCGGCCTGGTCGGACTCGTCGCTGTGGTCGTGGTCTTCGCCCTGGTCGACGGCGACGAGGACGTCACCTCCGGCCTCCGCGTCAGTAGCCGCGTGATCGCGGTCGTCTGCTGTCTTGTCCAGCTCCGGCTCCAGCGCCCGATGGATCGTGCGTTCCAGCTCCGTGGGACCGACTACGGCAAGCTCTGGGTGCCGGGGGTCGCGGTGACGATCGGCGGCGCGATCGCCGAAGCCCTGATTCTGCTCGTGGCTGCGAGGACCTGGTGACCGAACCGACCGAAGCCCGTCTCCAGTTGGCGGGCCACTGGCTGCAGATCGGCCACCCTGAGCGCACGCTCGACGAACTGCACGGTCTCACGGGCGATGCGGCTCTCGACTACCGCGCGTACCTGTTCCGCGGTGCCGCCCTGCATGCGCTCGACCGGAACGCCGAGGCGATCGACGTACTCCGGGACGGGCTGTCCCAGCACGGCCCGTTCTTGCCGTTGCTGCATGTCCTGGGCTCGTCACTGCGCTCAGAAGGCCGGCTTCCCGAGGCCGAGGCCGCGTTCCTGCAAGGGCTGAGTTTGGACCCGAACGACCCGGATCTGCTGATCGGCTACGCCCACGTCTGTCTCGCCGCCGGTCAAGCGCAGAAGGCGAGCGCTCTGGTCGAGCGTGCCGCCTCGCAGGCGCCGGAGAGCGCGGCGGTCTCGGCTGCTCGCGCCCAGGTGTCCTTCGCCCTCGGCAACGATCGAGACATGCATCGCCACAGCACCGAGGCGCTCTCGCACGACCCCGAGGACCCGGGCGCACGAGCCCTGCACGGTACGGCGTCCATGCTGACCGGTGACTCGCGTTCCGGCTACTCGTCCCTCGCCTCCGCCGCAGCCTCCCAGCCAGGGGACGCGGACCTGCGTGCTGCGGCCCGTGAGGCGAAGCTGATCAACCACCCGCTACTGATTCCGCTCCGCCCGTTCGCCCGGTTCAACCCACTGGTCGTCTGGATCTGCGCGGTCGCGGTCATCTACGGCCTCCGCGCCGCGGGCCTGGCCCCGCTGTCGTTCGCGTTCGCGATGATCTGGCTCGCGTTCTGCGTCTACTCCTGGGTGGTCCCGCCACTCGTCCGCCGCTGGCTCAACCGAAAGTGGGGAGCATGAGTAACGACCGGATCGCCGCGCTGCGTAAGGCAGTCGAGGCCAGCCCGGATGATGTGATGCTGCGGCTTCTGCTCGCCGAGTCGCTGGTGAGTGCCGACGCCACGGAGGAGGCGCTCGACCAGTACGTCGTACTCCTCGACCAGCAGGGTCTGCCGGATGACCAGTTCGTGCCGGTGGGTGAGCTGGCGGCGGCGAACGGGCGGCTCGCCCTCCTGCGCAACCTGCTCGAAGCGGCCCGGCAGCAGGGTGTGGTCGAGGGGACAGGGCGGCTGCAGCAGTTGGTGGACGGCATGATCGCCGAGCGCAGCGGCGTACGGATCAAGGTGGGGCCGGAGGCGGAGACGCCGTACGAGCTGGATACGCCGAAGGAGACCACCACCTTCGACCAGGTCGGTGGGATGGACGAGATCAAGCGGGTCATTCACCGGATGGTGATCCTGCCGCTGAGCCGTCCGGAGCTGTACGAGAAGTACGGGCGCAAGTCCGGTGGCGGCGTGATGCTCTACGGGCCTCCTGGCTGCGGGAAGACGCTGCTCGCGCGGGCGACGGCGGGAGAGTGCGGACTGCCGTTCGTCAACGTCCGGATCGAGGACGTGATGGACCCGTACCTCGGTGTCTCCGAGCGCAACCTGCACGCCGCCTTCGAGCGCGCCCGGGCGAACGCGCCGTGCGTCCTGTTCCTGGACGAGCTGGACGCACTGGCCTTCGCGCGGCACAAGCACGGCGGATCCGAGGCTCGCCGACTGGTCGACGTACTCCTCCAGGAGATGGACGCGATCGGCTCCGAGAACGACGGGCTCCTCGTCCTCGCCGCGAGCAACGCGCCGTGGGATGTGGACGAGGCGATGCTGCGGCCCGGTCGCTTCGACCGGGTGATCTTCGTCCCGCCGCCGGATGAGCCCGCCCGCGCCGACATCCTCTCGGTGATAGTGAAGGACGTGCCGGCCGAAGGGCTGGACCTCAAGGCGCTCGCCGGTCAGACCCCGATGTTCAGCGGCGCGGACCTGCGCGCGCTGATCGAGCGCGGCGTCGACCGCGTGATCGACGAGGCCCTGTCGAGCGGCGGCGAACCACCCCTGGACATGCGGCACCTGACGGAGGCACTCGCCACCATCAAGCCGTCGACGCTGGACTGGCTGCACAGAGTGCGCTCGTACATCGAGTTCGCCAACCAGAGCGAGCGGTACGACGATGTCGCGACGTACCTGAAGTCCCGCGACGTCCGCCGCCGGCTCAGCCGAGACACCAAGGGCTGAGCCGGCACCAGGTCTTCAGGAGGAGGACTTCACCTTCGCGGCGGCGGAGTCCGGCATTGCTTCGTAGCGGGAGAACTGACGGCTGAACGACGCCGCGCCATGCGAGAGCGACCGGAGGTCGATCGTGTAGCGGGTGATCTCCACCTGCGGCACCTCGGCCTTCACCAAAGTCCGGTCCTCGCCGACCTTGTCCGTCCCGAGCAGTCGCCCACGCCGGCCGGACAGGTCGCTCATCACCGCGCCGACGAGATCGTCGGGCACCAGCACGGAGACGAGGTCCACCGGCTCGAGCAGGCTCACCCGGGTCGCGGCAGCCGCCTCGCGGAGCGCGAGCCCACCGGCCATCTGGAACGCCATGTCCGAGGAGTCGACGCTGTGCGCCTTTCCGTCCAGCAGCGTGACCCGGATGTTCACGACCGGATAGCCGGCCCCGACCCCCTTCTCCATCTGCGCCCGGACGCCCTTCTCGACGCTCGGGATGAACTGCCGCGGCACCGCACCGCCGACCACCTTGTCGACGAACTCGAACTCCGCGCCCTGCGGCAACGGCTCGACCTCGATATCGCAGACGGCGTACTGACCGTGGCCGCCGGACTGCTTCACGTGCCGCCCGTGACCTTTCGCCTTCCCGCCGAACGTCTCCCGCAGCGGCACCCGCAACTCCACGGTGTCGACGGTCACGCCGTACCGGGAGGCCAAGGCATCGAGTACGACGTCCGAGTGGGCCTCACCCATGCACCACAAGACGATCTGGTGCGTCTCCGGGTTCTGCTCGATCCGTAAGGTCGGATCCTCGGCCGCGAGCCGCTGCAACCCGACGCTCAGCTTGTCCTCGTCGGTCTTCGCATGCGCCTGGACGGCGATCGGCAGCAAGGGCTCCGGCATCGTCCACGGCTTGAGCAGCAGTGGGTCGGCCTTGTCGGACAGCGTGTCGCCGGTCTCTGCCCGGGTCAGCCGCCCGATGGCACACAGATCGCCCGCGATCACGTTTGTAGCGGGCCGCTGTACCTTGCCGATCGGGAACGACAACGTCCCGATCCGCTCGTCCTCGTCGTGATCGGCGTGTGAGTTCTGATCACCGAAGAAGGACGTGAAATGGCCCGACACGTGAACTGTCGTGTCGGGCCTGACGGTGCCGGAGAACACCCGCACCAGGCTCACCCTGCCGACGTACGGATCCGACGTCGTCTTCACCACCTCGGCCAGCAGCGGCCCGTCCGGGTCGCAGCTGAGTCCCTTGCGCGGGACGCCGTGCGGGGTGAACACCTCGGGCAGCCTGTGCTCGGGTGGCGACGGGAATCCGCTGGTCGCGACCTCGAGCAGCTCGAACGTGCCGATGCCGGAGGCGCTGCAGACGGGGATCACCGGGAAGAACGTCCCATGCTCGACCGCGTGCTCCAGATCGTCGATCAGCACCTTCTGGTCGATCTCTTCGCCACCGAGGTACCGATCCATCAAGGATTCGTCCTCGGACTCCTCGATGATCCCCTCGATCAGCGTGCCGCGGAGCTCCTCGATCTCGTCGTCGTACGCCGAATCCGGCGCCGACGTGGAGCGTTTGCCGCCCGCGTAGCCGTAGTACGTCTGGGAAAGCAGCCCGATCAGCCCGTCACCAGCGGGCAGGTAGAGCGGCAGCACCCTGTCGCCGAACGCGGCCTGCGCGGTGGCGAGCGCGTTCTGGTAGTTGGCCCGGGCGTGGTCGAGCTTGGTGATCACGACGGCCCGCGGCATCCCGACCTGGTCGCACTCCTGCCAGAGCGACTTGGTCGGCTCGTCGACACCTTCGTTCGCCGCGATCACGAACAGCGCGCAGTCGGCGGCCCGGAGCCCGGCCCGCAGTTCGCCGACGAAATCGGCGTACCCAGGGGTGTCGATCAGGTTCAGCTTGACGCCCTGGTGCGGCAGCGAGGCGAGCGACAACCCGACCGAACGTTGCTGCCGGATCTCGGCGTCGTCGAAGTCACACACAGTGGTTCCGTCCAGGACGGTGCCGGGTCTGTTCAGGACGCCGGAGGCCACCAGCAGGGCCTCGACAAGGGTGGTCTTGCCGGCTCCGGACGGGCCGACGAGCACCACGTTGCGGATGGCGTCCGGGCTGTCCACAGCGGGCGCGGCTCCGGTGCCTTGGGAAGTGTTCGTCTTGTCTGCCATGACGTTCCTCCTGGTCCACCCACCATTCCCCGAACGGCCACTTCGCACAAGAGCCATCCGGTCGCGGATTCGTGGCAAGGTCCCACCTCCGGACCCTGCCGCTGGGTAGTGTCGCGGCCATGCGTAGGGCACTCGGGGTAGTCATCAGCACGTTGGTCGCGATCCTGGCTCTGGCCGGGTTCGCGACGCCTGCGTCGGCCGCGACGGGCGACGAGGTGAAGGACTTCACGATCGCGTACACGGTCACGCCGGACGGCGTACTGCAGGTGAAGGAGACGATCGCCTATACGTTCGGCAGCACCGGCCGGCACGGTATCTACCGGGACCTGGTGATCCGGGAGCCGTACAAGGACGACGAGTCGAAGGACCAGAAGTACGAGGTCTCGAACATCAAGGTGTCCAGCCCGTCGGGTGCGTCCGACGAGTTCAGCACCGAGACGACGAAGTACAACTCCGACCGCGACCAGACGATGCGGATCAAGATCGGCTCCGAGGACCGGACGATCTCCGGGTACGACGCGACGTACGAGATCACGTACGACGTCCGCGGTGCGCTGCGGCACTTCGCCGACCACAGCGAGCTGTACTGGGACGCGACCGGCTCGGCGTGGGACGCCGTACTGAACCAGGTCGATGTCAGTGTCACCGTGCCGGAAGGCGTGCAGCAGACGGACTGCTTCCAGGGCCCGGCGGGCTCGAGTCAGGAGTGCACACACACGGTCGACGGCTCCGGGAAGGGCGCCTTCGGTGCGACCAACCTGGCACGGAGCGACCAGATGACGATCGTGGCCGGGATCAAGCCCGGTGTCGTCGCCAACGACGCTCCGATCGTGGTCGACGCACCGAACTGGATGGAGCGGAACGGGCTGTCCTGGCTGTCCCTCATCGGCTCCGGCGTGATCAGCCTGGCCGCGATCGTGGCCGCTGCGCTCTACGGGAAGAACGGGAACAAGGACCAGCGGTACGCCGGGATGCCGCCGGGCACGTTCCCGCCGGACGGGATCGCGGCCGAGCCGGTCAAGGACGACCTGTCCGAGGACCAGCTCCCGGTCGCGTTCTCCCCGCCGCGCATTCCGGTGGCCGAGGGTGGGCTGCTGATCGACGCGAAGGCGACGACGGTCGAGACCGCGGCGACGCTGATCGACATGGCGGTGCGCGGCGGCGTACGGATCGAGAACACCGGCAACGACCAGAAGGCCGTGCTGGTGAATCCGGCGGTGGCGACCGCACCGCATGAGCAGGTGCTGATGTCTGGGCTGTTCCCGTCGTTGCAGCCGGGGGAGGAGGTCCTGCTGCGTCGCGGCGCGGTCGGTGACCACACGATGCGGCGGGCGCACGACGGGATGATCCGGGCGCTGCGGGACCAGGTTAAGGCCCGCGGGTGGTACCTGCGGATGCCGCGGGCCGGCGGGGGATCGGTGTTCAAGAACGGCACCGGCTGCGCGTGCATGGGGATGATCGCGATCTGGGTGTTCGGTGCCGGGCTGGCCGGGACGATCACCGGTGCGGCGACCGGTGGACTCGGTCGCGGCGTGGTCATCGTCGTACCCGTGGTCGCGGTGATCGTTGCCCTCGGCATCTGGATCGGGAAAAGGTCGAAGGGGCAACGGAATCCGGCCGGGCGGGCGGTTGCGGATCAGCTGGTCGGCTTCCGGAAGTACCTGGCGACGGCGGAGGCGGATCAGCTGCGGTTCGAGGAGGGAGAGGACATCTTCAGCAAGTACCTTCCCTGGGCGATCGCTTTCGGGCTGGCTGATCGCTGGCAGAAGGTGTGCGAGCAGCTCGTCGCTGCCGGTCGGCTGACTCCTGATCCGTATTGGTACGTCGGGCCGTCCTACTACAGCTCCGGGTGGACCGCGGGTGCCGTCAGCTCGACGGTTGCGCAGACGTTCGATCCGCCGCCAGCTCCGGCCAGCTCCGGTGGTGGTGGAGGTAGCTCCTCCGGCTTCAGCGGCGGCTCGTCCGGCGGCGGTGGCGGTGGCGGAGGCGGCGGCAGCTGGTAGTGGCTGGTTGTCACCATCGGCTGCACTCTCGGTAGTCTCGCGAGCATGCGGAGGACTCTGCGGATCCTGTTCTGCACGCTGGTCGCCGGGTTGGCGCTCGCCGGTTTCGCGACTTCGCGCGCTCACGGACATGACCTCGGCCGTCTCCAACACCTTCAGCTCACCCCCGAGCCCGTCAGCCGGAGGAGGCACCTCCTCCGGCTTCAGCAGCAGCTCCAGCTCGTCCTCCTCCTCAGGTTCCGGAGGAGGAGGCGGCGGAGGTGGCAGCTGGTAACCCGGCTCAGACCTTCCCGCCGGCTGCAACCGGAGCCGTGGGGTCGTTGCCGTCGTTGCCGACCACCTCGCGGGCGAGGAAGTCTTCGAGGTGGAAGAGGTTGTCGCCGGCGCGCTTGGCGACGTTCACGAGGGTGGTCATCGCGGCGACTTCCTCGACCTGCTCCTTGAGGAACCACTGCATGAATTGCTCACCGATGTAATCACTCTCGTCCCGAGCGGTCCGGGCCAGCGTCTCGATCTGCTTGGTGACGGTGATCTCCTGCGCGAGTGCCAGCTCCAGCGGCTCCAGCGCGGACTTGAAGTCCGACTCGACCTCGCCGACGGAGGGGATGTGCGGCCGGATGTCCTTGTCCAGCAGGTACTGGACCATCATCATCGCGTGGTTGCGCTCTTCCAGTGACTGCTTGTAGAAGTGCGACGCGAGCTGCGGAAGATCCTGGTCGTCGTACCAGACAGCCACTGCCACGTATTGCTGTGACGCCGTGAATTCGTTCCGGATCTGCTCCTGCAGAAGTTTCTCGTACGTGCTCATTACGTCAATCTAATGGCCGAAACCAGTTTTCTCGACCTTGGTCAGGCTCGCCTAACCCGCTCGATTCCGTCCCAGTTCGACCACCTCGACACCTCCACCAGGCAGGCTGATCCGGACCGTCGCACCCTCGACCACCACATCGATGCCCTCGGCAAGCGCTTCCGGCCGGAGCGCGTCCCGGGTCAGCAGTACGGCGCTCACGAGCACCAACGGCTCCCCGTCGTGCGGAGCCGTCACGTACGGCGTTGCCGAGTGCACACCGAACGCGTTGGCCCCGAGTCCGCGATGCACTCCCGCTGCGTCGTACCCATGCAATCCGACGACCGCCGACGACAACCCATCCGAGTTCCGCGCCGATGCGGCCCGATCACCGGCACTTGCCTCCGGCAACGACGCACCCGCCACCGCGAACCCACCACTCCGCACGATCGATCCGGCCGGCCCTTCCACCAGCGCACACCGAATCTCCCACCCACCGTGGACGACGGAAGCCGTCTCGATCCGCCACGGCCCCTCCGAACCCAACCACGCCTTGTGCCACGAGGACGCCGTACGTCCGCTGACCCCGATCCGCCGGATCCGCCCGCGCGAACTCGACTGACCGTCCGAGCCGACCAGCGAGATCAGGTTGTCGATCCGCGGCGCCTGGTCCGACAGTTCCGGCCCGGCGTGGTTCGCGTACGCCAGCCGGTTGTAGTGCGGATCGCCCGCCGGCTCCACGCCCTCCGGCTCAGCCAACGGCGCGTGATCGGCACCGTGGTTGACCAGCCGCACGATCTGATCGTGCCGGCTCCCGTGCACGATCCACCCCGGTGCCGGCATCGCTCGTACCTGATCCGCATCGTCAAGCGGGACAGAGTCCTCCGGCGCAGTCCACACCGGGTGCTCCGGCGGCAGCAACAGCCCGATGAACCCCTTCGAAGCCCAGTACGGCGACCCAGGCCCGGAGTACTGCTGTGTAGTCGGCAAGAACGTGTCGTACCACCCCAGCGTCAACAGCCCACGCTCATCCGGTACGCCGTGCTGCACAAAGTGCCGTGCGATCCCTGAACACAACCGCCGCGTCTGCCCCGGTGACAGGGGAGTGGCGTCCAGCACCGCGCCCATCCAGTACGGCGCAGCCGCAGCCGTCCGGTACGTCAGCGAGCGCCCCTGATAGATCGGCGCTCCGTCGTTGCCGACCAGATGCACCGCGTCCTCGAGGAACAACCGCAGCCGGTCCTGATAGACCTTCAACCGATCCTCGTACGCCGCACCCGGTGTGGCAGCCGCCATCCGCGTCCACAACCCCGGGTAGAGGTGCATGGCCCAGCCGATGTAGTTGTCGAAGTTCTGCCCGTCGCCATCGGAGTACCACCCGTCGCCGACGTACCAGTCCTCGATCCGGTCCAGGCCATCGTCGATGTCGTCCTGCGAGTACGGCGCCCCGACCGACGCGAGGAACTGTTCACTCACCACCTGGAACAGCCGCCAGTTGTTGTCATGCGTGGTGGATCCGTTGAACCCGCCCAGCCACTCCGCGACGTGCTCCTGCGCGCGGGTGTCGAGCCGGTCCCAGATCCACTCCCGCGTCTCGTGCAGCGCGACCGCGATCGCCGCGGCCTCGACCATCTGCTGCGAGCGCGGAGTCAACCGCAGCCACGCGTCCGGGTGGTCCGGATTCGCTCCGTTCGCGACACCGCGCGCGTACCGCTCGATCAGGGCCTCGCAGCCCTTGCCCTGCACGCCGGCGATCCGGAACGCGGCCAGCATGAACGACCGGGCAAACCCTTCCAGCGCGTCTGACGCCGTACCCGATCGGCTCGGTCGGCCAGGCAGTGCGACCAGCGCGGCGCCGGGGGAGAAGTACGGCACGAGTGAGTCGAGCAGGTAGTCCGCCAGTGCCTCCCAGTGCGCACGACTCCAGCCCGTCTGGCGGGACAGGACGCGATCGGTGTCCGGCAGTACGAGGCGGGTCATGCGAGCCTTCCGAGTTCGATTGGGCTGATGGCGTGCTGCAACGGCTGGCCGGCGACCAGCCGCTCGAGCTCCCCGACGGCCATTTCGCCGAGGCGGGCGATCTCGTTGCCAACGGCACCGGCGACGTGTGGCGTGATGAAGACGTTCGGCAGGTCGAGCAGCGGCGAGTCGGGAGGCAGCGGCTCCGGCTCGGTCACATCGAGTACGGCGTCAATCCGCCCGGAGGCGCACTCCCTGATCAGTGCCTCGGGGTCGATGATCTTCCCGCGAGCCGTATTGATCAGGACCGCGCCATCCCGGAGCAACCCGAGCAGGCGGGCGTCGACCAGGCCGACCGTCTCCGGAATCAGCGGCGCATGCACGCTCAGAATGTCGCTCCGCCGGAACAGCGTGTCGTTGTCGACCAACTCCGCACCGAGCTCAGCCGCCTCGGCCGCGGTCAGATACGGATCGCTGATCAGCACCTCCAGATCGAACCCGCGCAGCCGCTCGGCCACCATCTTCCCGATCCGCGACGCCCCCAGCAGACCAACCGTCGAGCCGTAGCTGCCCGGCATCCCGTGCGGGTCCGCCTTCCGCCGCTCGAGCCGGTACTGCGCCGCGAGCCGGAACGCCCGCTTCCCGGCGAGCACGATCGAGGCGACCGTGAACTCGGCCACCGGCAGCGCGTTCGCGGTCGCCGCCGACGACACCTGGATCCCGCGGTCGAACGCGACCGGGTCGACGATCGCCTTGACCGTGCCGGCCGCGTGCAGGATCGCCTGCAGTTTCGGCGCCGCGTCGAGCACCTCGGGCCCGATCCGCGGACAGCCCCACCCAGTGAGCAGTACGTCGACCTCCGGTAACGCGGCCCGGATCGCCGGGTCGGCCAGGAAGCCCCGGACCGGCAGGTCCCCGTTGTTGCTGAGTCCGGGACCGACCGGAAGCACCGTCGCGGCCGCCTCCAGGCGCTGCCGGACGCGCGGGATCAGCACGCGCTCCCGGCTAGCGTCGTTCATCGCCAGCATGACGGTCAGGGCGGAATCAGGTTCGCTGCTCACGACAACCAACCTAGCAAGCGCTTTCCCAACCCGTCGCCCGGCGTGTCGAATCTTGGAAGAAGCTGAAAGTTCGCGATGGCCGGAATGTGGGCCCACCGTTCGGACGTTGTGGGGTGAAAGGGCAGGATAGAGGGGCCTACCCGCCCTGTTGGCCACTGTATGAAGGAGACGACGATGCTGCGACCGGACGACCTCTACGAGATCGTCGACGAGTCGGTGGCGACCGGCCCGGCGGCGACGCCGAAGGTCTTGGTGCACTCGCTGGACGGGTTCATGGACGCCGGCCAGGCCGGCCGGGTGACCGCCGATCACCTGCTCGAGGTGCTGGACAGCCGGCTGCTGGCGCGGTTCGACGTCGATCTCCTGCACGACTACCGGGCCCGGCGGCCTGAGGTGACGTTCGCCGAGGACCGATTCATCGACTACACGCCGCCGCAGCTGAACCTGCACCTGCTGAAGGACGACGCGGGTGTCGAGTTCCTGCTGCTCGAAGGCGCGGAGCCGGACAACCACTGGAACCGGTTCGCCGGCGCGATCCGGCAGCTGATCGAGCTGTACAACGTGACGCTCACGATCGGCGTCCACGGCATCCCGATGGGCGTCCCGCACACCCGTCCGCTCGGCTTGACCGCGCACGCGACCCGGCCCGAGCTGGTCACCCGTTCGAACATCTGGGACGGCGAGATGCGGCTGCCCTCGAGCGCCGGCACGATGCTGCAGGTGCGCCTGGGTGAGGCCGGCAAGGACGCGATGGGCTTCGCGGTCCACGTCCCGCACTACCTGGCTGAGAACCGCTTCCCGGGTGCCGCACTGGCCCTGGTGCACGCGATCTCGGCCGCGACGGGCCTGCTCCTCCCTAGCAAGGCCCTGCTCGACGAGGCCGCCCTCACGGGCCGGATGGTCGACGAGCAGGTCGAGGCGTCAGAGGATGCCTCCGCGGTGGTCAACGCCCTCGAGACGCAGTACGACGCGGCCGCCGGCTCCGTCAGCCGCAAGAGCCTCCTGGCCGATTCCACCCCGTCCGCCGAGGAGCTCGGCGCCGAGGTCGAGCAGTTCCTGGCTGAACTGAACCGCGACGACGACCAGTGAGTCCTGTCACCTGACAGGTCCTGCTCCCGGTGGGACCTGTCAGGATGAGGCATGCCTGAGTCGCTGGAGGACCTGGTCGAGCTGCTCGACCTGGAGATGATCGACGCCGACCTGTACCGGGGCCGGCAGCCGCAGACCTCGATGCAACGCGTGTTCGGCGGCCAGGTACTGGGCCAGGCGTTGGCGGCCGCCAGCCGGACAGTGGATCCGGAGCGGCTGGTCCACTCGTTGCACGGGTATTTCCTGCGCGCGGGCGACACCGCCGTACCGATTGTCTATCGGGCGGAGCCGACGCGGGACGGCGGAACGTTCAGCAGCCGCCGGGTGGTTGCCTCGCAGAACGGCAAGCCGATCTTCTACATGTCGGCGTCGTTCCAGCGGCCCGAGCCCGGTCTCGATCATCAGGATCCGATGCCGGATGACGTCGTACCGCCGGAGGAGGCGCCGCGGTTGGCGACCGTCCTCGAGGCGCGATCGGGTCGCGCGGCTTCCGACTGGGACAAGGAGTGGGCGGCTCTCGACGTACGCCTGGCCGGCGTGACGGGTCGGCAGTTCTGGATAAGGGCTGCTGGCAAGCTTCCGGACGATCCGGCCCTACATGCTTGCGTTCTCGCGTATGCCAGTGACTTGACGTTGCTCGGGGCAAGCTTGCTTCCGCATGGGATCGTCATCGGCGACCGCCGGATCCAGCCGGCCTCTCTCGACCACGCCCTCTGGTTCCATCGCCCGTTCCGCGCCGACGAGTGGCTCCTCTACGACCAGGCCTCGCCCTCAGCCTCCGGCGCCCGCGGCTTCGCCACCGGCCGCCTCTACACCTCGAGCGGTGAGCTGATCGCGTCGGTCGCTCAGGAAGGTCTGATCCGCCCAGTTGGGCTGGACTTGGAGCACAAGTGATCTGCTATCGTTCAAACATGATCAAGCGCGCTGTAGTCACGACGACGCCGGACTCCGTCCTGGCGCGCTGACATCTGACTGTCTGACAAAGCCCCGGGGCGATTGCCCCGGGGCTTTGTCGCGTCCGTGGGTCCTCGCCCTCTGATTTCGAGGAGCCATCTCATGCACGACCACCGCAAGCTCGGCCGTGAACTCGGTCTGTTCGACTCCGACCCGCTGATCGGCGCAGGTCTGCCGTACTGGCTGCCCGCCGGTGCCGCCGTCCGGCACGCCTTGGAGAGCTACATCGCCGAAGTGGAACGACGAGCCGGCTATCAGCGGGTCTATTCGCCCGTCCTCGCCAAGCGCGAGCTGTACGAGATCTCGGGCCACTGGGCCAAGTACAAGGACGACATGTACCCGCCGATGGATATGGGCGCCGAGCAACTGGTCCTGCGGCCGAGCATCTGTCCACACCACGCGCTGATGTATCGCTCCCGCTCGCACAGCTACCGCGAACTCCCGCTCCGGCTCTCCGAGCTCGGCGGGCAGTACCGCGCCGAGCTGTCCGGCGCGATCGCCGGCCTGAGCCGGGTCCGGGCGATGCAACTCAACGACGCGCACATCTTCTGCCGCCTCGACCAGGTCGCCGTCGAGGCCGAGAACGCGCTGGCCCTGATCAACCAGGCGTACGCCGATATGGGGATCAGCGCATCCCGCTATGTGCTGGCCCTACCGGCTGAGGATGCCGCCTTCGGTGACCCGGCCAGCAAGTACGTCGGGGACGCGGACAGCTGGGCGCACGCCGCCGACCTGCTCCGCGAGGTGCTGAAGAACGCCGGTGTCGACTACGAGGAGGCACCCGGCGAGGCGGCGTTCTACGGTCCGAAGATCGACATCCAGATGGAGGATTCGGCCGGTCGCGAGTTCAGCCTGTCGACCGTCCAACTCGACTTCCACCAGCCGGCGGCGTTCGGCCTCGAGTACATCGGTGCCGACGGCAACAAGCACCGTCCGGTGATGGTGCACCGCGCGATCGTCGGCAGTATCGAACGGGCGATGGCGCAGCTGATCGAGGTGCACGGCGGGGCTTTCCCGGCGTGGCTCGCGCCGGTGCAACTCGTCGTACTCCCGATCTCTGACGATGAGGAGGAGGTCGCCATCCAGGTCGTCCGGCGGGCGATGGCTCTCGGGCTGCGGGCCGAGGTCGCGCACGCGGACGAGGGCAGCCTGGGTGCGCGGATCCGGGAGAACCGGTCGGCGCCGTACCAGGCGGTCATCGGTGCTCGCGAGGCCGCGGCTGGGGCGTTGGCGATTCGGGAGCGCGATGGCAAGAAGCATGACGCCGCGCCGATCGGAGAGGTGCTCGATCGGATCGTGCGGCTCAGTTCGCCTGCAGCTGTCCGATCAGGTGGGTGAGCTCGTGCTGCTCGTCGTACAGGGCGAAGTCGGTGGTCTTGCCGGTCTGCTGGTAGCCGAACTGGACCCGTGACGGGAGCAGCAGGGGTTTGCGGAAGTCGACGCGGACCGTGAAGGCGTCCGGGAGTTTCCCGGCCCGCTCGATCGAGGCGAGCGCGGCAGCCTTGGCCCACATGCCGTGCGCGATCTGGCGCGGGAACCCGAACGCCTGAGCGGTCAGTTTGAACAGGTGGATCGGGTTCCGGTCGCCGGACGCGGCGGCGTACCGGCGGCCGAGGTTGCCGTGCAGGTCCCACCAGGAGTTGGCGTCCAGCTCGGGGTCCTTCAGCAGGTCGACATGCGCCGACTCGGTCCCGGACGAGCGGCTGAGCAGGGTGGTCAGGTCGGTCCACACGACCTTCCCGTCGATGCTGACCTCGCTGATCACGTCGAAGACGGTGCCCTTCGGGTGCGGGCGCTCCGGCGTGCTGTGCACGCGGATCGCCGGCTCCGCGTGGATCGGGATCGGCCGCCGCTGGGTGATCGTGTTGGACAGGTGCACGATGCCCATCGGCTTGTACGGGAACGACGGGTCGGACATCAGGTCCAGATGCAGCGGGAACGCGAGCACATGCAGGTACGTCGCGGGCAGCGCCGGGCCGGCCGGGAATCCGGTGACCTCCCAGTAGGCCTGCAGGTGGTCCTGGTTGATCGCCGACCGTGGCAACTCGAGCGTGAGACCGTCCGCGTCGGGCTCGTAGTCGGCCCGGCGCATGGTCGCTCGGACGGTCCGGGCGTAGAGAGAGCCGAGCCCGGGGGAGTCGTCGTACCGACGGGTCGGCATGTCAGGCGCCCAGCATGCTCTGGCCGCAGACCCGGACCACGTTGCCGGTGACGCCGGCCGAGGCTGGGTCGGCGAACCAGGCGATGGTCTCGGCGACATCGATCGGCAGCCCGCCCTGTTGCAGCGAGTTGATCCGCCGGCCGACCTCACGGATCGCGAACGGAACCTTCGCGGTCATCTCGGTCTCGATGAATCCGGGCGCGACCGCGTTGATCCGGATGTTCCGGTCGGTCAGAGTCGGCGCGAGGGCCTGGACCAGGCCGATCACGCCGGCCTTCGAGGTCGCGTAGTTCGTTTGGCCGTTGTTCCCCGCGATGCCGGCGATGCTCGCGACACCGATGATCGAGCCGCCGTCGCGGAGCGCCCCGGACTCGAGCAGATGCTGGGTGATCCGTTCCGGCGCGCGCAGGTTGACGTCGAGCACGGCGTCCCACGCGTCGGTCCGCATGTTCGCGAGCCGCTTGTCCCGGGTGATGCCGGCGTTGTGGACGACGATGTCGAGTCCGCCGTACTGCTCCTGGGCGTGGGCGGCGATCCGCTGGGCGGCGTCGACCGCGGTCACGTCGAGCAGGAGCTCGCTGCCCTGGATCTTCGACATCACCTTGCGGAGAGCGTCCGCGTTCTGCGGTACGTCGACGCCGATCACGGTCGCGCCGTCCCGGGCGAGCGTGTTGGCGATCGACGCGCCGATCCCGCGGGCCGCGCCGGTGACCAGGGCGATGCGACCGGCCAGGGGGCGGTTCGGGTCGTTGCTGACCAGGGGACCGGTCCCGATCCGGGTGACCTGCGCGTCGACGTACGCCGACTTGGGGGAGAGGAAGAAGCGGAGGGTCGAATCCAGCTGCTCGTGGGCGTCGGGAGCGACGTACACGAGGTTGACCGTGGCGCCGCGCTTCACCTCCTTGCCCAGGCTTCGCGTGAAGCCTTCGAGAGCGCGCTGGGCAATCTGTTCCTCGGTCGATTGCGCGAGCTCCGGCGTACGGCCGACCACGATGACTCGACCGGCGGCCGCGAGCTGGCGGATGACGGGGGAGAAGAAGCGCTGCAGGCTGGTCAGCTCGGCCGTCGAGGTCGCGCCGGTCGCGTCGAAGACCAGCGCCTTCGGCCGGATCTCACTCGACGCGACGCCCTCGGTCGCGGTGCTGAACGAGGCGCCGATGTCGCGCAGCAGCGCCTGGATCGCCTTGCCGGCATCGGTCTCGCCGATCGCGCCGAACACCACGGGGCCGTCGATCACCGGCGAACCCTCGATCCAGCGCTGCAACGGCATCGGGTCGGGCAGACCCAGGTTCTTCACCAGGGTCTGGCCGAGCGGCGTCCGGGTGAAGGTCTGGTAGCGGTCCGTCATTCTCAGCTCCTACTTCTCGAGGATGGCGACGACGCCCTGGCCGCCCGCGGCGCAGATCGAGATCAGGCCCCGGCCACCGCCGTTCTCGTCCAGTTGCTTGGCCAGCGCGGCGACGATCCGCCCGCCGGTCGCAGCGAACGGGTGGCCCGCAGCCAGCGAGCTGCCGTTCACGTTCAGCTTGTCCCGGTCGATCTCGCCGAGCGGAGCGTCCAGGCCGAGCCGTTCCTTGCAGAAGATCGGATCCTCCCATGCCTTCAGCGTGGACAGCACCTGGGATGCGAACGCCTCGTGGATCTCGTAGTAGTCGAAGTCCTGCAGCGTGAGTCCGGCACGGGCCAGCATGCGGGGCACGGCGTACGCCGGAGCCATCAGCAAGCCCTCGGCACCCTTCACGTAGTCGACTGCGGCCGTCTGCGAGTGGGTCAGGTACGCGAGCGGGCGGAGTCCGTGCTCGGTGGCCCACTCGTCGGTCGCCAGCAGGACGGCCGACGCACCGTCGGTGAGCGGGGTCGAGTTCCCGGCCGTCATGGTCGCGGTCTCGCCCTTGCCGTACGCCGTCCGGAGCTTCGCCAGCTTCTCGAGGGTTGTGTCGGGCCGCAGGTTCTGGTCCTTCTCGAGGCCCAGGTACGGCGTGATGAGGTCCTGCTGGAAGCCACGGTCGTAGCTCGCGGCGAGGTTCATGTGGGAGCGGTACGCGAGCTCGTCCTGCGCCTCGCGGGTGATGCCCCACTCGAGCGCGGTCAGGGCCGCGTGGTCACCCATCGACTTCCTGGTGCGCGGCTCGGCGTTGCGCGGGATCTCCGGGACCACGTCCTTCGGGCGGACCCGCGCCAGTACCTTCAGACGGTCCTGGAAGGACTTGGACCGGTTGAGGTCGAGCAGGATGTTGCGCAGCTTGTCGTTGACCGCGATCGGTGCATCGCTCGCCGTGTCTACCCCACCCGCGATGCCGGCGTCGATCTGACCGAGCGCGATCTTGTTACCGACCAGGATCGCCGCCTCGAGCCCGGTCCCACACGCCTGCTGGATGTCGTACGCCGGGGTTGTCGGCGCGAGCTTGGAACCGAGGACCACCTCGCGGACCATGTTCCAGTCGCGGGCGTGCTTGAGGACCGCGCCGGCGACGACCTCGCCGACCTCCTGGCCGCCGAGCCCGGTCCGGTCGACCAGCCCGTTGAGGGCGGCGGTGAGCATGTCGGAGTTGGAGGCGTGCCGGTAGGTCTTGTCCTGCCGGGCGAACGGAATCCTGTTCCCGGCGACGACGGCCACCTTGCGGGTCTCGGTCACGATGTCTCTCCTGCTCTGGTTCTCGCATCTTTGGACGTTCGTGCGGTGGCGGAGGTTCGACGGGTCTTGCTGGCCGCAGTCGCTTTGCTGGTGAGGGCTTTGCGGCCGACGGCGGTCGCGAGGGTTGCGGTGATCGCAGTCTCCCGGACGGTGGCGACATCGGCATGATGCACCACCGGATGCCCCGGCTGCCCACTCGACACGATCAGCCCGACCCTTGCCATATGCAACGATCCGAGTGTCTGTGTGTACAGGTGATTCGCCAGGTAATCGGTATCCACGGTGTCGAACACGCCCGACCGCTGACCGGCCCTGAGGATGTCCGCAATACGGTGCAGCGCCGCGGCCATCGCCGTACCGAGCTTGGTCATCACCGGCTCGGTGATCTCGCCGAACAGCTGGTCGCCGGTGCGCCGGAGCAGGCTCATCGCGCAGTCCGCGAACGCCGGATACTGCAGGCAGAAGTCGACGAAGACCTCGCTGAGTGCTTTCAAGCGATTGAGCGGCGTCTTCCGCGGGTTGTCGACGGCGGCGAGCAGTTGGTCGAGGTCACCCAGGTAGTCGACCAGAGTGAGCGCGAACAGCTCCTCCTTGCCGGCGAAGTGCCGGTAGATCAGGGCCTTGTTGATCCCCACCCGCTTGGCGATATCGTCGATCTGGGCGTCGATCGTGCCCCGCTCGTCGAACAGCTCACGAGTCGCGCGGATGATCTCGCGCTCGCGGTCACGACGACGCTCCGCCGTGGTCCGGCGGCGTCCGATCGCGAGCAGCGCGGAGCTCATGGATTGATCTTAGCCACAGCGGTACCCCCTGGTGCAAACGACGGTTACACTCACGGGTAACATCTGGCTTGTCTGCTTCTTTGTCGCCGGAGGACGTTGATGACCGATTCGAACCCCACGCCCGAGTTGTCCGCCGATGTGATGGCGCTTGCCGGAGAGCTCGGCGCCGAGCGCTCGAAGCCGGGCTGGAGCTCGTTCTCGCTCGCTCTGAACGACGAGCAGCGGGAGATCCGCGACTGGACCCACACGTTCGCCGAGGAGGTCATCCGCCCCGCGGCCTCCGAGTGGGACGAGCGTGAGGAGACCCCGTGGCCGATCATCCAGGAGGCCGCGAAGATCGGTCTCTACGGGTTGGACATGAACGTCAACCTTTTCGTGGATCCGACCGGCCTGTTGATGCCGCTCGTACACGAGGAGCTGTTCTGGGGTGATGCCGGGATCGCGATGTCTTTGAAGGGCACCGGTCTGGCGTCGTCCGCGATCTTCTCCAACGGGACTCCGGAGCAGTGGAGTCAGTGGATGGGGCGGTGCTACGGCACGGCTGACGACGTACGGGTGGCTGCATTCTGCTCGTCGGAGCCCGGTGCGGGGTCTGATGTGTCCGCGATCCGTACTCGGGCGACGTACGACTCGGCCACTTCTGAGTGGGTGATCAACGGGCAGAAGGCTTGGGCTACCAACGGTGGGATCGCGGACATCCATGTGGTGGTCGCGACGGTCGATCCGTCGTTGGGGACCAAGGGGCAGGCGGCTTTCGTCGTACCGAAGTCTGAGGTGCGCGGACTCGAGATGGGCACCAAGCTGCGGAAGCACGGTCTGCGGGCGTCACACACCGCGGACGTCTTCTTCGACAACGTCCGCATCCCCGCCGAGAACGTGCTTGGCGGCAAGGAGAAACTCGACGCCCGGATCGCCCGCGCCCACGAGGCCCGCGCCGCCGCGGCGAACGGTACGGCGGAATCCGCCGGCCGCAACGCCTCGATGGCCACCTTCGAAATGACCCGCCACCTCGTCGGCGCCCAAGCCATCGGCATCGCCCGAGCCGCCTACGAGGTAGCGCTGGAGTACGCCAAGACCCGCGAACAGTTCGGCCGCCCGATCATCGACAACCAGGGCATCGCCTTCAAACTCGCCGACATGGCCCTAGAAATCGACGCCGCCCGCCTCTTGGTCTGGCGAGCCGCGAACATGTCCTCCGCCCTCATGCGAGGCGAAACCCCCGACTACCGCCACGGCGAAGGCTCCATGGCCAAACTCAAAGCCGGCGAGGTAGCCGTAAAGGTCACCGAAGAAGCCATCCAAATCCTAGGCGGCAACGGCTACACCCGCGAATACCCAGTAGAACGCATGCACCGAGACGCCAAGATCTACACCATCTTCGAAGGCACCTCGGAGATCCAACGCCTGGTCATCGCCCGCGCCATCTCAGGCATGCGCATCAGATAAGAGTTTTCATCCCACGCGTGCTACGCAGGCGCTCCGTCGCTCCGCTCCTCCCGCACCTGCTACGCGCGCTCCCACCCACCCCCCGGC